>NZ_JBHUSC010000035.1:0-76711 GCF_042673805.1 Streptomyces sp. NPDC057010 | reverse complement strand
GGGGCCGGCCGGACACCGTTGTCCGGCCGGCCCCTCCGCCGTGCCCCGGGCGGGGCCGCTAGATCGTCTGCCTGCGGCGGCCGCGGAGCGCCACGTACATCATGTCGCCGAGTCCGACGACCAGGACCGCTCCGGCAAGCTGCAGCAAGTGCCGGATCCAGTCGATGCCCTTGGTGTCCTCGACGCCGATCCACCGCGAGACGGCGTTGCCGAGGATGGCGCCCGCGATGCCGAAGAGGGTGGTCAGCCACAGGGGCTGGTGCTGCTTGCCCGGCAGGATGGCCCGGGCTATCAGGCCCAGCACGAAACCGACGATGATCGCCCACAACCATTGCATGTCGAGCCTCCTCGTGGCGCGTTGTGCGCATGTGGGCCCAGTCTCGGCCGGTACGGCGTTCGGCGCATTTCGGGCAGCTCCGTTCGGGGGACACCCCCTCTCCTCGCGGTGGGGGCGGCGGCGTACCGTGGGAGGGTCCGGGCCGGGGAGTGTCCGGCGGCTGATCGGGGTGGTGGAGCGTGGAGCGCACGAAGCGGCAGAAGCGGAACGGGGCCGAGGTCTTCCGGATCACCGGGGCGCGAATGGGTCTCGCCGAGGACGTACGGGGCCGCCAGCGCCGTTACGTGGTGTCGATGGCCATCCGGACCCTGTCGGTCATCGCGACCGTGGTCTTGTGGAACGTGCAGCGGCCGGTGGCGATCGTGACGCTGATCGCCGGCGCGCTGCTCCCCTACGTCGCCGTGGTCATCGCGAACGCGGGGCGCGAGTCGGCCCCCTCGCTGCCCTCGCACTTCGTCCCGGCTCCCGTACGGCCGGCGCTGGACGCGGGAAACCTCAGGAAAAGCTCAGATCAATCATGAAGTTCCGGTGCACCGCACCGGGTCCTGCGTGACATACTGCCTACGCGCTCCGCATCCCCCGTCGGAGCGACGGACCGACGCCGGGCAGCTCCCCCCGTGGCTGCTCGGCGTCGCCTTTCCGTTCCGGCGGTTTGTAGGGTTGAGGCGTGACCTCCCCTGATACCGAAACCCCCACCTGTTCCGCCAAGGGCTGCCGCGACGCGGCGGTCTGGGTACTCGCCTGGAACAACCCGAAGCTGCACACGCCGGAACGGCGCAAGACGTGGCTGGCGTGCGACGAGCACCGCGAACACCTCTCCCAGTTCCTGGGTGTCCGCGGTTTCCTCAAGGACGTCGTGAAGCTCGACGAGTGGGTGCAGCCCGAGGGGTCCGAGCGCTAGCCGCCGATCGCCGACATCGGGCGGTCGGGCTGGAGGAAGGACGGGTCGTCGAGGCCGGACCCGGCCTTCTTCCCCCACATCGCCACCTTCCACAGCCGGGCGATCTCCTCGTCCGGGGCGCCCGAGCGCAGGGCGGAGCGCAGGTCCGACTCCTCGGTGGCGAACAGGCACGTACGGACCTGGCCGTCGGCCGTGAGCCGCGTACGGTCGCAGGCGCCGCAGAACGGGCGGGTGACCGAGGCGATGACGCCGACGGTGGCGGGGCCGCCGTCGACCACCCAGCGCTCGGCCGGGGCGGAGCCGCGTTCCTCGGCGCCCTCCTCGGTGAGCGTGAAGCGGGTGCGCAGGGACTCCAGGATGTCCCCGGCGGTGATCATGCCGTCGCGCTTCCAGCCGTGCTGGGCGTCGAGCGGCATCTGCTCGATGAAGCGGAGCTCGTACTCGTTCTCCACGGCCCAGGCCAGCAGGTCGGGGGCCTCGTCGTCGTTCAGCCCCGGCATCAGCACGGCGTTGACCTTGACGGGGGTGAGGCCGGCCTCACGGGCCGCGGCCATGCCGTCGATCACGTCGTGGTGCCGGTCGCGGCGGGTGAGGGTCTTGAAGACCTCGGGCCGCAGGGTGTCCAGGGAAACGTTCACCCGGTCCAGGCCGGCCGCCTTCAGGGCCTGCGCGGTGCGCTTGAGGCCGATGCCGTTGGTGGTCAGGGACATCTTGGGGCGGGGCTCCAGGGCCGCGCACTGCTCGACGATCCCGACCAGGCCGGGGCGCAGCAGCGGCTCGCCGCCGGTGAAGCGGACCTCGGTGATCCCCAGCTGCGTGACGGCGATGCGAATCAGCCGGACGATCTCGTCGTCACTGAGCAGATCGGACTTGCCGAGCCACTGCAGTCCCTCCTCGGGCATGCAGTACGTACAGCGCAGGTTGCACCGGTCGGTGAGCGAGACGCGCAGGTCAGTGGCCACGCGGCCGTAGGTGTCGAGAAGCACTGTGGGCCCCCTCCCCTGTCCGGATGTAGAGGTACGCGCGACGTTGGATCTACCTCACGCGTTCTATTTCGAGACTACGCGACGCGTGTGTCGTCCAGTGGTGCCCGAATGAACGAGACGTAACACGGCCGCGTCGTAGGGACCTACGACGCGGCCACGCTGGGTGTTCGGACGATCTCAGTGCGCCCCTGTTCCGGTGAGGGAGCGGACCTCCAGCTCCGCGAATTTCGCGGGGTCCGCCTCCTCCTTGGACAGGACGGTTCCGAGCCACCCCAGGAGGAAACCGAGCGGGATGGAGATGATCCCGGGGTTCTCCAGCGGGAACCAGTAGAAGTCGGCGTCCTTGAACATGGAGGTGGGCTTGCCGGAGACGACCGGCGAGAAGAGCACCAGCCCGACCGCCGAGATCAGGCCGCCGTAGATCGACCACAGGGCGCCCTGGGTGGTGAACCGCTTCCAGAAGAGGCTGTAGAGGATCGTCGGCAGGTTGGCGGAGGCGGCCACCGCGAAGGCGAGCGCGACGAGCCCGGCGACGTTCATGTCGCGGGCCAGGGCCCCGAGGAAGATGGCGACGGCGCCGATGACCACGGTGGACCAGCGGGCGGCCCGCACCTCCTCCTTCTCGGTGGCCTTGCCCTTGCGGATGACGTTCACGTAGATGTCGTGCGCGAAGGACGAGGACGAGGCCAGGGTCAGGCCCGCGACCACCGCGAGGATGGTGGCGAAGGCGACCGCGGAGATCACCGCGAGCAGGATCGCGCCGCCGGTGGAGCCTGCGCCGCCGCCGATCTCCTGGGCGAGCAGCGGCGCGGCGGTGTTGCCGGCCTTGTTGGAGGCCAGGATGTCGGCCCGCTTGAGCAGGGCGGCGGCGCCGAAGCCGAGGGCGATCGTCATCAGGTAGAAGGCGCCGATGATGCCGATGGCCCAGTTGACGGACTTGCGGGCGGCCTTGGCGGTGGGGACGGTGTAGAAGCGGATCAGGATGTGCGGCAGGCCGGCGGTGCCCAGGACCAGCGCGAGGCCCAGGGAGATGAAGTCCAGCTTGGTGAGCGAGTCCTTGCCGTACTTCATCCCCGGTTCCAGGAACTTGGTGCCCTGTCCGCTGTTGTCGGCGGCCTGCCCCAGCAGGGCGGAGATGTTGAAGTTGAACTTCAGCAGCACCAGGAAGGTGATGAGCAGCGCGCCCGCGATCAGCAGCACGGCCTTGATCATCTGCACCCAGGTGGTGCCCTTCATGCCGCCGATGGTCACGTAGACGATCATCAGGACGCCGACCAGCGCGACGACGGCGACCTTTCCGCCGTCATTGGTGATGCCCAGCAGCAGCGAGACGAGCACGCCGGCTCCGGCCATCTGGGCGAGCAGGTAGAAGATCGAGACCACGATGGTGGAGGTGCCCGCGGCGGTGCGGACGGGACGCTGGCGCATCCGGTACGCGAGGACGTCGCCCATCGTGTAGCGGCCGGAGTTGCGCAGCGGCTCGGCGACGAGCAGCAGCGCGACGAGCCAGGCGACGAGGAAGCCGATGGAGTAGAGGAAGCCGTCGTAGCCGAAGAGGGCGATGGCCCCGGCGATGCCGAGGAAGGACGCGGCGGACATGTAGTCGCCGGAGATGGCCAGGCCGTTCTGGAAGCCGGTGAACTGGCGGCCGCCGGCGTAGAAGTCGGCGGCGTCCTTGGTCTGGCGGCCGGCCCAGATCGTGATGATCAGGGTGGCGACGACGAACAGCCCGAACAGGGTGATGATCAGTGGACGGTGTTCGGTGGCGCCGGCGGCCACCGTCGTCAGGGGGAGCGCGGCGCTCACTCTCCGGCCTCCATCCGCTTCTTGATGGCCGCCGCCTTGGGGTCGAGCTTGGCGGCGGCGTGCCGGGAGTACAGCCAGGCGATCAGGAAGGTGGTCGCGAACTGGGCGAGGCCGAGGACGAGCGCCACGTTGATGTTGCCGAAGAGCTTCGTCCCCATGAAGTCGCCCGCGTAGTTGGACAGCAGGACGTAGAGCAGGTACCAGGCGATGAAGGCCACGGTGAGCGGGAAGGCGAAGGAGCGGTAGGAGCGGCGCAGATCGGCGAACTCCGCGCTCTGCTGGACGATTCCGAACTCTTCGGCCGTGGGACCCGCCAACGGCGTTCCCGCGCCGCCCGGCGGCGGCGCTGCTTCGGTGGACACGGGGGGCTCTCCTTGTGACGCGGGTGCGGTGGGGACGACGGACAAAACAACCTCCGTGTGGGGGGACGGTGGTGCTGATCCCCCCTGTCAACGGCACGTGCGGCGTGTCGGGACGGTTCAACACCCACTGTTTCTTTGAAAACTGATTCCTCGAACTGATGGCGTAGAGGGGAACGGCGACGCTAGGTTCCCTTGTCATGAACCCGTCCGCCGTAACCGCGGCAGGACGGCTTTTTCAAGGATGATCTGGAGAACCCATGGCTCATCTGGGATCCGGCCGCCGGCGTGCTCTCGCCGTTCCGGTCGGCCTGGTGCTCACCGCCTCGCTCGCCTTCCTGCCCTCGGTCGCGGCCTCCGCCGCCCCGCTCGGCAACACGGCGGACGCGGCAGCGGCCTCGAAGGCCGACACCACCGGCCCCAAGCTGTCGTACGTGGCGAACCTGACCGCGTACGGGACGGTGAAGCAGGCGAAGAAGGCCATCGAACGCGCCGGTGGAACGGTGGTGACGTCCTACGATCAGATCGGGGTCGTCGTCGCACACTCCCAGAACCCGGACTTCGCCAAGCAGCTGCGGACGCAGCGCGGCCTCTTCGTGTCGGTGGGCGCCACCCGTACGGCCCCGCTCCAGACCGTGCAGACCACCGAAGAGGGCTCCACGCAGCAGCTGAGCGCGGCGGACGCCGCCAAGGCGGCGGCGAGCGCGCAGGAGGGTCAGGAGCCGCTGGAGCCCAACCAGTGGGACCTGCGGGCGATCAAGGCCGATCAGGCGCACAAGATCAACGATGGCAGCCCGGACGTCACGGTGGGCGTCATCGACACGGGTGTCGACGACACCCACCCGGATCTCGCCGCGAACTTCTCCAAGGAGCAGTCGGCCAACTGCGTCGGCGGTGTCGCGGACACCACCGAGGGCGCCTGGCGCCCGTACGCGGACGGCAGCGACCACGGCACGCACGTGGCGGGCACCATCGCGGCCCCGCGCAACGGCGTCGGTGTCAGCGGTGTCGCGCCCGGCGTGAAGGTGGCCGCGATCAAGGTGAGCGAGCCCGGCACCAGCCTCTTCTTCACCGAGGCGGTCGTCTGCGGCTTCATGTTCGCCGCCGAGAAGGGGATCGAGGTGACCAACAACAGCTACTACGTCGACCCCTGGCTCTTCAACTGCAAGACGGACGACGACCAGAAGGCGCTGGTGGAGGCCATCGGCCGGGCCAGCAAGTACGCCGAGCGCAAGGGCGTGCTCAACGTGGCTTCGGCGGGCAACTCCAACCAGGACCTGGCCGCCGACTCCCTCACCGACGACACCAGCCCGGACGACGCCACCACCCCGGTGCCCCGGACCATCGACCCGAAGGTCTGCCTGGACCTGCCCACGCAGCTCCCCGGTGTGGTGACGGTGTCGGCGACCGGCGACAAGGGCTTCCGGTCGTACTACTCCAGCTACGGCCTCGGGGTCGTGGACGTCGCCGCCCCCGGTGGCGACAAGTGGCAGATCCCGGCCACGCCGGACGCCAACGGCCGCGTGCTGTCGACCGTTCCCGGCGGCGGCTACGGCTACAAGCAGGGCACCTCGATGGCCGCCCCGCACGTGGCGGGCGTCGCGGCGCTGATCAAGAGCGCCCACCCGGGGGCCACGCCCTCGCAGGTCCAGGCGCTGCTGAAGGCCGAGGCGACGAAGGCCGCCTGCCCGGCGCAGATATACGACGCCACGGGCACGCTGATCAACGCGGACACCTGCGCGAGCAAGTGGGGCCAGACGGGCTACTACGGCTACGGCGTGGTGGACGCGCTGAAGGCCGTCAAGTAGTCGGGCGAGCAGTCGGCTGACACGCGAACGGGCCGGGCGGGGGTCACCCCGCCCGGCCCGTTCGTCCGTTCACCGGATCAGGGCTTGATCAGCACCTTGAGCGCGCTGCGGTCGTCCATCGCGCGGTAGCCGGCCGGGACCTCGTCCAGGGACACGGCCCGGTCGAAGACGGGTGCCGGGTCGATCGCGCCGCTCAGCACGTCCTCCAGCAGCTCCGGGATGTAGGCGCGGACCGGGGCCACGCCGCCGCGCAGGGTGATGTTGCGGTCGAACATGACGCCGAGGTCGAGTCCGGTGCCGCTGCCGTGCGGGACGCCGACGTAGCCGATCGCCCCGCCGTCGCGGGTGATGTTCACGGCGGTGCGCATGGACTGCTCGGTGCCGACCGCCTCGATGACGGCGTGCGCGCCCTGGCCGCCGGTGAGCTCGCGTACGGCGACCTCGGCGGCCTCGCCGCGCTCGGCGACGACGTCGGTGGCCCCGAAGAGCTTGGCGATGTCCGTACGGGCGGTGTGGCGGCCCAGGGCGATGATCCGCTCGGCGCCCAGGCGCTTGGCGGCGAGGACGCCGCACAGGCCGACCGCGCCGTCGCCGACGACGGCGACGGTGGAGCCCTTGCGCACGCCGGCGCCCAGGGCGGCGTGGTGGCCGGTGCCCATGACGTCGGAGAGCGCGAGCAGCCCGGTCAGGAGGTGGTCGTCGGAGACGGCCTCGGCGGGCAGCTTCACGAGGGTGCCGTCGGCGTGCGGGACGCGCACGGCCTCGCCCTGGCCGCCGTCGAAGCCGACCGAGCCCCAGAAGCCGCCGTGCACGCAGGAGGTGTACAGGCCCTCGGAGCAGTAGTCGCAGGTGCCGTCGGACCACATGAAGGGGGCGACGACGAGGTCTCCGGCGCGCAGGCCGGAGACGGCGGAGCCGGTCTCCTCGACGACGCCGAGGAACTCGTGGCCGATGCGCTGGCCCGGCTGGCGCGCGGCCTCTCCGCGGTAGGCCCACAGGTCGCTGCCGCAGATGCAGGCGCGCAGGACGCGGACGACGGCGTCCTCGGGTCGCTGGATCGCAGCGTCGGACACCTCCTCCACGCGGATGTCGTGCGGGGCGTGGATGACGGTGGCGCGCATGGTGGTGCAGTCCTCCGGCTCGGGGATGGTTGAGTCTTGTAAGACCTCCCCTACCGTACGCCTGCCTCGCGGGTGCGCGTGCCGGTGGCCAGCAGGTACTGGGCGGCGAGGTAGGTGGCCATGATCCAGAAGTCGGGGCGGGGCAGCTGGGGCCACTCGGCGACGCCGGTGGCGATGAGGGTGTCGGAGATCAGGAACAGCGCCCCGCCGATGCCCGCGGTGCGGCCGAGGGCGCTGGAGCGGTAGGCCATGGCGGTGAGCAGCAGGCTGTATCCGGCGACGGGGATGCGCAGGTCGGCCGGCAGGTCCGGCCAGAGCAGTGCGACGGTGCCGAGGAGCGCGAGGGCGTACGCGCCCCCGAGCAGCGGGTTCGTTGCGCGCCGGCCGAAGAGGACGAGGTAGCAGACGTGTCCGGCGGCGAAGGAGCCCATGCCGACGAGGAAGGCGGGCTCGGCGTCGAAGAGCAGGGCGAGGTCCCCGCCCCAGCCGAACAGCAGGGCGGCGACCAGCAGGCGGGGCCCGCCGCGGGTGACCACGTAAGCGACGAGCAGCGGCATCAGCAGCGGCTTGGCGATGACGTGGCCGAGGTGCCAGTCCGCCAGCAGCGAGCCGAGGTCGGCGGCGGTGGCCGCGGCGAACCCGATGAGCAGGGCCCGCGGGGCGGCTCCCGCTCCCGCGGGTGCGGGGCGCGCCCAGGAGGGCGTACGCGACTCGGTGGCGCTCACGCGCTGGTCTCCCTCAGGGAGGTCCGACCCTCGACGGCGGCGACGGCGCCGTCGCCGGAAGCCGAACCCTGGGCGGGAGCCGGTGCCGGAGCCTGGGCCTGGGCCGGGGCCGAGGCCAGGGCCGGGGCCGAGGCCGGGGCCGGAGCCTGGGCCGGGGTCTGGGCCTGGGGCTGGGGCTCGGGCTGCTCCCCCGTCCGGGAGGGCATGGGCTGCCAGCCCGGGCCGCGGAAGACGCGGCCGGCGCGCTCGCGCCAGGTGTCGGCGGCGCGGACGTCGCGGGCGATGGCGGCGTACTCGTGGGTGGCCACGCGCAGCGGGTTGTAGGTGCCGATGTTCTTGGTGAGCCCGTAGACGGGCCGCTCCGTCTCCCCCACCCAGGAGCCGAACATCCGGTCCCAGACGATCAGGATCCCGCCGAAGTTGCGGTCCAGGTAGCCGCCCTGGGAGGCGTGGTGGACGCGGTGGTGGGAGGGGGTGTTGAACACGTACTCGTAGGCGCGGGGCAGCTTCCCGATGCGCTCGGTGTGCACCCAGAACTGGTAGAGCAGGTTGAGCCCGTAGCAGAACGGGATCGCGGCGGGGTGGACGCCGAGGGCCACCATCGGGAGGTAGAACCACCAGGTGGTCGCGCTGGTCCAGGGCTGGCGCAGGGCGGTGGTCAGGTTGAACCGCCGGCTGCTGTGGTGGACCACGTGGCAGGCCCACAGGATGCGGATGACGTGGTGGAGCCGGTGCTGCCAGTAGTAGAGGAAGTCCTGGACGAGCAGCATCAGCAGGGCGGTCCACCACAGGAACGGCACCCGCAGCGGGGTGAGTTCGTAGACCGCGGTGAAGACGGCGACGACCGGGAGCTTCCAGAGCAGGTCGAAGCCGATGCTGCCGAGCCCCATGGTGATGCTCGTGGCCGCGTCCTTGGCGTCGTAGCCGGCGGCTTCCTCGTCGGGATGGAGCCGGTAGCTGACGATCTCCACGACGGTCAGCAGTACGAAGGCGGGTATGGACCACAGCACGACATCGGGCAGGTTCGGCATGTCCGCACCATAGAGGCGGCTTCGGGGGTGCCGCTAGGGGTTGTTACCGATCGGTATCCATCGGGGTTACCGGCGGTTCGCGCTGTAGGGTCCGGGCCCGGGGGAAAGCGACGGAGGGGTGGGGATGGCAGGCCTCGAAACGGCGGTCTTACGGGCGGCGAGCACGGCGGCGGGGTCGCTGCTGAGGTCGCGCCTCGGGCAGGTGCCCGGTGCCGGTCTCACGGACGATCCGGTACGTCCGGCGCAGCGCTGGCGCCGTCCGGCGCAGCTCGGCACGCCCGAACTCCGCCGGCTCGCCGCCGGTCTGGCGGAGCGGCTGGGCGGAGCCGCGGCCCGGCTGCCGGAGCACGAACGGCTGGCGGCGCTGGACGCGGTCGCCGATGCCTTCACCGGACTGGGCGAGGTCGACGCCGCCGCCCTGTTCGCGGCGGACCTGGACCCGGCGGCCCTGGCGGCCCGGCTGCCGGTACCGCCGGCGGCCGGCCTGAGCCCGGCGGCCGAGGCCGCCTGCCGGGACCTGATCCGGCTGGTGTGCGCCCATGCCGTGGAGTACCTGACGACCCTGCCGGGGTTCGGGGCGCGGGCCGATGTGGAACTCGTCCGCCGGACCGGTGAGCTGGCGCGGGCGGTGGACCGGCTGGCGGATCGCGGCGACGGGGCGGCCCACGCCTTCGAGGAGCGGTACGCGCGCTACCTCGCCGAGACCCTCGGGCGCCTCCAGCTCTACGGGCTGACCACCAGCCGCTCCCGCCGGGAGTGGCCGCTGGACGTGGCCTACATCAGCCTCACCGTGAGCGGCGAGCAGCCGCTGCTGCCCGGCGGGCCGGAGGTGCACCCGACCCCGGTGAGGGCCGAACAGGCCCTGGCCGCGAGCGAGCGGGTACTGCTGCGCGGCCCGGCCGGCTCGGGCAAGAGCACGCTGGTGCAGTGGCTGGCCCTCAACGCGGCCCGGCAGGCGGAGGGGCCGTGGAGCACGTGCGTCCCGTTCGTCCTGCGCCTGCGGTCGTTCACCGCGTCCGATGGCCTGCCGCTCCCCGAGGACTTCCTGCGCGCCTCCGGCGTCCCGCTGTCCGCGCCGCCCGGCTGGGTGGAGGACCTCATGGTCAGCGGCCGCGCACTGGTCCTCGTGGACGGCGTGGACGAGGTCCCGCAGCGGCTGCGCGCCCGTACGGAGACGTGGCTGCGCTCGCTCGTCTCCGCCTTCCCCAGGGCCCGGTACGTGGTGACCACCCGGCCGTCCGCAGTCCCGGAGGACTGGCTCGCGGGCCAGGGGTTCACCACGCACTCGATGCTCGCCATGGAGCAGCGGGACATCCGGGCCTTCGTCGAGCACTGGCACGCGGCAGCCCGGGCGGAGGGCCAGGAGGTCGACGCGTACGAGGCCTCACTGCTGGAGGCGGTCGCCTCCCGGCGGGACCTGGCCCGGCTGGCGACCAACCCCCTGATGTGCGCGCTGCTGTGCGCCCTGAACCAGGACCGGCGGATGCAGCTGCCGAGGGCCCGCAAGGAGCTGTACGACGCCGCGCTGGAGATGCTGCTGGTCCGGCGGGACACCGAGCGGGATATCAGCGGGGTCGAAGGGGTCTACCTGACCCGGGACGAACAGATCGCCCTGCTCCAGCGGTTCGCGTACTGGCTGATCCGCAACGGCCAGGTCGAGGCGGGCGTCGACGAGGCCGTCGAGATGGTCGGCGAGTGGCTCGACGCGATGCCGCAGGTGCGTGAGCAGGGCGACGCGGAGCAGGTCTTCTCGCACCTGCTGATCCGCAGCGGGCTGCTGCGCGAGCCGGTGAAGGGCTCGGTGGACTTCGTCCACCGCACCTTCCAGGACTACCTGGGCGCCAAGGCGGCCGTGGAGTCGCGGGACTTCGGCGTGCTGGTGAAGAACGCGCAGGACGACACGTGGGACGACGTGGTCCGCATGGCCGTGGGCCACGCCCGTCCCGACGAGCGCGCCCGCCTCCTGCGGGGCCTGCTCCGCCGCGCGGACAAGGTCAAGGGTGCCCGCAGCCGCCTCGTCCTGCTGGCGGCGGCCTGCCTGGAACACGCCCCGGAGCTGGACCCGGCCCTCCGCGCCGAGATCCAGGCCCGCACGGCCGACCTGCTGCCGCCGAGCACGCCGGATCAGGCGCGGGAGCTGGGGAGAGCCGGGGAGCTGGTGCTGGAGCTCCTGCCGGGGCCGGAGCACCTGTCCGAGGACGAGGCGGCCGCGTGCGTACGGACGGCGGCACTGGTCGGCGGGACGCGGGCGCTCGGTGCCATCGCCCGCTTCCGGCTCGACTCCCGGCTCGGCGTGCGCCGGCAGCTCGCGGAGGGCTGGGGCTCCTTCGACGCGCAACCTTACGCGGACGAGGTACTGGCGGACGCTCACCTGGGCGCGGTCACCTTGATGGTCCGCTCCCCCGAGCAACTGGCCGCCCTCGCCCGGCTACCCCACGTCGAAAGCGTCCATCTCACGGGCGGCGAGGGAATCCCGGACTCCCTGGCCGCCGGGCGCCAGCTGCGGGCGCTGATCCTCTATCGCAACGGGGCCACGGATCTCGCAGCACTGACCTCCCACCGGGATCTCGGCTACCTGGGCCTGTACGACTGCCCCGGGCTGTCCGGGCTGGAACCGCTCAAGGAGCTCCCCCGCCTCACGGACCTGCATCTGAGGGCGATCCCCAACCGTCTCGAACTCGCACCGCTCGCGGACCTGCCGGCGCTGACCGGCCTGACGCTCGACTTCCCGGCCGCCGGGCTGCCCGCATCCGCCATCCCGGCCCCCCGGGCCCTGACCCACCTCGGGCTGAACCACCCGAGCTTCCTGCTCGACACGTTGGAGCACTGGCCGGAGCTGACCATGCTGACGCTGCGCGGGCACGGAAACGTGGAGCGCTTCTCCTTCCTGCCCGCCCTGCCTCGACTGCGCACGCTCCAGCTGGTGGCGAACCCCGCCGTCGACCTGACGGCCCTGCTCGGCCAGCCGCAGCTGACCGAGGTGTTCCTGGGCAACAGCCACTGCCTGGACGGCCTGGAGGCTCTGAGAGAACTTCCGGAGCTCCGGCTCTTGAGCCTGACCGGCCCCGGCATCCGGTACGACCTCGCCCCGCTGGCCGAACTGGATCGGTTGACGATCCAGCTCGGCCATGGGGTCCGGCTCCAGGGGGAGGATCTGGTCCCGCCCGAGCGGCTCCGGCGCCTGAGCCCCTGGTGATCCGCCCCGGCGGAAACCATCGGCGTCACCAGACCCGGACCGAGCCCCCTCGGGCGAAGGCCGGGCTGGTGGCCTCGGGCGGGACTTCCGTCAGCGGCTCGGCGATCTCCGCGACCAGCGGGCCGTGCTTGGCCGCGACCGCGTCCAGCAGGGCCAG
This sequence comes from Streptomyces sp. NPDC057010, assembly GCF_042673805.1. Taxonomy (NCBI): domain Bacteria; kingdom Bacillati; phylum Actinomycetota; class Actinomycetes; order Kitasatosporales; family Streptomycetaceae; genus Streptomyces; species Streptomyces sp. NPDC057010. The sequence goes on along the minus strand of NZ_JBHUSC010000035.1, from coordinate 64,284 downwards.
GTCGAAGCCGTAGACGCGGGCCGCGTTGCCGCCGACCATCGCGGCGACCTCCTCCCGCGGGAGGCCCGCGTAGGCGATACGCAGGCCCTCGCGGGAGAAGGGCGTGGTGCCCTCGTCGTGGGGGTAGTCGCTGCCCCACATGATCTTGTCGAGGCCGATCCGCTCCCGCAGCGGGACCTCGTGGGGGCGCATGAAGCTCGCTCCCACGAAGCAGTTGTCCCGCCAGACCTCGCTCGGGCCCCGGCCCATGGACTCCGCGAGGCCCGCCCCGAATTTGGACTCGGCCGTGGCCGTGGCCGCGACCAGGCGGCCGTGGTAGTAGTCCAGCATCTCCATCACGCCCGGGATCCAGCCGGAGCCCTGCTCCGTCAGGACCAGCTTGAGGCCCGGGTGGCGGCGGAAGGCACCGCCGAAGATGAGGTGCCACAGGGCCCGGTGGGAGAACCAGGTGGTTTCGACCATGAAGACGGCGCGGGCGGCGGGTTCGTCGCCCAGCGGCGGCGACGCCGAGCCGCCGTGATGGTTGACCGGGACGTCCAGCTCGTCGCACACCGCCCAGATCGGGTCGTACGCGGCCGAGTAGAGCTCAGGGACCGTGGAGCCGGGCGGGACGCCGGGCAGCAGGATGCCGCCCGTGAGGCCGGCTTCCCGGGTGCGGCGGATCTCCTTCACCGCCGCGTCCACGTCGTTCAGCAGGATCTGCACCACGCCCGCCCGCCGGCCCGGCGCGTCCGCGCAGAAGTCCGCCAGCCACCGGTTGTGGGCCTGGAGGCCGGCCCACCGCATCGCGTACTCCGCGGCCGTGGGCGGCTGGGCCATCAGGGAGGCCTTGGGGAAGAACGGCGGGATGGTGTTCGGGAAGAGGACTTCCGCGACGATGCCGTCCGCTTCGAGCTCCGCGAGGCGGCGCGCCGAGTTCCAGTTGCGGTCCGCCGTGTCCGCGAGGAGGTCCTCGTACGGGTTCACGTAGGTGGCGGCCCAGGCGTCGAACTCGTCGTGGTAGCGCCTCTCCAGGTACGGCTTGTAGTCCAGCAGGTCGGCGCCCGCGTGGCAGTCCGCCGAGATCACCGTGTAGCGGTCGTCGCCCGTCGTTCCTGTCATTCCTGTCATTCCGAGACCCCCAGGACCGGGAAGTCGTTGTCCGTCAGCCAGTGCCGGCCCACCTCGCGGGAGCGGGCCCAGGAGGCCTCGACCGCCGCCTGGTCGGGGCTCTGGCCGAGCTCGGCCGGGGTGGGGCCGATCCGGCGGGCGACGGGTGCGAGCCTGTCGGTGTCGAAGCCGAAGACCTCGGCGGCCGCCAGGCCGAGCATGCGGCGGGTCTCCTCCACGGGGATGTCGTGGAAGGTGTTCTTCAGCCAGTTGCGGGTGGCCGGCCAGGTGCCCTCGGGGTGCGGGAAGTCCGAGCCCCACAGGATGTTGTCCACGCCGATCTCGTAGCGCTGGGCGAGCTCCCTGCGCTTGGTGTTCGTCGCGCAGATGAACACCTGCCGGTCCAGGTACTCGCTCGGCGGCCGCTTCAGCTCCTCGAACGGGGAGAGCTTCTTGCCGCCGTGCGCGCCGAGGTAAAGGCGGTCCATGAACCAGAGCTGGTTCGGCAGCCACCAGCAGCCGGATTCCGCGACGCCGAACCTGAGGCCGGGGTGCCGCTCGAAGACCCCGGACCAGAGCAGGAACCACAGCGGCCGGGCCGGCCACCAGGTGACCTCGGAGACGAAGATGCCCAGGTGGTCGCCGTACTCGTGGCGCGGGGAGGAGCCGGAGTGGGTGACGATCGGCATCTGCGTCTCGGCCGCGGCCGCCCATACGGGGTCGTAACGGCGGTCGTGGTAGGGCGCCTTGTCCACCCACATCGCGGGGATCATCAGCGCGCCCAGCCCGGACTCCTTGGCCCGGTGGATCTCCGCGACGACCTTGTCGGGCTCCCCGGTGATGGGCAGCAGGGCGACGCCGCAGTGCCGTTCGGGGTTCTGCGATACGAACTCGGCCAGCCAGCGGTTGTGGGCCTGGGCGCCCGCCATGCCCAGCTCGGGGTCCTGGTCGCCGGAGAGGCCCAGGCCCACCCCGAAGGGGGCCGCGGTCTGGCTGTCGACGGCGTCCGCGTCGGGGAAGACCACCTCGGCGGCCACTCCGTCGCCGTCGAGTTCCTTCAGCCGCTGCGCGGTGTCCCAGCCGCCCTTGAGGCCTTCCTCGTGGTCGTGGAACCACTTCTCGGCGAAGGCCTCGTTGCGGACGCCCAGCCGGGTGGCCTCCGCGCGGCGGGCGTCGCGTTCGCCGAGGAACTCGTCGAACCGGGGGTGGAAGCGGGAATCGAGGTAGGGGCGGTACTGCTCGGTGGGCAGGCCGGCGTGGCAGTCGGAGGAGATGATCAGGTACGGGTCTTCGTACGGTGTGTCACTCACGCGAAACGCTCCTCAGTCGAGGATGAAGCTCTCCAGGTAGGCGGGGTTGGCGCGGTCGAGCATCGACTGCGACCGGGCACGGATCTGCCGGTCGCTGTGCTCGCTCGCCGGGAGCATCCAGAAGCGGTCGGCGCGGATGCCGTCGACGACGTGCTCGGCGACCTCCTCGACCGGGGTGAAGTTCACCTCGTGGCCGGCCTGCTTCATCGCGGCCTCGTACTGGTCGAGGCTGCGGTACGGGGTCTTGCGCGGGCGCTGCTTCGCGTAGCGCTCGGGCCGGTTGCGGTGGGACTCCCACAGCCCGGTGCGCAGCATGTGCGGTCCGGGGAAGAGGACGGAGGCTCCGACGGCCGCGCCCTCCGCCTTGAGGTGGGCGTAGAGGGACTCGGTCATGGTGACCACGGCCGCCTTGGTGACGGCGTAGACGGAGGCGGTCGGCAGCGGGGCGATGCCGCCGTCCCCGGAGGAGGTGTTGACGACGTGACCGGGGGCCCCGGAGGCGATCATGCGGGGGACGAAGGCCTGGATGCCGTGGAAGACGCCCCACACGTTGACGGAGAAGGCCCACTTCCAGTCGTTGGGCTCGTGTTCCCACATGCGGCCCTCGGCGCCCGAGCCGACGCCCGCGTTGTTGCAGAGCACGTGCACGGCGCCGAAGGTGTCGTAGGCGGCGTCGGCCAGCGCGATCACGGAGTCGCGGTCGCTGACGTCCACGGTCCTGGCGAGGACTTCCGCCCCGTCGGCCGCGAGTTCCGCGGCGGCCTTGTTCAGGGCGCCCTCCTCCACGTCGGCGAGGACCACCTTCAGTCCCTCGGCGGCGAAGCGGCGGGCCATGGCGAGACCTATGCCGCTCGCGGCACCGGTGACGACGGCCACCTGTCCCGGTTCGAGTCGCATGTCACACACTCCCCTCGGGGGGCCCGTCGAGGATCTGCATCGGGTCGTCGTAGCGCTGGTGGATGTACGGGAGCAGCGCCTGGGCGCTGACCCGCTCGACGACCCTGCCCTTCTGGTCGGTGGTCTTCTCGCCGATGGTGATCTCCACGATCCGGCGGACGGGGAGGTCGGCGATGGGGTCGAACATGGACTCGCGGAGCACCACGTCACCGGTGATGTGCTCCAGCTTGCGGACCTTCTCGTTGCGGGTGCAGTGGACGAGCACCGGGTCCGCGTCGAAGCCCGAACCGTCCACGGCGGGCAGGAACTTGAAGTAGAAGTCGGTCTTCTGGGTGGGCTCGGGCAGCGGCAGCTCGCGGTCCACGGCCCCGCGGACCTCCACGAAGGCGATCCCGTGCCGGGCGAGGGCGGCCCGTACGACGAGCCCCTCGCGCTCGACGGTGACCTCGCCCAGCTTCTTGGGCTCGCCGAAGACCTCGCGGCCGCCGATCAGGGCCCGTTCGTGGGTCATCGGCATGACCAGCGGGTACCAGCCCTCGACCCCGCCGTGCTGGGCGGCGACGGCCACCGAGCCGGCGCCCAGCGGGTAGCCGGGCAGGTCGACCTTGCTGATGTTGGCCCGTACGAGGGGCCGGTCGGCGGGCTTGAGCGGCGGGGGCAGGACCGCCGCCACCACGTCCGGGTCGCTCTCCCAGACGGCCACCACACCGGTGGACCAGATGTCGGGGAGCTTGGAACTCTTCTCGCGCGACGCCGCGATCTCGGCCTCGGTGCGCGCTCCGTACCGTACGCGTGCCATCTCCAGCACCACTCCTTCGGTCGGCTCTGTAACACAGTTACACCGCTGCCGATGAAGGGTAAAGACCCCTGCACGCACCAGAACTGACGTACCGACAGATTGGCGGGCCCGGATCCATGGCCAGAAGCACGCTGACCCGTGACGAGGTACTGGACGCCGCCGCGTCCCTGGTCAAGCAGCACGGTCCGGCCGCCCTCACCATGCGCAAGCTCGCCGCCGAGCTGGGCACCGCGGTGACCTCCATCTACTGGCACGTCGGCAACCGGGAGCAGCTGCTCGACGCCCTCGTGGAGCGGACCGTGGAGGAGATGGGCGCGATCAGGCCGGCCGGCCGGGGCCCCGCCGAGCGGATCGTCTCGGTGGCCCGGATCCTGCGCCGCGAGCTGCGCGGGCGCCCGCACCTGATCGCGATGGTCCACGAACGCGGGCTCACCGAGCGGATGTTCCTGCCCGCGCAGCAGGCGCTCGTCCACGAAGTCCACGCGGCCGGGCTGCGCGGCGCGCGGGCGGCCGACGCGGTGCGAGCGATCCAGTTCCAGATCGTCGGCTTCCTGCTCGTCGAGCGCAATCGCGAACGCTCCCCCGCCCAGTCCCCGGCCGAGAGCGACCTCTGGGACCCGGCCGGGGCCCCGCACGATCCGGCCCTCGCCCGCGCCCTGGCCCGGCCGGCGGATCCGGAGCGGCTGTTCCTGCTGTCGGTGCAGGCCCTGACCGCCAACCTGCTGAAACCGCGCAGCTAATCGGCTTGCCCGGGCGCGCGGGCGCGTGATGGGATCGGCCGGGCGGGGGCGGCTCCCCGGCGTGCATCCTTCTCATTCCTTTACAAAAGAACCCGCGCGCCCACTCTCCGCCCCCGCTTTGTCGTTCGCGGAGGGGAAGCCACCAGTGTCTGCCATCGAGTCCGTCCTGCTGCGCCGGCTGGGAACGCTCTACGTCGACCGGCCGCCGGCCGCCGTCTCGCCCGGCCGCGAAGGGGTCCGGCCCCTGGAGGGCGAGCTCCTCGAACGCGGCCACGCGCTCGGCCCGGAGCTGCACGCGGCGCTCTCGGTGCTCGCGCCCACCGACCTCGCCGAGGAGCGGCTGCGGCTGCTCGCGCTGGTGGAGGGGCTGACCGGCGCCGACCGGGTGCACAGGCCGCTCTTCCGCCGCTTCCCCTTCTCGATCCCGCACGACACCGAGCGCTGGTACGTCAGCCGGGTCTTCGCGCTGCTGCTCCAGGAACCCGAGCAGCCGTGCGTGCTGTGCGGCGAGACCGGCACGGTGCACCCCGTCGCCCCCTGCGCGCACCTGGTGTGCCGAGCCTGCTGGGACGGCGCCGACTACACCGGCTGCCCGGTCTGCCACCGGCGCGTCGACCCGGCCGATCCCTTCCTGCACCCGGAGCCCGACGAGCACGCCGGCCGGGCGGGCCAGGCGGCCCGTGCCGCCCGCGGGGCCGAGCGCATACCGCCGGGCCCGCTGCGGCTGCTCCGGCTCGGCACCGACCTGCCGCAGGACTGCGGCCGGGTGGTCGCCTCGCTGCTCGCCCGGCAGACCCCGCTGTCCCCCGAGGACCGCGACGACCTGGGCCTCCTGCTCCCCACCGCCCCGGCGGACCTCGGCTGGCTCCCCGCGGAGATCCCCGTACGGGAGACCAAGGCGCTGGTCCTCGGCACTCTGCTGGGCAACTGGCGGACCGAGGACGCGGCGCGGCCGCATCTCGCCCGCCACCTCACCACCGCCACCGACGTACTGCGGCTGCTCGCCGTGCTGTCCGGCGGGGAGGCGGGCCTGCTGCCGCTGCCCCGGTTCGCGAACCCCGGCCGGCCGCTGCGCCGGGAACTCCTCTCCGTGCTCGACGCGTTGAACCCGCAGTACCTGGTCGAGGACCTGCTGCGGCACCCCGTCGCCTGGAAGCGGGCCGCCGAACGCCTGCACCCCTTCGAGCGGCACGCCCGGCATCCGCGGGCCGCGCTCGCCTTCGCCGTGCTGCGGGGCACCGCCGTGTCCGCCGCCACCCCGCTCGGCGCGGCGCTGCTGGAGACGGCCGCCGCGCACCCGGAGGCCGTCCGGGTGGAGGGGGACCGGATCCGGCCCGCCACCTGGGCCGGCCGCATCGAGGCGGCCCTCGCCCGCGGGGACGCGGGAGCGGCCGCCGCACTGGCCGGACAGCGGCCGGGAGAACTCGTACGCCGCCTCGACCACCTGCTGCGCCTGCACCCGGGCGGGGAACTCGTCCCCGAGCTGGAGGAGGCACTGGCGCGCGGACTGCCCCGCGTCGGCGCGGGACCGCTGCTGTCCGCGCTCGGCGCGCTCCGGACCCGGGCCGAGGACCGCAGGGGCGGGCGCCGGGTGTTCTTCCCGCGCGGCCGGGTCGCCCACGCCCAGGTGGCGTGGGAGGAACGGGCCCCGCTGCCCGCACCGCTCGTCGCCGCGGTGGTGGCCCGGCTGGAGGGGGAGGTGCTGCGGCGGTTCGCCGCCGCCGGGGACGAGCCATACGACCTGGCCGTCCTCGAGGCCGGGCTGGCCGACATCACCGTGCCCTTCGGCGAGCGCACCGCCGCCAGGGCGCTGGTGGCCGTGCCGCGGGGCAGCGTGCAGACCCTGCCCGAGGGCGAGGTGCTGCGGCTGTTCCTGCACTGGACGGAGCCCGCGGGCAACCGCACCGACCTCGACCTGTCCGTCGCCTTCTTCGACGCCGACTGGAAGTTCACCGGCCTGTGCGACTACACGAGCCTGCGGCACGGGCCGCGCGGGGCCGCCACCCACTCGGGCGACCTCACCTCGGCGCCCGCGCCGGACGGCGCCACCGAGTACGTGGACCTGGACCTGGCCGCCCTCGCGGAGAACGGGGACGTCTACGCGGTCCCGCTGGTCTTCAGCTTCGACGACGTGCCCTTCGACGCGCTGCCGGACGCCTTCGCCGGCTTCATGGCCCTGCCCGCGGACCGCCCGCGCGACTCCTCGTACGACCCGCGCACCGTCCGGCAGCGCTTCGACCTCGCCGGGCCGTCACGGGTGTGCATGCCGATGGTGGTGGACCTGGCCGCCCGCCGGGCCCTGTGGGCGGACGTCCACCTGCCGCCGTCGGGCGGCTTCCAGAGCGTGGCCTCGCACGGGGAGCGGCTGGCGGCCGTGGCCCGCGACGTGTGGGAACACTTCGGCTCCGGCGCCCGGCTCACCCTGTGGGACCTGCTGCTGTGGCGCGCCGCCGCCCGGTCCCGCGAGGTGACCGTCCTGCGCCGCTCCACCCGGCCGGGGATGTTCGACGAGCTGTGGCTGCACCGCCGCCGCCCGGACGAGGACGTGACGGCCTTCGCCGCCAGGATCGGCGCGCTCCGCGATCCGGAGGAGCGGTGGGCGCACCGCGACGCCGACGCGGGGGTCGCCGAAGCGGCCGCCGGAAAGCGGGTGTTCCTCGCCCTGGTGCACGCGACCGCGGCCCTGGCGGGGGCTTCGGGGACGGCGTACCGGCTCTTCCCCGGCCCCGTCGACGTGCCGGCCTCCCTCAACTCCGTGGCGGCCGGGGACCTGGTGGCGGAGCTGGGCTGAGGGGCCGTCGGGCCACGGCTGTCAGTCCGTGCCGATATCCTCTGTGACCATGCTCGACGACCGTACGACCGCAGAGACGATGTGGCCGACCGCGTACCCACAGGGATACGCGGTCGTCGACGTGGAGACCACCGGGCTCGCTCGCGACGACCGGATAGTCTCCGCCGCCGTCTACCGGCTCGACGCGCAGGGCAACGTGGAGGACCACTGGTACACCCTGGTCAACCCGCAGCGGGATCCGGGACCGGTGTGGATCCACGGTCTGACGAGCGCGATGCTCGCCGACGCCCCGCTCTTCAAGGACATCGCCGAGGAGTTCGCGGACCGGCTCGCGGACCGGGTGCTCGTCGCGCACAACGCCATCTTCGACTGGCAGATGATCGCCCGGGAGTACGCGCGGGCCGCCGAGACCGCGCCCGTCCGTCAGCGGCTGTGCACCATCGCCCTGTCGAAGGAGCTGAACCTGCCGCTGCCCAACCACAAGCTGGAGTCGCTCGCCGCGCACTTCGGGGTGGTCCAGCAGCGCGCCCACCACGCGCTCGACGACGCCCGGGTGCTGGCGGAGGCCTTCCGTCCGTCGCTGCACGCGGCCGCGCGCGACGGCGTACGGCTGCCCCTGCTGGAGTGCCGGCCGCTGACGGAGTGGTCCGACTCCCCCGCCGCACCACGGGTGGGCTACCAGGCCTCGTACGGGGGCGGCGGCACCTGGCGGGCCTCGCGCAAGCGGCCGCCGTGCCCGTACCCGAACCCGGGGCGTTTCGAGGACGGCAAGCCGCTGAAGCAGGGCATGCGGATCGCCTTCTCCGGTGACACCTCCGTCGACCGGGAGCTGCTGGAGGACCGTGCGGTCGAGGCGGGCCTGCACGTCGCGACGAGCGTGTCGCGGCTCACCAGCCTGCTCGTGACGAACGACCCCGACTCGGCGACCTCGAAGACGGTCAAGGCGAAGTCCTTCGGCACCCCGATCCTCGACGAGGCGGCCTTCACGCAGCTGCTGCGGGACGTGGCGGCGGCCGAGGACTGAGGCGCCGGATCGGGGCGGACGTTGCGCCGGGTGGGTGCAGGCGCGGCGACTCACCCCGGTGGATCTTGTTCCGGTCCGCCGGCGTGCGGAGCATGCGGCGCATGGCACGTTGTGAGGTCTGCGGAAACGATTACGGCATGTCCTTCGAGGTGCACGCGCAGGGCGCCGTGCACGTCTTCGACTGCTTCTCCTGCGCCATCCACCGCATGGCGCCCATCTGCGAGCACTGCCGGGTCCAGATCATCGGGCAGGGCGTGGAGGTCGAAGGACAGTGGTTCTGCGGCGGGCACTGCGCCCGCGCGGAAGGGAAGGTGGGCATCGTCGACCACGTCTGACCCCCGCCCCTCCTCCCCTCCCCGTGACCCCGGACGGCCACCCGGCCGCCGGGGTCCTCGCCGCTGGGGGTACCGTCGTGGGCGTGTACCGCTTTGTACTGACCCGGCAGTGGGTGTGCCTCACCCTCTTCGCCCTCGCCCTCGTCCCCGCGACGATCAAGCTGGGGTTCTGGCAGTTCCACCGGCATGAGCACCGGGTCGCGCAGAACGAGCTCATCGAGGCGAACCTGCGGGCGAAGCCGGTCTCCGTGACGGAGGTCACCTCCCCCGGCCACACGGTCCCGCGCGCGGACTTCTGGCGCGCCGTCACCGCGACCGGCACGTACGACACCGCGCACGAGGTGGTCGTACGGATGCGGACCTCGAACGACGACAAGGTCGGCTTCCACGTCGTGACCCCGCTGGTGCTCGGCGACGGCCGGGTGGTGCTGGTCGACCGCGGCTGGGTGCCCGGCGGCGACGACCCCCGCGCCTACCCGCCGGTGCCGGCCGCCCCCGCGGGCGAGGTCACGGTCACCGGCCGGCTGAAGGCCGACGAGACCAGCGGCGGCAGCGGCATCAAGGACCGCAAGGGCCTCCCGGACCGCCAGGTGATGCTGATCAACAGCGCGCAGCAGGCGGAGTACCTGGGCCGGCCCGTCCTCGGCGGCTACCTCGAACTCACCGCTCCGGTCCCCGCGGACGGCAGCCCCGAGACGGTCGCCGAGCCCGACCACGACTCGATCGGGCCCCACATGGCGTACGCGGTGCAGTGGTGGCTGTTCACGGCCGCGGTGCCGGTGGGGTGGCTGGTCCTCGTACGGCGGGAGAAGCGCGACCGCGAGGAAGCGGCCGCGAAAGCCGCATCCGAATCCGAATCCGGCACCGAGTCGGGGCGGGCGACCGCGACGGCGTAGCGTGTCGGCATGGATCTTGGACTGAAGGACCGTGTCTACATCGTCACCGGGGCCACGCGCGGCCTCGGCTTCGCCTCCGCGCGTGAACTGACCGCCGACGGCGCGAAGGTCGTCGTGACGGGCCGGGACGAGAAGCGGGCGGCCGACGCCGCGGCCGCGCTGGGCCCGAACGCCGTGGGTGTGGCGGCCGACAACTCCGACCCGGAGGCGGCGGCGCGGCTGGTGGCGACCGCGCGCGAGCGGTTCGGGCGCCTGGACGGCATCCTCATCAGCGTCGGGGGCCCGGCGCCGGGCATGGCGGCCGACAACACCGACGAGCAGTGGACGGCGGCCTTCGAGTCCGTCTTCCTGGGCGCGGTACGTCTGGCCCGTGCGGCGGCGGCCGAACTGGGCGAGGGCGGGGTCATCGGCTTCGTGCTGTCGGGCTCGGTGCACGAGCCGATCCCCGGCCTGACCATCTCCAACGGGCTGCGCCCGGGGCTGGCGGGCTTCGCGAAGTCCCTCTCCGTGGACCTCGGTCCGCGCGGGATCCGGGTGGTCGGGCTGCTGCCGGCGCGGATCGACACGGACCGGGTGCGGGAGCTGGACGCGCTGTCCGGCGACGCCGCCGCCGCGCGGGCGGGGCACGAGTCGCGCATCCCGCTGCGGCGTTACGGCGCCCCGGAGGAGTTCGGCCGCGCGGCGGCCTTCCTGCTGTCCCCGGCCGCCTCGTACCTGACGGGCATCATGCTCCCGGTCGACGGCGGCTCCCGCCACGGCTTCTGACCCGCCGTCTCTTGGGGCTCCGCCCCAAACCCCGCGCCTCAAACGCCGGCGGGGCTGGACTTGCCCGCGGGCCATCCAGCCGCACCGAGCGGACGGCAGGAGCCGAATCCAGCCCCGTTTTTGAGGCGCGGAGCCCCCGGGAGTGGCGCCGCAGGGCTACGTGACCCGTTGGGCTCGATGGGAGGTGACCCTCAGGCGAGCCTCCGTCGGGAGCTCGGCCAGGCCCGCCGAGTGGCGGGCGTGGGTCAGGACCGGACCGGCGAGGGCTGCCAGGGTGTCGGCCGGAACGGCGTGGGGCTCCAGTTCCAGCGCGACCCGCAGCGCGGGCGAGCCCCGCCGCCCGCGCAACGCGACCCGGCAGCGGGCCACGCCGTCCAGCGCGCCCGCCTCCGCCGCCACCGCCTCCTCCAGGGCGCGCCCCCGCAGCACGGCGAAGGCCCCGTCCCCCGTGTCCACGACCACCGCCGAGAGCCGCGCGCGCCGCAGTTGGGACAGCAGCCACCACAGCGCCAGCAGGACGGCCAGCCCCAGCCCGGCGAGCAGCGCCCACCACCACCAGCCCTCGGCGTGCCAGTACCGGCGCCGGGCCTCCTGCGTCAGCAGCGGGGCGTTCCGGCCGCCGAGCGGCCAGGACGCCGCCAACACCGAGACCCCGGCAGCCAGCAGGACCAGCCCGGCCACCGCGAGCAGGATCCGGTTCACCACCCCGAGCATCCGCTCACCTCCTGACCCGTACCCGCGGATGCGGCGCGTGCGCCAGCCCCAGTTCCTCGATGCCGACCGCGAGCACCGCGTCCAGGTCGGCCCGTACGTCGTCCAGCTCCCGGAAGTGCGAGGTGGCCCGCACCCCGATGTGGGACCGCCCCACCCTGACGCGGACCGACCGCACCCCGGACACCTCCATGGCCCGGTCCCGCAGCACCTGCGCCGCGTCCTTCCGCCCGAGCCCTGCCCGTACGGCCGGATCCGGCGCCCGCATCGGCAGGATCCCGCGCACCCCGGGGGTGAACGCCAGCAGCAGGAGCACCGCCCCGGCCACGGCGAGGGCCCCGCCGCCCAGCAGCACCCCCAGGTCGGCCGGAGTGTGCCGGTCCAGCGCGTGGGCGAGCTCGCGGCGCCAGCCCATGCCGGGCCGGTGGGCGCGCACGGCGGCCAGGTCGTACAGGAACAGCGCCGACGCCCCCAGCAGTACGAGAGCGGTGAGCGCGGCCGGGATCCGCCGGGCGGAGCGGAACCGGTGCGCGCCGCTCACCGCAGCCGCCGGTCCCGGCCGGCGACGGAGCGGGTGTGCGTGGAGTGCAGGTGCTCGATGTCGATGTCCACCTCGGGTACGGACATCTGCGCGCACTCCTCGATGCACCGGACCACCCGGCTCCGTACGGCCGCGCACTGGGCGGCGAGGTCGGAGGGGTAATCGAGCTCCAGGCTCACCCGTACCCGTGCGATGTCGTGGTGCACGGTGACGGTCGCGTGCGGGGCGGCGGCCTGTTCCGGGGGTGCGGCGAGCGCCTCCCGGGCGGCCTGGGCCGCGATCTTGGCGACGACCCGGTCGGCGATACGGGTGGCCCCCCGGTCGGCGGGCGGCACCAGGGGCGGCGTGGCCCGGGACGGAGTGTCCACCGGCGCCTCACCCGCGCCGGTCGTCGCGGCGGCGGAAGAGGTCCCCGGGTTCCAGGTCCCCGTCGAGGAACCGGCCGGCGACGAAGCCGATGGCGCCGAGGGCGGCCACCAGCAGGAAGGCTCCGAAGCCGCCGAAGTATCCGGCGAACGCCAGGGCCATGCCGGCGAAGAGGCCGGCGATCGCCATGCTCATCTGCGTGGCTCCTCTCGGCTACTGGAGCCGGGATTCGGGTTCGTCGTCGGGCTCGTCGGGCAGTTTGACGTCGCTGACCGCGATGTTGACCTCGACGACCTCCAGGCCGGTCATCCGCTCGACCGCCGAGATGACGTTCTCACGGACCGCCCGGGCCACGTCGCGGATCGACACGCCGTAGTCGACGACGATCTCCAGGTCGAGGGCGGTCTGCACCTCGCCGACCTCCGCCTTGACCCCGCGGCTGACGGCGGCCTTCTGCCCCCCGGGGACACGGTCGCGGACGGCGCCGAAGGTACGGGAGAGGCCGCTGCCGCTGCCCATGGCGTGGACGCCGACCACCTCGCGCGCGGCCAGCCCGGCGATCTTCTCGACCACTCCGCCTTCGATGGTGGTGCGGCCCCGGTCGCCGGGCGCCTTGCCGGAGCTCCCGGATGCGGGTGCGGGTGCGGACTCGGTCATCGTTCGTCCCTTCACGCGTGCGGACTCACTCCGCACCACGTTAAGCGCGCACGGCCGCTCCCGCGCCGGGACTACGCCGCTCGCCTCAATCCGACAGGCCCGCCAGGTCGCGCAGGCGCCGCGCCTGAGCGGCGCGCTCGGCGGACCGCTGGTCGTCGTACGGCCGGGACTGCGCGTCGCGCAGCAGGACCTTGGTCTCGATGACGGCGTCCCGCGGCGGCGCCAGCAGCGCGGTGGTGAGGTCCTGGACGGCGGCGTCGAGCTCCTGCGCCGGGACCACGAGGTTGGCGAGGCCGATCCGCTCGGCCTCCTCGGCATGCACGAAGCGGCCCGTCGCGCAGATCTCCAGCGCGCGGGCATAGCCGACGAGCGAGGTCAGCGGCTGGGTACCGGCGAGGTCGGGCACCAGACCCAGGCTGGTCTCGCGCATGGCGAACTGGACGTCGTCCGCGACCACGCGCAGGTCGCACGCGAGCGCGAGCTGGAAGCCGGCGCCGATCGCGTGCCCCTGCACGGCGGCGACGGAGATGATGTCGTTACGCCGCCACCAGGTGAACGCCTCCTGGTACTCGGCGATGGTGGCGTCGAGCAGTTCGTCCGAACCGCGTGCCAGGTCGAGGAAGGACGGCTCGCCCTCGAAACCCTCGGGGGTGAACGCCTGCCGGTCGAGCCCGGCGGAGAAGGACTTGCCCTCGCCGCGCAGCACGACGATCCGGACGGTGCCCGGCAACGACCTTCCGGCCTCCGCCAAAGCCCGCCAGAGCGCGGGGGATTGGGCGTTTCGCTTGGCCGGATTGGTCAGTGTCACCGTGGCGACCGTGTCGTCGACGGTGAGTCGTACGCCGTCCTTGTCGAGCAGAGTCATCCATGCCTCCGGTGTGCAGTCCGCGGCCGCGATCCCGGCCTAAGTGACTGCACAGTAACCACCCAGCCGACCGCGGGGCCGACCGGGGGTCACCGAAGGTTCTGCTGGACCATGTGACGCCTTTGGAGCCTTGCCTTGAAGTGTTGAACGTCGAACATTTGACCTTGAGCCGTTGGTGCCACTGAGAAACGGGGTCAGGCCGTAGCCGCCTTCTTGCCCCGCGTCGCGCCACCGCGACCGCGCAGCGAAACCCCGGACTCACTGAGCATCCGGTGGACGAATCCGTAGGACCGGCCGGTCTCTTCGGCCAGCGCCCGGATACTCGCACCGGAGTCGTACTTCTTCTTCAGGTCTGCCGCGAGCTTGTCGCGCGCGGCGCCGGTTACCCGGCTGCCCTTCTTCAGAGTCTCGGCCACCCGTGCCTCCTCATGGGAAGTGCGCTCTGGACTTCTCATGATCACCCCTCCCACGCTTCCTGGCCACCCATTCAGCAAGGTCGGTACGGTGGCATTTCTCGACTGGTGGACACCCGAGCAGAACGGAATCTTCTCTTCCGCTGCATGACCTCCGTCACACTTCCCCGCCTTCACGGGGAATCGCCAGGTCAGGGGCGGGGCACCGGAAAACGCAAGACCCCGGCCGCTCCCGCTGGGGGGTGCGGCCGGGGCCGTCGTACGCCGTGCAACGGTACGAGACCGTCTCACTCAGATGATGGATCACCCCTGAGCCGAATGATCCATAAGGAATTGGATCAGCGGCCCGGGGGCGGTCAGGCGAGGGCCACCAGGTCCCGGTAGTCCGGTCCCCACAGGTCCTCGACGCCGTCCGGGAGCAGGATGATCCGCTCCGGCTCCAGCGCCTCCACGGCGCCCTCGTCGTGCGTGACGAGGATGACGGCGCCCTTGTACGTGCGCAGGGCGCCCAGGATCTCCTCGCGGCTGGCGGGGTCCAGGTTGTTCGTGGGCTCGTCGAGCAGCAGCACGTTCGCCGAGGAGACGACCAGCGTGGCCAGGGCCAGACGGGTCTTCTCGCCGCCGGAGAGCACGCCCGCGGGCTTGTCCACGTCGTCGCCGGAGAACAGGAAGGAGCCCAGCGTCTTGCGCACGGCGACCAGGTCCAGGTCGGGCGCGGAGGACCGCATGTTCTCCAGGACCGTGCGCTCCGGGTCCAGCGTCTCGTGCTCCTGGGCGTAGTAGCCGAGCTTGAGGCCGTGGCCGGGGGTGACCGTGCCGGTGTCGGGCTTCTCGGTGCCCGAGAGCAGACGGAGCAGGGTGGTCTTGCCGGCGCCGTTGAGGCCGAGGATGACCACGCGGGAGCCCTTGTCGATGGCCAGGTCGACGTCCGTGAAGATCTCCAGGGAGCCGTACGACTTCGACAGGCCCTCGGCGGTCAGCGGGGTCTTGCCGCAGGGCGCCGGGTCCGGGAAGCGCAGCTTGGCGACCTTGTCGGAGACGCGGACGGCCTCCAGGCCGGACAGCAGCCGCTCGGCGCGCTTGGCCATGTTCTGCGCGGCGACGGTCTTGGTCGCCTTGGCGCGCATCTTGTCGGCCTGCGAGTTCAGGGCCGCGGCCTTCTTCTCCGCGTTCTGGCGCTCGCGCTTGCGGCGCTTCTCGTCGGCCTCGCGCTGCTGCTGGTAGAGCTTCCAGCCCATGTTGTAGACGTCGATCTGGGCGCGGTTGGCGTCGAGGTAGAAGACCTTGTTCACGACGGTCTCGACCAGGTCGACGTCGTGGGAGATCACGATGAAGCCGCCGCGGTAGTTCTTCAGGTAGTCCCGCAGCCACACGATGGAGTCGGCGTCGAGGTGGTTGGTGGGCTCGTCGAGGAGCAGGGTGTCGGCGTCCGAGAAGAGGATCCGGGCGAGCTCGACGCGGCGGCGCTGACCACCGGAGAGGGTGTGCAGCGGCTGGGAGAGGACCCGGTCGGGCAGGCTGAGCGCGGCCGCGATGGTGGCGGCCTCGGACTCGGCGGCGTACCCGCCCTTGGTGAGGAACTCGGTCTCCTGGCGCTCGTACTGGCGCAGCGCCTTCTCGCGGGTGGCGCCGGAGCCGGTGGAGATGCGCTCCTCGTTCATCCGCATCTTCTTGAGCAGGACGTCGAGGCCGCGCGCGGAGAGGATCCGGTCGCGGGCCATGACGTCGAGGTCACCGGTGCGCGGGTCCTGCGGGAGGTAGCCGACCTCGCCCGAGCGGGCGATGGTGCCGGCGGCGGGCTGGCCCTCGCCGGCGAGGCACTTGGTGAGGGTGGTCTTGCCCGCTCCGTTGCGGCCGACCAGGCCGATGCGGTCGCCCTTGGCGACGCGGAAGGAGGCGGACTCGATGAGGACGCGGGCGCCGGCGCGCAGCTCGATGCCGGTGGCGGTGATCACGGAAATACTCCAGGGCGGGGGGGACGGCGGAAGGGGGGCAGGACGCGAAGCTTCGACGCCGCTAATCCGCGAGGAGATTTGCCATGGGAGTCATTCTACCGGGGGTGCGCAACTACTTTTCGGGGAGCCGGGGCCCCGGGCGCCTCTCCCGCTTGTCCCCCGTTCGGCCCAGGGATCGCCCCGGCGGGCCGGGGCGCGTATCAGGATGAAGGGGTTGATACTCGCCGCAGGGCGGACAGGTGGCCCCCGGTCGGACGGATAGAGGGCGGTGCGGGATGCAGTTCGACGACGACGCCAGTCTGGACACTTCCGAGGTCGAGGACCGGCGCGGCAGCCGCATCCCCGGCGGGCGGGCCACCGTCGGCGGCGGCATCGTCGGGCTGATCGCCCTGGTCATGGGCCTGCTGTTCGGTGTGGGGCCGGAGCAGCTGGGGCTGTCCTCCGGGGACCAGGAGCCGTCGCCGGCCTCCTCCTCCGTCGACGAGGTGAAGCAGGCCTGCAAGACGGGGCGGTCCGCGAACGCCCGGGAGGACTGCCGGCTGGTCGCCGTGGTCAACAGCACCCAGGACTTCTGGAGGCAGGAGTTCACCCGGCGCGGCGGCACGTACACCCCGGCGTCCACGGTCTTCTTCACCGGCCGGGTGAACACCGCGTGCGGGACGGCCACCTCGGCGGTCGGCCCCTTCTACTGCCCCGGCGACCGCAAGGTCTATCTGGACCTGGGGTTCTTCGAGGACCTGCGGACGAAGTTCGGCGCGAGCGGCGGCCCCTTCGCCCAGGCCTACGTGGTGGCCCACGAGTACGGGCACCACATCCAGAACCTGATGGGGACGCTCCAGCGGGCCCAGGACGGACAGCCGGGCGCCAACAGCAACGCCGTGAAGGTGGAGCTGCAGGCCGACTGCTACGCCGGGGTGTGGGCGCACAACGCGACGCGGACACCGGACGAGTCCACCGGCCGGCCGCTGATCAAGGTCCTGACCGACGCGGACATCAAGGACGGGCTGGACGCGGCGGCCGCGGTGGGCGACGACCGGATCCAGGAGAAGTTCCAGGGCCGGGTGACCCCGGAGTCCTGGACGCACGGGTCGGCCGAGCAGCGCCAGCAGTGGTTCTACCAGGGCTACCGCACGGGCGACATGGCCCAGTGCAACACCTTCCGCTGACGGCTCCGGCTGTCGGTGGCGCCTGCCATGCTGTGACGTGGGTCACCGTCACGAGAGGGAGTGGTCGTCATGGCAGGCGTTCCGTCCATCAGTCCCACGCTGGTCTACCGCGACGCCAAGGCGGCCATCCGGCTGCTGACCGAGGCCTTCGGCTTCAGCCAGGTCGCGGTGTACGAGGGTGAGAACGGCTCGGTGGTGCACGCGGAGCTGGCCTACGGCAACGGCGTGGTGATGCTGGGCAGCAAGGGCACCGGCGGCGTCTTCGACAAGGCCATGGCGGATGCGGGGCCCTCGGGGGTCTATGTCGTCGTCGAGGACGTGGACGCGCACCACCGGCGGGCCGCGGAGCACGGCGCGGAGATCCTGATGGAGCCCACCGACCAGGACTACGGCTCCCGCGACTACATGGCCAGGGACGCCGAGGGCAACATCTGGAGCTTCGGGACGTACGCGCCGCAGGTCTGAGCCGTCAGGGACCCGCGGCGCGTTCGTCCGTACCGCTACGCGCCGCCGGTGTGGACCTGGAAGGCGGCCCGGCGGACCGCCTTGGCCAGGGCCGGGTCGGGGTGGGCGGCGGCCAGCGCGACCAGGACCTGCACGGTGCGCGGATGCCCGACGGCCCGGACCTCGTCCAGCAGCCGCGGGACCGTGGTGCGGACGGCCGAGTCCAGGTGGCGGGCCAGCAGGTCGGCTTCGCCGTGGTCGGCGATGGCCGCCGCGGTGTCCACCCAGAGCCAGGTCGACTCCTCGGGGGTGAGCACGTCCTGCGCGTCGTCGGGGTCGACCCCGTCGTGCTCGGCGAGCCAGAGCAGGGCGTAGGGGCGCAGCGCGGGTTCCCGTACGGTGGCGCGCACCTCCGGCTCGGCGGGGGCCCCGACCACGCGCAGCGCCTCGAAGGCGAGCCCGCGCAACAGGGCGTCCTCGCCGCGGGCGGCCTGCAGGAGCTCGGCGACGGCGTGCCCGACGGGGCGGGCGGCGAGCCAGGCCTGGTACTCGGCGCGGGCCGGGCCGGGGGTGAGCCGGGCGCAGCCGTGCAGCATGGCGGCGGCGGACTGCTCGATGTTCCCGGCGGGGCTCTGCGCGGCGACGCAGATCTGCTCGAGCTTGACCCAGACCGCCCAGCTGCCGAGCGGGGTGAGGGTGGCGCGGGCGGGGCCGAGGGTGACGGCGTCCACGGCGGCGAGTCCGCCCAGTGCCCAGCGCAGCAGCCGGGCGAGCGGGACGGGCCGGTTCTCCGCGGTCCCGGTGGCCGGGGGCCCTGCGTCGTAGGGGACCTCGCACCGCTCGTCGCGCAGTTCGGTGACGCGCTGTCCGAGCAGGTCGAGGAGGTCGGGGACGGTCACGGGGCCGGCCGACAGCTGGAGCAGGGACAGGAGTTGGGGCATCGCCTCGACGACCTCGGCGACGGCCGCGGGGGCGATGTCGGCGGGGGCCGGGTGGACGAGCGACCAGGCGTCGAAGAGGGCGACCCAGCCGCGCAGGACGGCGGTGTCGTCGCGGTCCCACGCGCGCAGCCGCCAGCCGGGCCGGGCATGGCCGCCGTGGACCTCGACGAGTCCGGCGAGCCGGGCGCGGTCCCAGCCGACTCTGATCTGGCCGTGCGTCAGGTTCAGTTCCGCCGCGGCGCGTTCGACGTCGGTGGCGGGCAGGGCGCCCGCGGGGGCGGGCCGGCCCCCGTCCCCGGCACCGAGGTTGCGTTCGGCCCAGCGGGTCAGGCGTACGGCGTCGGCGAGCGAGGCCCGGGCCCGGTTCGCGAGGTCGGCCGTGGCGGGTGTGCCCGCCGGAGGCCTCGGGGCGGGCCGGTTACGTCGGTCCGTCACCGCCTTGCGGGCCGTGGCGACGGAACGCGGGGAGACGAGTCGGAGTCTGGAGTCGCGAGCCAACTGCTCATCAGGCTTTCGGGACGTCACGGAAGCAGTCTCGCCCGTCACTGGCCGAAAGCCCAAACGGAACCGGTCGTTTCCACTGCACACCGGGGGCACATACCGGCATGAACGGCCCTCGGGGTCCCGGCCGCCACAGGCCCTTCACCGTCGCGTCACATGAGGGGGGTCAGGAAACGGCGCAATGCCTCCTCGTAGCGGGCCGGATCGGCGTTCCACATCGCACCGTGGCCGGCCCCGCGCACGGTGTGCAGGGTGACGAGGTCGGGGCGGGCGGCGGCGAGCCGGCGGGAGGGCTCCCAGGGGGCGAGCGTGTCGTCCGGGCCGTGGAAGATCAGTACGGGGACGCGCAGTGCGCCGGGGTCCGCGCCCGGGGGCCGGCGGTCGGCCCGCAGCCCGGCGCGGCCCTCGGCGGCGCGGACCGCGAGCGGCAGCACCACGGCCGGGGTGTGGCGCGCGGCGGCGAGGGCGCGCAGGGTGGCGTGCCAGTCGAGGACGGGCGAGTCCAGGACCAGTCCGCAGATCCGGTCGGCCAGCGCCGAGCGCTCGGCGGCGTGCAGGGCCATGGCGGCGCCGGTGGACCAGCCGTGCAGGACCACGCGCTTGGCGCCGTAGCGCAGGGCGTAGCGGATGCCGGCGTCCACGTCGCGCCACTCCGACTCGCCGAGGTGGCCGAGGCCGTCCGGGGAGGCGGGGGCGCCCAGGTCGCCGCGGTAGGCGAGGTCGAGGACGGGCAGTCGCTGGCGGTGCAGGAAGGGCATGACCACCATCGGGTGCTCCCGGCTGCTGCCGAGCCCGTGCACGGTGATGACCCAGGTGTCGCGGGCCGCGGGCAGGAACCAGGCGGGCAGCGCGCCGAGCTCGCCGGGGACGTCCACGTCGGCGTGGTCGAGGCCGAGGGCGGTGCGCGGGTTCCCGAGGTGGACCTGGGGGGTGAGGGTGACCCGGGTGCCGGGTTCCAGGCTCCCGTGGGTGACGGCGAGGAGCCTGCGTACGACGGTGTCCGGGTCGTGCTCGGCGTCGGTGAGGACCGGTCCGACCACGGCGTGCACCCCGGGGGCGTCCAGTCCGTACGTACCGGGGCGCAGGGAGCCGAGGGTGGGGGCACCCCCGGCCGAAGGCTGGGGGAGGGTCAGGGCGACCCGGCCGGCGGCGGTGGAGTGGACGCTGAGGCGCGGCCCGCCGGGCAGGGGCCGCCCGGGTTCGGGGCGCAGGGCGGCGTCGGCGGCATACCGGCCGCTCGCGACGGCGGCCGCGACGGCGACCGCGCCGGCTCCCAGGAGGGTCGTGGTGACGGCCGCTGCCGTCGTCGTGGCGGTACGCACCGCTCCAGTGTCGAGGCGCACGCTCCGGCGGGCCACCGGAGGAGATCGTTCCGCCCATGGTGCGCAGGAGGCGGAAGCGGAGTGATGTGAGTCACTTCCAGGGTCCCGACGGGGTGGACCTAGGGGGCGGACCAGCCGTGCGGAGGGGTCCGTTCACCCGACTTTGACGTGCATTAATCGATATATCTACGAAAGAATCGGGACGAACAGCCCGATCGCACGCCGACCCAGTACACCGATCGGCCCGAGTCAGTTCACCTTCCGTTCATCCAGGTTGCCTACGGTCGCCGAGCCACTGACGCCAAACAGAAGCCTGGGTAAATGGAGCACATAACGCTTCTCCTCGGGATCGTGATCATCACCGCTCTCGTGTTCGACTTCACGAACGGTTTCCACGACACAGCCAACGCGATGGCGACCACCATCTCGACCGGCGCCCTCAAGCCCAAGACGGCGGTGGCCATGTCCGCCGTGCTCAACCTCGTCGGCGCGTTCATGTCCGTGGAGGTCGCCAAGACGATCTCCAAGGGCCTGGTCAACGAGGAAGGCATCCAGCCAGAAGTGATCTTCGCCGCCCTGGTCGGCGCGATCCTCTGGAACCTCGTCACCTGGCTGGTCGGACTGCCCTCCAGCTCCTCCCACGCCCTGATGGGCGGCCTCATCGGTGCCGCGGTCGCCTCCGCCGGCATCGACGCCGTCAACGGCAGCGTGGTCGTCACCAAGGTGCTCATCCCCGCGATCGCCGCGCCGATCGTGGCCGGTGTGGCCGCGATGCTCGCCGCCAAGGTCACGTACAGGCTGGGCGGCAAGGTCGGCGAGAAGACCGCCACCAAGGGCTACCGCGCCGGTCAGATCGCCTCGGCCGGTCTCGTCTCCCTGGCCCACGGCACCAACGACGCGCAGAAGACGATGGGCATCATCACGCTGGCGCTTGTCGCCGGCGGCGCCCTCTCCCCCGGCTCCAACCCGCCGGTCTGGGTCATCGTCTCCGCCGGCATGGCCATCGCCATGGGCACCTACCTGGGCGGCTGGCGCATCATCCGCACCATGGGCAAGGGCCTGACCGACCTGCAGCCGCAGCAGGGCTTCGCCGCCCAGACCTCGGCCGCCAGCGTCATCCTGGCCTCCTCCTCCCTCGGCTTCTCCCTCTCCACCACCCACGCGTGCTCCGGCGCCGTCATGGGTGCGGGCCTGGGCCGCAAGGGCGGCGTGGTCCGCTGGTCCACCGCCACCCGCATGTTCATCGCCTGGGGCCTGACCCTGCCGGCCGCCGCCCTCGTCGCCTCCGGCGCCGAGTTGGTCATGCGCACCGGTGACGTCGGCGTCGCCGCCGTCGCGGTCTTCCTGGTCGCCGCCTGCGCCGCCATCTGGTTCATCTCCCGCCGCCAGGTCGTCGACCACCACAACGTCAACGACGTGCAGCCGGCCGGCGCCGAGGAGCCGGGTGTCGTCACCACGGCCATGGCCGCCGTCGCCGTCCCGCCCACCGCGGCCGCCGGCACCACCGCCGCCGTGACCGACGAGGACCTCAAGGCCACCATCCCGGCCGCGACGGCTCCGGCGGCTCCGGCCGCCGCGGTCTGACCGGGACACCGAGACACACAGAGGAACGGCAGTATGAAGATCGACTGGGCAGCACTCGGCTCCGTCTTCGGGGTGAGCCTCTCCGCCACCGTCGCGCTCGTGGCCCTGTTCACCCTGGGTCTGGTGGGCCTCTCCAAGCACGAGACCGCCACCGAGCAGGGCGGCACCGCCACCCTCGCCCGCAGCGGTGCCTACGCCTGCTTCGCGCTCGTCGCGGCGGCCGTGGGCTACGGGATCTACCTGATCGTCTCGTAACCGCGGGACACCACGTGTGAACGCTCCCTCCGGGTTCCTCCCGGGGGGAGTTTTCGCGTACCCCGCCGCAGGTCAACGGCGAGTTGACGGGCGTTCGCGGTGCGTGGTGGACTGCCCGAGCCAATACGGCGGCATGGAGAGGAAGTCCGGTGCGAATCCGGCGCGGTCCCGCCACTGTCACCGGGGAGCACGCCCACGTGCGACCCGGGAGCCAGGAACTCTCGCCGCCGGACACGTCGAACCAGGGCGCGGACCCTGAGTGAGGACATACCTGCCACCATGCGTGCCGACCGCGTCTTCGCGTACGGCGTCACGGCGGGCCTGATCGGCGACCGGATCCTCGGGGATCCGCGCCGAGGGCACCCCGTGGCCGCCTTCGGACGAGCCGCCGCCGCCGTCGAGGGCGCCCTGTGGCGCGACGACCGCGCCCGGGGCGCCCTGCACACCCTGATCTGCGCCGGGGGCGCGGCCGCCGTCGGCGCGCTGGGCGCCCGCGCCGTGCGCTCCCGGCCCGCGGCCGCCCGTATCGCACTGACCGCCGCCGCCACCTGGGCCGTCGTGGGCGGCACCTCGCTCGGCCGCGAGGCCCGCGCCATCGGCGGCGCGCTCGCCGCCGGTGACACCGAAGTGGCCCGGGAGCGGCTGCCCCACCTGTGCGGGCGCGACCCGCAGGCCCTGGACGAGCAGCAGATGGCCCGTGCCGTCGTGGAGTCCGTCGCGGAGAACACCTCCGACGCGGTGGTCGGGGCCCTGGTGTGGGGCGCCGTCGCCGGCGTGCCCGGGCTGCTGGCCTTCCGCGCCGTGAACACCCTGGACGCGATGGTCGGCCACAAGTCCCCCCGCCACCTGCGCTACGGCTGGGCCTCCGCCCGCCTCGACGACGTGGCGGGCTGGCCCGGGGCCCGGCTGACCGCGCTGGCCGCCGTCCTGGCCGGACCGGACCGCCGGGGGGCGGTCCGTGCCTGGCGGGCCGACGCCGCCCGGCACCCGAGCCCGAACGCCGGGCCCGTGGAGGCCTCCTTCGCGGGGGCACTGGGCGTACGGCTGGGCGGAACCCTGGCCTACGGCGGGCGCGTCGAGCACCGGGCGGTGCTCAACGGCGCGGCCGGACGCCCGGTGGAGGTCGCGGACATCGAGCGGGCCGTACGGCTGTCGCGGCAGGTCACCTGGCTGGCCCTGGGAGCCTGTGTGGCGGCCCGGGCGCTGGTCTCCCGTACGAGGAGGGGAAAGGCATGAGCGGCACGAAGCGCGGCGGCGGACTGCTGGTCGCGGGCACCACGTCGGACGCGGGCAAGAGCGTGGTCACGGCGGGCATCTGCCGCTGGCTGTCCCGGCAGGGCGTGAAGGTGGCGCCCTTCAAGGCGCAGAACATGTCACTGAACTCCTTCGTGACGCGCGAGGGCGCCGAGATCGGGCGCGCGCAGGCCATGCAGGCCCAGGCCGCCCGGGTGGAGCCGACCGCGCTGATGAACCCGGTGCTGCTCAAGCCCGGCAGCGACCGCAGCAGCCAGGTGGTGCTGCTGGGCAAGCCGGTCGGCGAGATGAGCGCCCGCGGCTACCACGGGGGCCGTCAGGAGCAGCTCCTCGGCATCGTCACGGACTGCCTGGAGCAGCTGCGGGGCACGTATGACGCCGTGATCTGCGAGGGGGCGGGCAGTCCGGCCGAGATCAACCTGCGCCGGACCGACATCGTGAACATGGGCATCGCGCGGGCCGCGCGGTTCCCGGTGGTCGTGGTCGGGGACATCGACCGGGGCGGGGTCTTCGCGTCGTTCTTCGGCACGACGGCGCTGCTGTCCCCGGAGGACCAGTCGCTGATCGCGGGGTACGTGGTCAACAAGTTCCGCGGCGACGTCTCGCTGCTGGAGCCCGGCATGGAGATGCTGCGCGGCATGACCGGGCGGGCGACGTACGGCGTCCTGCCCTTCCGGCACGGGCTCGGCATCGACGAGGAGGACGGGCTCCGGGTCTCCCTGCGGGGAGCGGTACGGGAGTCCGTGGTGGCCCCGCCGCTCGGCGAGGACGTGCTGCGGGTCGCCGTGTGCGCGGTCCCGCTGATGTCGAACTTCACGGACGTCGACGCGCTCGCGGCGGAGCCGGGGGTCGTGGTGCGGTTCGTGGACCGGGCCGAGGAACTCGCCGACGCGGACCTGGTCGTCGTACCCGGTACGCGGGGCACGGTGAAGGCGCTGGAGTGGCTGCGGGAGCGGGGGCTCGCGGACGCGCTGGCGCGGCGGGCCGCCGAGGGGCGGCCGGTGCTCGGCATCTGCGGCGGCTTCCAGGTGCTCGGCGAGCACATCGAGGACGAGGTCGAGTCCCGGGCGGGCTCGGTGGACGGCCTCGGCCTGCTGCCGGTCCGGATCCGCTTCGAGCGGGAGAAGACCCTGGCGCGGCCGGAGGGTTCGGCGCTGGGCGAGGAGGTTTCGGGGTACGAGATCCACCACGGGGTGGCCGAGGTCCTGGGCGGGGAGCCGTTCCTGGACGGCTGCCGGGTCGGGGCCGTGTGGGGCACGCACTGGCACGGCTCGCTGGAGTCGGACGGCTTCCGCCGGGCGTTCCTCCGTGAGGTCGCGGCGGCCGCCGGCCGCCGCTTCGTCCCGGCACCGGACACGTCGTTCTCCGCGCTGCGGGAGGAACAGCTGGACCTGCTGGGCGACTTGATCGCGGAGCACGCCGACACGGATGGCCTGCTGCGGCTGATCGAGTCCGGCGCCCCGGCGGGCCTCCCGTTCCTCCCCCCGGGTGCGCCGTGACACCCCGTGGAGAACTGCCCGCCGCGCCCGGCCGGACGCACCGCGACGCCACACGCCTCACGCGCACTCGTACCGAAGGAGTGAGCAACGCTTGGCTTCCTCCCTTCCCTCAAAGGAAGGGGATTCCCACCCTCGCGGGTGAGGTTTCCTGCTTCACCGCGGACCGCCCCGACCGAGAGGAGGACTCCCGTTGAGGTCTGACACCCGCTCCACAGGCAGCAACCGCCAGCCCGGCGGCCAGAAGATTCACAGCGGCGTTCCCGTCCCGATCATGGGCCGTCCCGCAGCTCGCACACGTCCACTCACGGACGTTGAGGGGCATCTTGTCGGCGAGGGCCCCGCAAGCCGAGCACAGGTGCGTGCTGGGGAACCACCGGTCCACGGTGATCAGCTCCCGCCCGTACCAGGCCGCCTTGTACTCCAGCATGGATCTCAGCTCACGCCAGGCCGCACCCGAGATGGCGCGGGCGAGCTTGTGGTTCTTGAGCATGTTGCGGACGGTGAGGTCCTCGATCACGAGCGTTTGGTTTTCGCGCACGAGTCGAGTCGTCAGTTTGTGCAGGTAATCCCTGCGGCGGTCCGCGATCCGCGCGTGGATCCCAGCCACACGGGTGCGGGCCTTCGCCCGGTTCTTGCTGCCCTTCTCCTTCCGCGACAGTGCCCGCTGAGCACGGACGAGGCGTTCGCGGTCCCTGTGCTCGTGCTTCGGGTTGCCGATCTTCTCACCAGTCGAGAGAGTGGCCAGGGTCGTCAGCCCGACGTCAATGGCCACCGTGCTGGTCGTGACAGGCATCGGGGTGGGAATGTCCTCACACAGCAGGGACACGAACCAGCGCCCGGCACTGTCACGGGAGACAGTGACAGTTGTCGGCTGCAAGCCTGCGGGCAGGGGCCGGGACCGGACGATGTCCAGCGGCTCCGCCATCTTGGCCAGCGTCAGCTGGCCAAGGGCGTAGCGAAACGCGCTGCGCGTGTACTCGGCCGAGGCGTGTGCCTTCCGCTTCGACTTGAAACGGGGGTACTTCGCGCGCTTCCCCCAGAACCCGACGAACGCCGCCTGCAGGTGGCGCAGCGCCTGCTGAAGCGGAACCGAGGACACCATTGCGAGATAAGCGAGTTCCTCGGTTTTCTTCCAGGCCGTGAGCATCACGGAAGTCTGCCCGTACCCCACCCTCGCCCTGCTCGCCGTCCACGCCTCGGTCCGCGCAACGAGGGCCATGTTGTAGACCTTCCGCACGCACCCGAACGTCCTCGACAGCTCAGCTGCCTGCGCGTCGGTCGGATAGAAGCGGTACCTGAACGCCCGCTTCACAGAAGAAGCAGCCCCCACGTCCCAGACGCTAGGGGCGGTCAAGACACGAACACAAGCCCAGGTCACAGCATCACGCAGCGGCACTCCGCCGCTGCCCGGCTCCGAGCCGCGGATGCAGTTCCTCCCCCGGCTGAAGCCGAGGGTTTCCACGCAAGGAGATTGGGATGAGCACGCCCTACCCGTTCACCGCAGTGGTCGGCCAGACCGACCTGCGGCTGGCGCTCCTGCTCAACGCCGTGAGCCCGGCGGTCGGCGGCGTCCTCGTGCGCGGTGAGAAGGGGACCGCCAAGTCCACCGCCGTGCGCGCGCTGTCGGCGCTGCTGCCGCAGGTGGACGTCGTGCCCGGGTGCCGGTTCAGCTGCGCCCCGGCCGCGCCGGACCCGGCCTGCCCCGACGGCCCGCACGAGCCCGGCCCGGGACAGGCACGGCCCGCCCGCATGGTGGAGCTGCCCGTCGGCGCCTCCGAGGACCGGCTCGTCGGGGCGCTCGACATCGAACGGGCCCTCGCGGAAGGCGTGAAGGCCTTCGAGCCCGGGCTGCTCGCCGACGCCCACCGGGGGATCCTCTACGTGGACGAGGTCAACCTCCTCCACGACCACCTGATCGACCTGCTGCTCGACGCCGCCGCCATGGGCGCCTCGTACGTGGAGCGCGAGGGCGTGTCCGTCCGGCACGCCGCCCGGTTCCTGCTCGTCGGAACGATGAACCCCGAGGAGGGCGAGCTGCGGCCGCAGCTCCTGGACCGCTTCGGGCTGACCGTCGAGGTCGCCGCCTCCCGCGAGCCCGCCCAGCGGGTGGAGGTCGTACGCCGCCGGCTCTCCTACGAGGACGACCCGGCCGGTTTCGCGGCCCGGTTCGCCGATGACGAACGGGACGTACGGGCCCGGGTGGTGGCCGCCCGGGCCCTGCTCCCGCAGGTGGCGCTCGGCGACACCGCGCTGCTGCAGATCGCCGCGACGTGCGCCGGCTTCGAGGTCGACGGCATGCGGGCCGACATCGTGATGGCCCGGACCGCGACCGCGCTGGCCGCCTGGGCCGGGCGGACCTCCGTACGGAAGGAGGACGTACGGCAGGCCGCCCTGCTGGCGCTCCCCCACCGGCGCCGCCGCAACCCGTTCGACGCGCCGGGCCTGGACGAGGACAAGCTGGACGAGATCCTGGACCGGTTCGAGGACGAGGAGCCGGAGCCCGAGCCGGAGCCGGACAACGGGCCCGACCCGGAACCGGAGGGCCCGGACGACGACGGCGGCGGCCCCGAGGGGGGCGGCGTACCCCCGCAGGGCGGACCCGAGGGCGGCGGCCCCGCGGAGAGCACCGAGGCCCCCTCGCAGGCACCGGAGCAGCCCGCGCAGCCCGAGGCCCCGCAGCCCTCCGCCCAAGGGGCCGGCGGGCCCGAACAGGCCGCCGTACAGGCCTCCGAGCCGTTCCGTACCAGGATGCTGAGCGTGCCGGGGCTCGGCGAGGGCGCCGCCGGGCGGCGTTCGCGCGCCCGCACCGCCCACGGCCGGACCACCGGCGCCCAGCGCCCCCGCGGCCACCTCGGCAAGCTGCACCTGGCGGCCACCGTGCACGCGGCCGCCCCGCACCAGAAGGTGCGCGGGCGCAGCGGGCCCGGCCTGGTGATCCGCAAGGACGACCTGCGCCAGGCCACGCGGGAGGGCCGCGAGGGCAACCTCGTCCTGTTCGTCGTCGACGCCTCCGGCTCGATGGCCGCCCGGCAGCGCATGAGCGCGGTCAAGGGCGCCGTGCTGTCGCTGCTCCTCGACGCCTACCAGCGCCGGGACAAGGTCGGCCTGATCACCTTCCGGGGTGCCGCGGCCGAACTGGCGCTGCCGCCCACCTCCTCGGTGGACGCCGCCGCGGCCCGGCTGGAGCGGCTGCCCACCGGCGGCCGCACCCCGCTGGCCGCCGGGCTGCTGAAGGCCCGCGAGGTGCTGCGGATCGAGCGGCTGCGGGATCCGAGCCGGCGCCCGCTTCTCGTCGTCGTCACCGACGGGCGGGCCACCTCGGCCGGGGCCGTCGGAGGGGATCCCCGGGAGCTCTCCGCGCGCAGCGCCCGGCTGCTGGCCGCCGAGGGCATCGCCTCGGTCGTCGTGGACTGCGAGTCCGGGCCGGTCCGGCTGGGGCTGGCCGGGGTGCTCGCCGCCGACCTCGGCGGGCCCGCCGTCACGCTGGACGGGCTGCGGGCCGACTCGCTGGCCGGGCTCGTGAAGAACGTACGTACCGCAGTGACATCCACCGCATCCGACACCAACAGGAGGGCCGCGTAATGCCTCAGGGACAGCCGTCCGTCGTTCCGGACGACGGGCTCACGACGCGCCAGCGCCGCAACCGTCCGCTCGTCTTCGTCCACACCGGTCCCGGCAAGGGCAAGTCCACGGCGGCCTTCGGGCTGGCGCTGCGCGCCTGGAACCAGGGCTGGCCGATCGGGGTGTTCCAGTTCGTCAAGTCGGCGAAGTGGAAGGTCGGCGAGGAGAACGCGCTCAAGGTGCTCGGCGCCTCCGGCGAGGGCGGCTCCGTCGTCTGGCACAAGATGGGCGAGGGCTGGTCCTGGGTCCAGCGGGACGCTCAGCTCGACAACGAGCAGGCGGCCAAGGAGGGCTGGGAGCAGGTCAAGCGCGATCTCGCCGCCGAGACGCACCGGCTGTACGTGCTCGACGAGTTCGCGTACCCGATGCACTGGGGCTGGATCGACGTCGACGAGGTCATCGAGGTGCTGCGGAACCGGCCCGGTACCCAGCACGTGGTGATCACGGGCCGGAACGCGCCCGAGAAGCTGGTGGAGTTCGCGGACCTGGTCACGGAGATGACCAAGGTCAAGCACCCGATGGACGCCGGCCAGAAGGGCCAGAAGGGCATCGAGTGGTGACCTCGTCCCTGTTCAACGTGCCTCGGCTGGTCATCGCCGCGCCGTCCTCCGGCAGCGGCAAGACCACCGTGGCCACGGGTCTGATGGCGGCCTTCTCGGAGCGCGGCCTGGCCGTGTCCCCGCACAAGGCCGGGCCCGACTACATCGACCCCGGCTACCACGCGCTGGCCACCGGCCGGCCGGGCCGCAACCTGGACGCCTTCATGTGCGGGCCGGAGCTGGTCGCTCCGCTGTTCGCGCACGGGGCGTCCGGGTGCGACCTGGCGGTCGTCGAGGGCGTGATGGGCCTGTACGACGGGGCCGCGGGCCGGGGTGAACTGGCGTCGACGGCGCAGGTGGCGAAGCTGCTGCGGGCGCCGGTGGTGCTGGTCGTCGACGCCTCGTCGCAGTCGCGTTCGGTGGCTGCGCTGGTGCACGGCTTCGCGTCCTTCGACCCGCAGGTGCGGCTGGGGGGCGTGATCCTGAACAAGGTCGGCTCCGACCGGCACGAGGCGATGCTGCGGGAGGCGCTGGAGGAGGCGGGGATGCCGGTGCTCGGCGTCCTGCGGCGGGCTCCGCAGGTGGCGGCGCCGTCGCGGCACCTGGGCCTGGTGCCGGTCGCCGAGCGGCGGGCCGACGCGCTGGCCGCGGTCGCGGCCCTCGCCGACCAGGTCCGCCAGGGGTGCGACCTGGACGCGCTGCTGGCCCTGGCCCGCACGGCCCCGGCGCTGACCTGCGAGGCCTGGTCTCCGGCCACTGCGCTGACGCGCAGCCGGGGCTCCGCCCCGGACCCCGCTCCTCAAACGCCGGAGGGGCTGGAATTGCCCTCCGGGCAGTCCAGTCTTGCGGACGGACGGCCGCAGCCACATCCAGCCTCGCCGGCGTTTGAGGCGCGGGGTCTGGGGCGGAGCCCCAGTCGGCGACCGGTGGTCGCAGTGGCCGGCGGGGCCGCGTTCACGTTCTCGTACGCCGAGCACGCGGAGCTGCTCACCGCCGCCGGGGCGGAGGTCGTCACCTTCGACCCGCTCCGGGACGCGGCCCTGCCGGCCGGCACCACCGGCCTGGTGATCGGCGGCGGGTTCCCCGAGGTGTACGCGCCCGAACTGTCCGCCAACGCACCGCTCCGCAAGGCCGTGGCCGCCTTCGCCGCGGCCGGCGGCCCGGTGGCCGCCGAGTGCGCCGGGCTGCTGTACCTGGCCCGCTCCCTGGACGGGAAGCCCATGTGCGGGGTGCTCGACGCCGACGCCCGGATGTCGGAGCGCCTCACCCTCGGCTACCGCGAGGCCGTGGCGGTGTCCGACAGCGCGCTCGCCCCCGCCGGGACCCGGCTGCGCGGGCACGAGTTCCACCGGACGGTGATCGAGCCCGGCGCCGGCAGCGCCCCCGCGTGGGGGTTCACGCATCCGGAACGCCGCGTCGAGGGCTTCGTACAGCAGGGGGTGCACGCCAGCTACCTGCACACGCACTGGGCGGCGGAGCCGTCCGTCGCCCTCCGCTTCGTCGAGGCGGCGGCGGCCCGGCCGTGAGATCAGTCCGCGAGGCCCACCACGAGCCAGATCCCGGCCACCCCGCCCACCGTGCACATCAGCGTGGACAGGGCGGGGTGCCGGTGGTGGGCCTCGGGCAGGATCTCGGCGGCCGCCAGGTACAGCAGCACCCCGCCGAAGAAGCCGAGGTACGCGCCGAGCGGTTCCTCCGGAAGGGTGAACAGCAGAGTGGACGCCGCGCCGACCACCGGTGCGGCGGCGTCCGCGAAGAGCATCAGCAGGGCCTTGCGGCGGGCGTTCCCGTAGAGCCTGGTGAGGGTGTACGTGTTGAACCCGTCGGCGAAGTCGTGGGTGATGACGGCCAGCGCCACGGCGACGCCCATGCCCCCGCCGACCTGGAAGGCCGCGCCCAGCGCCACGCCGTCGGCGAGGCTGTGGCCGACCATGGCCGCGGCGGCCGTCAGCCCGACCTGCGGGACGCGGGCGCCGTTCTCGGCGCCGTGCGCGGCCTGACGCACGGCCAGGACGCGTTCCACGACGTGCGTGACGAGGAAGCCGGCCACGAAGAGCAGCAGGGCGAGGGGGACGCCGAAGACCTCTCCGCCCGCCGCGTGGAGGGCCTCCGGGAGCAGGTCGAGGCCGACGACGCCGAGCATGAGCCCGCCGGCCAGGCCCAGCACGAGGTGGCGGCGGTCGGTGACGCGTTGCGCCGTCCATCCGCCCGCCAGGGTCATCAGGAACGCGCCCAACGCCACCATCACGGCCATGTGCCCCTGAATACCGACTCCTCGCGCCGCGCGCACTTCCGCGCGCGGGTGGCCTGTGTCGGACTGTTGACGACGGATACGACCGGCACGACTGGCACGACTGACCGATGACGGTGACTACGGAGGGAGGACCCCCGGTGGGCGAGTACGACACGCAGCTGGTGGTCGGGGTCGGCGGACGCGCGGGGGTTTCCGTGGCGGAGGTCTGCGCCCTGGTCGAGGAGACGCTGCGGGGGGCCGGGCTGGCCTCCGGGGCGGTGACGGCGCTGGCCACGGTGGACTCGAAGGCGGGCGAATCGGGGCTGACGGGCGCGGCGGAACGTTTCGGCGTGCCCCTCCTCAGCTACCCCGCCCAGCAGCTGGCCGCGATCACGGTGCCGCACCCCTCGGACGCGGCCCGGTCCGCCACCGGAACGCCCTCGGTGGCGGAGGCCGCGGCGCTCGCGGGCGGCGGGGAACTCCTCGTGCCGAAGCGCCGGTCGGTGGCGGCGACCTGCGCGGTGGCCACGGCCCAGGCGCACGACCTGCGGCACCACGGGGACGCGGAGGTGATGGACGCGGGCTCGGCGCTGGTGGACCTCGCGGTCAACGTACGGGCGGACACTCCCCCGGAGTGGCTCAAGCAGCGGATCGCCGCCTCCCTCGGGGACCTCTCGGCGTACCCCGACGGCCGGTCGGCCCGCGCGGCGGTCGCGGATCGGCACGGGCTGCCGGTCGAGCGGGTGCTTCTGACGGCCGGGGCGGCGGAGGCCTTCGTGCTGATCGCGCGGGCCCTGGGTGCCGTACGGCCGGTCGTGGTGCACCCGCAGTTCACCGAGCCGGAGGCGGCCCTGCGGGATGCCGGGCACCGGGTGGAGCGGGTGGTGCTGCGGGCGTCGGACGGTTTCCGCCTCGATCCGGCGGCGGTGCCGGAGGACGCGGACCTGGTGGTGGTCGGCAATCCGACCAACCCGACGTCGGTCCTGCACCCGGCGGCGACGCTGGCCGCGCTGGCGCGGCCGGGGCGGATCCTGGTCGTGGACGAGGCGTTCATGGACGCCGTGCCCGGCGAGCGGGAGGCCCTCGCGGGGCGGATGGACGTGCCGGGGCTGGTGGTGCTGCGGAGCCTGACGAAGACGTGGGGGCTGGCGGGGCTGCGGATCGGCTACGTGCTGGCCGAGCCGGAGGTCATCGCGAAGCTGGCGGCGGCGCAGCCGTTGTGGCCGGTGTCCACGCCGGCGCTGGTCGCGGCGGAGGCCTGTGTGGCTCCGGCGGCGCTGGCCGAGGCGGAGGCCGCCGCGGGGCGGATCGCGGCGGACCGGGCGCATCTGCTGGCCGGGCTCGCCGAGTTCGAGGAGGTCACGGTCGTCGGGGTGGCGGAGGGGCCGTTCGTCCTGATCCAGGTGCCGGGCGGGGCGGAGGTCCGCACCCGGCTGCGCGCGCTGGGCTTCGCGGTGCGGCGGGGGGACACGTTCCCGGGGCTGGACCACTCCTGGCTGCGGCTCGCGGTCCGCGACCGGGCTACTACGGGGCGGCTGCTGCAGGCCCTGGACCACGCCCTTGCGCTGGCCGGGCGTTGACGGTGCCGGGGCGCTGGCCGCGCGGCGGTGTGGGGCCGGCGCTGGGGACGGGGTGGGGTGTCGTCCGGGACGGGCTTCGATGTTCGGCGCCCTGTCCGAACCTGTTCTGCCGAGCGGGAGCGTGCGCCGAATTCATCTCGTTTTAGTCCCGGCCGACACCCCACCCCGTCCCCACCCCCGGCCAACCCAGCCCCTCCGGCGTTTGAGGAGCGGGGTCTGGGGCGGAGCCCCGGGGGGTTCAGCCCGTCCGGCGTTTGAGGACCGGGTCCGGGCGGAGCCCGGGGAACGGGGGAAGGGCGGGTAGGGGACCGCTCCGCGCAGCGGCACCACGATCCCCCGGATGGCCTACCTACGATGGCTACGGGGGCGGGGGCGGGCAAGGATCCCCGCATCGGTACACGACATCGGGGGTTGGGAATGAAGGCATCCGTCAAGATGGGTGCGGCCCTGGCCGGGCTGGCCCTCGTGGGCGGGGGCATCGTCGCCGGGATGCGGTTTACCGACGGCGGGGCCGCCGAGCAGCGGTTCCAGGGCAAGCCTGCGCAGAGGGAGAGCGTCGCGGCGCCGGGGCAACCGTTCACGCTCGTGGCCACCGGCGACATCATCCCGTACCCCTCGATCGTCCAACGCTCGGCGGACGACGCCGGCAAGAGCGG
This sequence comes from Streptomyces sp. NPDC057010, assembly GCF_042673805.1. Lineage (NCBI taxonomy): Bacteria > Bacillati > Actinomycetota > Actinomycetes > Kitasatosporales > Streptomycetaceae > Streptomyces > Streptomyces sp. NPDC057010. Next base: position 30,535 of record NZ_JBHUSC010000035.1, on the reverse strand, counting down.
GGAGTACGACTTCCGGAAGATACTGGCCGGGGTCAAACCCCTGGTCTCCGCCGCCGACCTGGCGATATGCCATCACGAGATACCGTACGGGCGGCCCGGCGGCCCCTACACCGGCTATCCGACCTTCAAGGCCCCGCACCAACTGGCCGACGCCCTCAAGGACGCCGGGTACGACAGCTGTTCCACCGCCTCGAACCACACCCTGGACGACGGCTACGAGGGCCTCACCCGCACCCTGGAGCACCTCGACCGCGTCGGCGTCCGGCACGTCGGCTCGGCCCGCAGCGCGGAGGAGGCCAAGGCCCCGGCCCTGCTCTCGGCCGGCGGTGCGAGCGTCGCCCAGCTCTCGTACACGTACGGCACGAACGGCATTCCGCTCCCCCAGGACAGGCCGTGGGCCGTCAACCTGATCGACGAGGACCGGATCATCGCCGACGCCCGTGCCGCGCGGGCGGCCGGCGCGAACGTGGTGGCGGTGAGCGTCCACTGGGGGACCGAGTGGCAGACCGCGCCCGATGAGCAGCAGCGCGAGCTGGCGCAGGCGTTGACCGCCTCCCGCGCCGCCGACGGCCTCCCCGACATCGATCTGATCATCGGCACGCACAACCACGTTCCGCAGCCCTACGAGAAGATCAACGGAACCTGGGTCGTCTTCGGCATGGGCGACCAGGTCGCCAGTTTCGTGCCGGCCGACAAGCTGCGCGGCAACCAGTCGTCCATCCCCCGTTTCACCTTCGCCCCGGCGGCGGCCCACACGGGCCGCTGGGAGGTGGTCAAGGCCGAATTCCTCACGCAGTACTCGGACATGGGGCCGCCGTTCCGTGTCGTCTGCGCCTCCTGCGCGGCCACCGACAGCACGCTCCCGGCCGCCAAGCGGAGCGAGTACGCCCGGATCGACGAGCAGGTCAGCGCCGCCGTGCTGTCGCGGGGTGCGGCCGCGCAGGGCCTGGAGCACGCCGCCCGCTGAGCACTCCCCTCCGTGTGCTCCTCGGGCGGCGCCCCCCGCGGTGCTACGAGGCCCTGCCCCGCCGGGACACGACGAGTGCGGCCGCCCCGATCCCGAGCAGGACCAGCGCGCCGCCCGCGACGTACGGGGTCAGCGAACCCCCGCCGGTCTCCGCCAGGTTGGCATCGGTGGTGATGCCGGTCCCGGTCCCGGTCTGGGGCTTGACGTCCGGCTTCGCGGACGGGGACGGCGCCGGGCCGGTCGGGGACTCGCAGTGCGCCTCGGCGAGGACGACCTCGCCCTCGACCTGCGCCACGCCCAGGTTCAGCGGGTTCACCGACACCTTGAGGCGGAGCGCGGCCGCGGCGGCCGTGGTGGAGGTGGTCTGCGTACCGGACAGCTCCAGGCTGACCACGCCGACGCCCGGAACCTCCAGCTTGGTGGGGCCGCCCGCCGACAGCGTGATCTTCTTGCCGAGCGCGGTCACCGTGCCGAGGACGTTCGCGCTGGCGACCGGCTGCTTGCCCGCCTCGCAGACGGCCTTGGAGGTGACCTTCTCCACCTCGATGAGCGAGAGCGCCGGCAGGCCCGGCACGTGCACCCGGGCCTTGGCGAGGTTGGCCTCGGCCTCGGCGCGGGTCTTGTCCGCGGTCGCCTTGGAGGTGGCCACGTCGGCGCGGAGCACGCTGACGGGCGCGCCTCCCTCGACCCCGTCCAGGGTGACGGTCAGCGCCGTCTTCTCGGCGGCGGACGCCGGGGCGGTGACCTCGTTGAGGGTCGCCTTCAGCGGGATGTGCACGGTCTTGTTGAGCAGGCCGACGTCCAGTCCGGTGCGCAGGACGACGGCGCCGGCCCTGCCCTCGCTCCCCGCGCCGGGGCCGCCCGTGGCGAGGGCGGGCGGCGCGGTGAGCAGGGCTACCGCTCCCGTGGCGAGCAGGACGGCCGCGGGCATGCGGAAGGTGTTGCTGTTCAAGTTGGTGGAACCCCCGGGGAGATGGGTGCCGTCGCGGCGCCGATGGGGGACACCGCGCGCGTCGACGGCTTCGTCCCCGGAATCTTTACGCACTGTGAGTGAACGGGCGGCAACCTGACGTGAGTTCACCCCAAAGGGTGGTTTCCACGCATGTATTCGATTTTCTTCACCTCACGCGTCCCGTGAGTGTCCTTCTGTCGCTGCGACGTTTGATTCGGCTGCCCGCGCGGTCGTCTACAACGACCGACCGGCCGCAGATGTCACGCGGCGTCAACATGCCGACGCGGCGGCGGGAGCGCGGGCGCTCAGGCCCGGACCGTGCCGTTCACGACGACGCGCAGCGGCTGCGCGAGAGCCCGTACGTCCTCGCGCGGATCGGCGGCGTAGACCACGAGGTCCGCCGGCGCCCCCTCGGTCAGGCCCGGCCTGCCGAGCCAGGCGCGTGCCGCCCAGGCCGTCGCCGAGAGCGCGTCCAGCGGCGGGATCCCGGCCTTCACCAGCTCCGCCACCTCCGCCGCGACCAGGCCGTGCGGCAGGGAACCTCCCGCGTCGGTGCCGACGTACACCTGGATGCCCGCGTCGTAGGCGGCCCGGACGGTGTCGTACCGCTTCTCGTGGAGCCGGCGCATGTGCGCCGACCAGTCCGGGAACTTCGCCTCGCCGCCCGCCGCCAGCTTCGGGAACGTCGCGGTGTTCACGAGCGTCGGGACGATCGCCACCCCGCGCTCCGCGAAGAGGGGGATGGTGTCCTCGGTCAGGCCGGTCGCGTGCTCGATGCAGTCGATGCCCGCCTCCACCAGGTCGCGCAGCGAGTCCTCGGCGAAGCAGTGCGCCGTCACCCGGGCGCCCAGCCGGTGCGCCTCCGCGATGGCCGCCTCGACCTCGGCGCGCGGCCAGCAGGCGGCCAGGTCGCCGACCTCGCGGTCGATCCAGTCGCCGACCAGCTTCACCCAGCCGTCGCCCCGCCGCGCCTCGCGGCCCACGTACGCGACGAGGTCGGCGGGCTCGATCTCGTGCGCGTAGTTGCGGATGTAGCGGCGGGTGCGCGCGATGTGCCGGCCGGCCCGGATGATCTTCGGCAGGTCCTCGCGGTCGTCGATCCAGCGGGTGTCGGAGGGCGATCCGGCGTCGCGGATGAGGAGGGTGCCCGCGTCCCGGTCGGTCAGGGCCTGGCGCTCGGCGGTCGCGGCGTCGACCGGGCCGTGGGAATCGAGGCCCACGTGGCAGTGCGCGTCGACCAGTCCGGGCAGGGCCCAGCCGGCCACGGTGGTGACCTCGCGGGCGGTGCTCGGGCGCTCGTAGGAGATCCGCCCCCCGACCACCCAGAGCTCGTCGCGGACCTCGTCGGGCCCGACGAGCACCCGCCCCTTCACGTGCAGCACGTCGCCCGCGCGGCTCACATCGCTCACATCGCTCATGGCGGCACTGTACGTGCGGGCTCGGTACGCTCGGGCGGGTAACCCCGGACGAAGAGAGCACCACCGTGACCCACCCCCTGCTGGACCTCCCGCCGCTCACCGCGGAGCGCTTCGCGTCGATCGAGCAGGGGGTCGCGGACCTCCTCGCCACCCGGCAGGACGTGGTGATCACCCAGGGCGAGGCGCTGCTGCCGCTGGAGGGGTGCATCCGGTCGGGCGCCCGGCCCGGTTCGACGGCGCTGAACGTCGTCACCGGCCCCTACGGGACCACCTTCGGCAACTGGCTGCGCGACTGCGGTGCCACCGTGGTGGACCTGGCGGTCCCCTTCGACACGGCGGTGACGGCGGAGCAGGTGGCGCGGGCTCTGGCCGAACGCCCGGAGATCGACTTCGTCTCGCTGGTCCACGCGGAGGCGGCGACCGGCAACACGAACCCGGTGGCGGAGATCGGCGAGGTCGTACGGGCCCACGAGGCGCTGTTCATGCTGGACGCGGTGGCTTCGGTGGGCGCGGAGCCGCTGCTGCCGGACGCGTGGGGCGTGGACCTGTGCGTGATCGGCGCGCAGAAGGCGATGGGCGGCCCGGCGGGCGTCTCGGCGGTGTCGGTGTCGGAGCGGGCGTGGGACCGGTTCGCGCAGAACCCGGCGGCCCCGCGCCGCTCGTACCTCTCGCTGCTGGACTGGAAGGAACGCTGGATCGACGGCGGGCGCACGACGCTGCTGCACGCCCCGGCGCAGCTGGAGATGCTGGCGCTGGAGGCGTGTCTGGACCGGATCGCGGCGGAGGGGCTGTCGTCGGTGACGGCCCGCCACGCGGCCGCGGCGGCGGCGACCCGCGCGGGTGCGGCGGAGCTCGGGATCGCCCCGTTCGTGGGCCGGGCGTCGGAGGCGGCGCCGGTGGCCACCACCCTGCGGGTCGCCGACGCCTCGACGGTGGTGGCCAAGGCCCTGGCGGCGGACCCGGCGGCTCCGCTCGCCGCGGGCGGCGGCGCGCTCGCGCAGGAGATGGTGCGGGTCAACCACTTCGGCACGGCGGCCTCGCCGGCCGTGGTCCGGGCCTCCCTGACGGCCCTCGCGGCGGCCCTGGGGGCCGAGCCCGGCGCGGCGCTGGCCGCGGCGGACGCGGCCTGGGCGGCGGCCGGCCGGGGCTAACCCCCGTCCCAGCCCGTCAGGACAGGGCGTCGAGCAGCCGGTCCACGTCCGCCTCGGTGGTGTAGAGGTGGAACGAGGCCCGCAGGGCGCCCGCGCGGGCGGAGGTGACGATGCCGGCCGCCTGCAGGGCGGGCTGCCGGCCGGCGAGCCCGGGCACCGAGACGATGGCCGCCGCGCCGGGCACCGGTTCGTGGCCGAGGCGGGCGAGCCCGGCCCGGTAGCGGGCGGCCAGGGCGGTGTCGTGCGCGTGGACCGCCTCGATGCCGATCCGCTCCAGCAGGTCCAGCGAGGCCTCGGCCGCGTGGTAGGCGAGGAAGGCCGGGGACTCGTCGAACCGGCGTGCGTCGTGGGCGAGTTCCGGCATGGGCCCGTAGGTGGCGTCCCACATGGACCGTGCCGCCACCCACCCGGCGTGCAGCGGGGTCAGGGTGTGCTGGGCCTCCTCCGACACGGTCAGGTACGAGGCGCCGCGGGATCCGAGCAGCCACTTGTACCCGGCGGTGACCGTGTACTCGTACGGGGAGGCGTCGAAGGGCAGCCAGCCCGCCGCCTGCGTGGCGTCCACCAGCATCCGGGCGCCGTGCGCGGTGGTCGCCGCGCGTACGGCGGCGAGGTCGGCCATGCGGCCGTCGGCGGACTGCACGGCGCTCAGCGAGACGAGTGCGGTGTCGGGGCCGACGGCCTCGGCGAGGGATTCCAGCGGTGCGAAGCGGACCTTGAGGTCGCCCCGCAGCAGGAACGGGTTGATCACGGAGGCGAAGTCGCCCTCCGGGCAGAGGACTTCGGCGCCGGCCGGGAGCGAGGCGGAGACGAGGCCGACGTGGGTGGCCACGGCCGAGCCGACGGCGACCCGTGCGGTGTCGACGCCGACGAGCCGGGCGAAGGCGGCCCGGGCGCGGTTCACCCGGTCGAAGTCGCCGAATCCGGCGGGGATCGCGGCCCCCGCCGCCTCGGCCAGCTCCCGTACGGCGGCGACCGTGGAGCGTGGGAGCACCCCGTAGTTGGCGGTGTTGAGGTAGGTGGTGGAGTGGGTGAACTCGGCACGGGCCGCTTCGGCGAGTGGAAGATCCATGCCTACCACTCTGCTCCGACAAGGACTCAAAGTCCATTGCCGGGTTTTGCGTGCCGAGCCAAAGAATTACTTATGACTGCGGGACCGCGCACGACCCGTCGGGCTCGCACGCCTCGGCGCCGGCGGCCGGTTCGGTCACCTCGCGCCCGGCCCAGGCCTGCTCCAGGGCGCGGGTGAACACCTCGGCGGGCTGCCCGCCGGAGATCCCGTAGCGGCGGTCGAGGACGAAGAACGGCACGGCGTTGGCGCCCAGTTCGGCGGCCTCGCGCTCGTCGGCCCGGACCTGGTCGGCGTAGGCGGAATCGTCGGCGAGGACGGCGCGGGCCTCGGCCTCCTCCAGCCCGGCCTCGACGGCGAGCGCGACCAGCACCTCGGGGTCGAAGACGGAGCGCTCCTCACCGAAGTTGGCCCGGTAGGCCAGGTCCAGCAGCTCCTCCTGGCGGCCGCGGGCCCCGGCCAGGTGCAGCAGGCGGTGGATGTCGAAGGTGTTGCCGTGGTCGCGCCCGTCGATGCGGTACTGCAGGCCCTCGGCGCGGGCGGCGTCCGCGACGTGCTCCTCCATGCCGCGCGCCTCCTCGAGGGTGCGGCCGTACTTCCTGGCGAGCATCTCGGTGACGGGCGCGGTGACGCCCTTGGCGGCGTTCGGGTCGAGCTCGAAGGAGCGGAAGACGACCTCCACCTCGTCGCGGTGCGCGAACTCGGCCAGCCCCTTGGCGAAACGGGCCTTGCCGATGTAGCACCAGGGGCAGGCGATGTCGCTCCAGATCTCGACGCGCATGAATCCTTCTTCTCTCCGGGTCCGGGGGGACGAAACAGTTCTCGCTTCAACGACCCGGAGGTCCGTCTCATTCCCCGGACGGCGGGGGCACCTCCAGCCACAGGACGCGGTGGGAGCCGGAGGCGGTGGAATGCGGGTCCGGGAGCCAGCCGTGGGTGGCGTAGAAGGCCTGGGCGCGGAGGTTGTGGGCGTAGACCTCAAGGCGGACCCGGTGGATTCCGGCGCGGCGCCAGGCGTCGAGGCAGGCCGCGTGGAGGGCGGCCCCGGTGCCCTTGCGCCAGTGGACCGGGTCGACGTGGAGCTGGGTGAGGGTGGTCTCGCCGGCCGCGGTGCGGAAGGCGGCGACCCCGGTGAGCTCGCCGTCCTGCTCGGCGCACAGGACCCCGCCGTCGGACTGGGCGCGGGCGACGGCCCGGGACCAGCCCTCGCGGGTACGGGCGAGCTCGGCCGCGCCGCTGTAGGCCTCCTCGGGGATGCGGCCCTTGTAGTAGGTCGCGCGGGCCCGGGCGTGCAGGGCGGCGATCGCGTCGAGGTCGGCGGGGCGCGCGGCTCTGATCATGGAAAGGGGAACGCGCCGGGAACCGTGTCGGTTCCCGGCGCGCCGGCCGCACGGACCGCGTGGCTACTTCTTCAGCCACGCCTCCATCATCTTCTGGGCGATGGGGGCGGCCAGCTTTCCGCCGCCGATCTCGGAGCGGTCGGTGTCGGAGTTCTCGATCACGACGGCGACGGCGACCTGCTTGCCGTTCAGCTTCCCGTACGAGGTGAACCAGGCCAGCGGCGGCAGGCTGTTGTTCACGCCGCGCTGTGCGGTACCGGTCTTGCCGCCCACCTCGGCGCCCGTCACCTGGGCGGGCTTGCCGCCGCCCTCGGTGGCGACCGTGCGCATGGCGTCGCGGAGCATCGAGGCGGTCCGCTCGCTCATGACCTGCTGGGACTTGGTGTCCTTGAAGCTCTCCAGCACGTTGCCTCCGGAGTCGGTGACCTCGGAGACCATGTGCGGGGCGACGAGCTTGCCGCCGTTCTCGATCGCGGCCGTCACCATCGCCATCTGCAGCGGGGTGGCCTGCACGTCGAACTGGCCGATACCCGTCTGCGCGACCTGGTCGACCGACATCTTCTTCGTCGGGTACTTGCTCGGCGGGTTGGTGCGGACCGGGGTGTCGATCTGCGTGTTGAAGCCGAGCTTCTCGGCCATCGCACGCATCTTGTCCTGGCCCAGCCGGTGCGCGAAGTCGGCGAAGACGTTGTTGCAGGAGAGCCTGAGCGCGGTGCGCGGCGAGACGTTGTTGCACATCTCGTCGGGCACTTCGCTCCGGAGCTTGGTCCTGGTGCCGGGGATGGTGTAGTCGCCCGGCACGGAGGTGGTCTGGTCGATCGAGGAGACCAGGCCGTTCTCGATCGCCGCGGCGAGGGTGACCAGCTTGAAGGTGGAGCCGGGGGCCTGCGGCTTGCGCAGGGCCACGTTCTCCATCGCCTTGCCCTGATCGGCGGAGAGCTCCTTCCAGGCCGCCTCGTCGTTGGCGCCCGTGATCCGGCCCGGGTCGAAGGAGGGGTTGTTGACGACGGCGAGGATCTGGCCCGTGGAGGGGTCGATGGCCACGGCGGCCCCCTGCAGGTTCTTGCCCTGGAACGCCTCGTACGCGGCTTTCTGCACGTCCGGGTCGATGGTGGTCAGGACGTTGCCCGGGGCGGCCCGCTTGTCGGTGAGCACGTCCATCATGGTCTTCAGCCGGCTGTCGGAGCCGTTGAGGATGTTCTTGTAGACGCCCTCCAGCATGCTCGTGCCGAAGGCCTGGGAGCTGTAGCCGGTGATCGGCGCGTAGAGCGGGCCGTTGGTGTAGGTCCGCTTGTAGCCGAAGTCCTTGCCGCCCGTCTTGGCCGAGCCGGTGACCGCCTCCCCGCCCACGATGATGTTGCCCAGCGGGTTCTCGTACTGCCCGATGAGGTTCCGCCGGTTGTTCTTGTCGTCTGCGAGGGCCTGGCCTTGGTACGCCTGCACCCAGGTGACACGGACCAGCAGGGCCAGCACCAGAAGCAGACAGAAGACCGACGCACGCCTGATCGTCTTGTTCATCCCCCAGAAGGACGCACCAGCGGCCCCAGGCGTTCCGCTCTGCCCCGATTGTGGCGGGGTTCTCAGCTTTTCTTCATGAAGCCTCCTTCGTAAGCCGCGATGACCGCCTGGGTGCGGTCGCGCGAGCCGGTCTTGGCGAGGACGGCGGCGACGTGGGTCTTGACCGTCTGCGGGCCGACGCCGAGGCGCTCGCTCATCTCGTGGTTGGACAGTCCGGTGGCCATCAGGCGCAGGACGTCGGCCTCCCGGTCGGTGAGCCGGGCCACCCACGGTGCGGCGGGCGGGGCGCCGGCCGTGTGCGCCGCCGCGAGGGAGCGGACGGCGGCCGGGAAGAGCAGCGAGTCGCCGCGGGCGACGAGCCGGACCGCGCCGATCAGCTCGTCGGGGTCGGCCCGCTTGAGGAGGAACCCGGAGGCTCCGGCGCGCAGCGCGCCGTAGACGTAGGAGTCGTTCTCGAAGGTGGTGACGACCACGATGCGGGGCGGCTCGGCCATGGTGGCGAGGATCTGCTCGGTCGCCCGGATCCCGTCGATCTCGGGCATCCGGACGTCCATCAGCACCACGTCGGGCGCGAGCGAGCGCACCAGCGGCACGGCCTCGGCGCCGGTGGCGGCCTCGCCCACGACCTCCAGGTCGGTTTCGGCTTCGAGGATGACCCGCAGGGCGGTGCGGACCATGCGCTCGTCGTCGCACAGGACGATGCGCAGCGGCGGGCGGGACGCCGGGGCCGGTGTGCTCATCGGTCGCCTCCGGCGAGCGGGAGGACGGCCCGCAGCCGCCAGTGGCCCTCGTGCGGGCCGGCCTCGATGCTGCCGCCGAGCAGCGCGGCCCGTTCGGCGGCGCCGCGCAGCCCGCGGCCCCCGGTGGTGCGGGGCTCCCGGTGCTGCGGTGCGGCGGGCGGATTGGTCATGGTGATCTCCAGTTCACGGTGTCCGGTCCCTTCCCGGTCCTGGACGCGGATCCGGACGTCCACCGGGCCCGCGCCGTGGCGCAGTGCGTTGCTGAGGCCCTCCTGGACGATCCGGTACGCCTCGCGGGAGGCGATGGCCGGAAGGGCCTCCCAGTCCCGGGCGGGTCCCGGGTCCTGGTGGGCGGTGACGGGGGTGCCGCCGGCCCGGGTGCGGGCGAGCAGCCCTTCGAGGTCGGCGGCGAGGGTCGGCGCGGGGGCGGCGTCCGGCCGGGCCGGGTCCCCGTCCCGCAGCAGGCCCAGGACGGCGTCGAGCTCGCCCACCGTCCGCCGGGTGGTGTCCTCGATCGCGGCCAGCGCCTCCCGTACGAAGGCGGGGTCGCTGTCGAGCACCCGGCGGGCGGCGACCGCCTGGAGGGTGACGGCGCTCAGTGCGTGCCCGACCGCGTCGTGCAGTTCCCGGGCGAGCCGGTTGCGCACGGCCAGGTCGGCGGCCCGCTCCTCGGCCGCGGCCAGCCGGTCGGCTGCCGTCGGCCCGAGCAGTACGGGCGCCAGCCGGGCCAGCAGCGCCCCGGCCCCGGCGGCGCACAGGGCGAGTCCGGCCAGCAGACCGGCCCCGAGCAGCGGCGCCACGTACGGATCGGCCTCGGTGTTGAACCAGCCGAGCCCGAGCCGGGTCCTGCGCAGCCCGCTCACGAACGGCAGCGTGATCAGTACCACCGCCATGGGCGGCACCGCGAGGGTGAGCCCGCTGACCAGCGCCCCGACCCCCAGGTGCAGGGTCCACCAGGCGGAGGTCCGCCCCCGTGCGGCCCAGGACCGCGCCGGCCCCTCGGCGAGCCGGTCCCCGGGCACCCCGCACAGCGCCCGCACCGCCGCCACCGACAGGGGCCGGACCAGCCCGAACACGGCCGTGGCCGCGACGAGCGGCAGGGCGGCCGCGTAGGCGGCGAGGGAGAGCGGCAGGGAGCTGAGGGCGTTGACCCCGCCGGCCGCCATGCCGACCCCCACCTGGGTGAGGAGGAAGTACGGCATCAGCAGGGCCCCGCCGAGTATCAGGTGGACCCAGCGCAGCCGGGCCCGTGCCCCGAGCAGCCTGCCCAGACCGTCCCCCATCACCCCTCGCGGCGGGAGGCGAGGAAACGTATGAGGACAGTGGCGGAGAGCAACCCGGTGATCATCTGCCCAGCGTAGGTCAACAGGCCGGCCGCGGAAGGCCCTTCGCCGCCGCCCACCTGCGGTCCCAGCGCGCCGATCAGCATCCAGGCCCCCCAGCTCAGCGTCGCCGCCCCGCCGATCCAGGCGAGGCCGAGCGGCCACCGCGCCGGGAGCGCCCCGCCGCGGGCCAGGAGCAGGGCCCCCGCCCCGGCGGCGAGCGCGCCCATCGCGTGGACCGCGCTCACCACGGCGGTTTCCGCGGTGTACGCGGCCGCCCGCTCGGCGCTCAGCCCTGCGCTGCCGCCGAAGGCCCAGTACAGGTGCACCGCCGCGATCGCCAGCCCTGCCGCCGCCGCGGCTGCCGCCACCACCCCCGTGGACGACGGCAGCCGCGACCCCGTCACGCCCTGCCACCGCCGGCCCCAGCGCTCCCGCGCATAGGGGACGAACAGTCCGGCCAGGGCGAGTCCTTGGACCGTGAAGCCGGTGTAGACGACGTTGAACACCCAGGGGTCCAGGAAGGGCTCCCGCACCGCCTCCGCGGCGGGCTCCGCCCCGAAGCCGAGTGCCCGCATGAGCAGTTGGCCCGAGAATCCGAAGAGGATCGGCGCCAGCAGGCCGGTCGCGACGAACACCGGGACGGTCAGCAGCCAGGCCGGCACCCGTGTGCCCCAGGGTCTGGTGAACACCAGCACGAGCAGGATGACGCAGGCGTCCATCGCCACCGTGACGGCGTTCGCCGCCATGAGGAACGGTCCGGGATCCAGCAGCACGCTGCCGTCCGGTATCCCGATCCGGCTCCCGGCCAGCCAGGCGGCCTTGAGCGCCAGATACGGCACGGTGGCGGCCAGGGCGACCGCCCGCAGGCTCCGCCGCCCGGCCCCCGGGGCGGGAGCCTCCGACGGCCGGGGCGCGTACTTCGACGGGTGGGACGAACGAGATGAACGAGATGAACGGGCCGGGTGAACTGCTCGCGTGGTCATGACCCAACGGTCCCGCGTCCGCCGCCCCGCCACCTCCCCCTCCAAGGGGAACCGCCTCCCCCGGCCGGGGGAGGAACCACCGCCTCCGCCGCCTCACATCCGCCGCGTCACCACCGACAGCCGGTCCCGCGCCTCGAACAGCGCCTCCTTGATGGCCCGTTCGTGCCCCGCCGTCAGCCGCGCCACGGGCACCGAGCAGCTCACCGCGTCCCGCGCCGGCGTCCGGTACGGCACCGCCATCCCGAAGCAGCACAGGCCGAGGGTGTTCTCCTCCCGGTCCACCGCGTACCCCTGCTCCCGCACCAGCGCCAGTTCCTCGATCAGCTGCTCGCGGTCGGTGATGGTGTGCTCGGTGACCGCTTCCAGCCGCCGCGGCAGCAGGCCCCGCACCTCCTCGTCGGTGTGCGTGGCCAGCAGCGCCTTGCCCAGCGCCGTGGAGTGCACCGGCAGCCGCCGCCCGACCCGGGTGAAGGGCCGCAGGTAGTGCTGGGACTGGCGGGTCGCGAGGTACACCACGCTCGTGCCGTCCATCCGGGCCAGGTGGATGGTCTCCGTCGTGTCGTCGGAGAGCCGGTCCAGGGTGGGCCGGGCCGCGGCGACGACCTCGTCGCCGTCGATGTACGAGCTGCCGACCAGCAGCGCCCGTACGCCGATGCCGTAGCGCGTGCCCGTCGCGTCCGTCTCCACCCACCCCAGGTTCACCAGCGTGCGCAGCAGCATGTACAGGCTGGACTTGGGCAGGGAGAGGTCGTTTTGGATGTCGGCCAGGCTGTGCAGACCCGGCCGCGCCGCGAAGTGTTCCAGCAGTACGACGGTGCGGACCGCCGATTTGACCGCCGCCGTCTGGGCCGGGGGCCCCGCCTCGGTCGTCGTCATGCGCGCGCTTCCCCTCTGGTCGCCTCTTGTCACGCGGAGGACGCGGAAATAGAGTCCGCAGCAGATGTGATCATTCATCCACCGGAACGGCGTTCAGAATACTGAACGATCCAGGAGGCAGCGGGTCATGACGACGACACCAGTCTGGAGTGTGGACCCCCGCACCGGGAAGCAGCGCGAGCAGGTTGCGGTGGAGGCCACAGCCCAGGAGGTGGACGAAGCGGTACGGGCCGCCCACGCGGCCCGCGGCGCGCTCGCCGACGCCGGCGCCCGTGCCACCTTCCTGCGTACGGCCGCCGCACTGCTCGACGAGGCCGCCGCGCACGTCATCGAGGCCGCCGACGCCGAGACCGCCCTCGGCCCGGGCCGGCTGACCGGCGAGCTGGCCCGCACCACCGGCCAGCTGCGCGCCTTCGCCGACGCCGTGGAGGAGGGGAGCTACCTCGACATCCGGATCGACCGCGCCGATCCCTCCCTCAGCCCCCCGCGCCCCGAACTGCGCCGCTACAAGGTGCCGCTCGGCGTGGTCGCGGTCTACGCCGCCTCCAACTTCCCGCTCGCCTTCTCCGTCCCCGGCGGGGACACCGCGAGCGCGCTGGCGGCCGGCTGCCCGGTGGTCGTCAAGGCGCATCCCGACCACCCCGCCACCTCGGAGCTGTGCGCCTCGCTGCTGCGCCGGGCCGCGGTCGCCGCCGGGCTGCCGGCCGACACGGTCCGCGTGGTCCACGGGTTCGACGCCGGCCTGGAGCTCATCCGCCACCCGCTGGTGGCCGCCGCCGGATTCACCGGTTCCATCCGGGGCGGGCGGGCCCTGTTCGACGCGGCCGCCGCCCGGCCCGTGCCCATCCCCTTCCACGGGGAACTCGGCTCCCTCAACCCCGTGGTCGTCACCCCGGCCGCCGCCGCCGAGCGCGCCGAGGAGATCGGTACGGGGCTCGCCGGCTCCGTCACCCTCGGCGTCGGCCAGTTCTGCGTGAAGCCCGGCCTGGTCCTGGTCCCGGAGGGCTCGGACGGCGACCGGCTCACGGACGCGCTGACCAAGGCGATCGGGGAGACCGAGCCGGGGGTGCTGCTCGACCACCGGATGCGGGAGAACTTCATCGCCGGGGTCCGCGAGCGGGCCGCGCTGCCCGGCGTCGCCGCGCCCGTCACCCCGGGCTCCGGCGGGGACCACACCGTCGGGGCGGGATACCTGACCGTGCCGGCCGGTGTCCTCCTCGAGAGCTCCGGGGGAGGCGAGGAGACCGGCGGCCACTCCCACGAGGTACTCCTGGAGGAGTGCTTCGGCCCGGTCACGGTCGTCGTCCGGTACGCCGACCAGGACGAGGCGGCCGCGGTGCTGGGCCGGCTCTCCGGGAACCTGAGCGCCACCCTCCAGTTGTCGGCCGCCGAGACCGAGGGGGCCCCGGGCCCGGCCTCCGAGCTGATCGCCCGGGTCACGGGCCTGGCGGGCCGGATCGTGGTCAACGGCTGGCCGACCGGGGTGGCCGTGGCCCCCGCCCAGCACCACGGCGGCCCCTACCCCGCGGCGACCTCCCACTCCACCTCCGTCGGCGGGACGGCCATCGAGCGCTGGCTGCGGCCGGTGGCGTACCAGTCCGTCCCGGACCCGCTTCTGCCGCCCGAGCTGCGGGAGGCCAACCCGCTGGGACTGCCGCGCCGGGTGACCGGGGGCTGAGCCGGGGCCGCCGGGTGGGTTGGGGGCCCCGCCACCCGGGCGGAGTGCCGGGCGGCGGCTGCGGTACCGGTAATTGCGTTGCCGCCTCCGCCCGGGGCGGGGCAGGCTGCGGTCCATGCCGAAGCCGCACGGGTTCTCGTACGAACAACACCGCGACCACTCCGTCGTCATCACCCACCAGGGCCGCACCGCAGCCACCCTCCGCGGGAGCCGGGCCGGCAAGTTCCTCGCCGAGGTGGGGGCCGGCGACGCGCAGCTGGTGATGGCCCGCTGGACCGGCGCGTACAAGTTCGGCAACGAGCGGATGGCGAAGAACCACCCGCGCAACCGGCGCTGAGCCCGCACCCGCGGAATCCGGCGCAAGGGTAAGGGAACGGCAAAGCACCCTCGGTCGTTCTCCGGTCATGACCGCTATGACCCCTGGTTCCAACCTGCCGCTCAATGCCGTCCGCGTGACGGTGGACGTGGCCGCCCCGGTGCGGCTCGACGTCTCGGGGCTCCTCCTCGCGGCGAACGGCAAGGTGCGCTCCGACGCCGACTTCATCTTCTACAACCAGCCTTCCGGCCCCGGCGTCAGCTACCGGTCCGGCGGCGGTGCGGCGCCGGATTCGATCACCGTGGACACCGGCGGGCTGCCCCCGGGCATCGAGCGGATCGTGGTCACGGCCAGCCCCGATGCGGCCGGGCAGACCTTCCAGGGCATCGAGCCCACCGCCACCGTGCGCAACGCGGACGGCGGCGCGGTGATCGCCACCTTCACCCCGCCGCGGCTGGGCTCCGAGACGGCGCTCGTCGTCGTCGAGGTCTACCTGCGCGGCGGCGTGTGGAAGGTGCGCGCGGTCGGCCAGGGGTACGCGAACGGCCTCGCCGGCATCGCGACGGACTTCGGCGTCTCCGTGGACGAGGAACCGGCGGCCGCGGCCCCCGCGCCCGCCGCCGTCGCCCCGCCCGTACCCCCCGCTCCCCCGGCGGCCCCCGCCCCCGTCGCCGCGGCGCCCGGCGCCGGGAAGATCAACCTGGACAAGGGCCGGGTCAGCCTCCAGAAGAACCAGACCGTCTCCCTGGTCAAGGGCGGCCGCCCGCTGCTCTCCCAGGTGAAGATGGGCCTCGGCTGGGAGCCGGCGTTCGGCGGCCGGGACATCGACCTCGACGCGTCCGTCATCGCGTACGGCCCGCAGCGCAACCACATCGACAGCTGCTACTTCGGCAAGCTGTCCATCCTCGGGGGCGCCATCAAGCACTCGGGCGACAACCTCACGGGCGAGGGCGCGGGCGATGACGAGGTGATCGTCGTGGACCTCGGCCGGCTCCCCGCGGAAGCCACCGGGCTGGTGTTCACGGTCAACTCCTTCTCCGGGCAGAAGTTCACCGAGGTGGCCAAGGCCTACTGCCGGCTCATCGACGCGGCGAGCGGGGAGGAGCTGGTGCGCTTCGACCTCACCGGTGCCGAGCCCCAGACCGGGGTCATGATGGCCAAGCTGATCAAGCAGTTCTCGGGCGAATGGGAGATGACCGCCATGGGCGAGTTTGTGAAGTCGCGCACAGTGCGGGGCATGGTCAAGCCGGCCTCCCAGGCACTCTGAGCAGGTGGGCGGGCACATGCGGCCACAGCGGAGGAACGCGGGTGATGGATGCCACGCGTAATCCGGGGGTGGCTGTCAGTGTCGGCCCGTAGCCTTGAAGGTATGCACGAGTCACTCACCATCGCGGGTCCCGCCCGCCCGTCCGCCGCGGAGGCGAACGAGGCGATACGGCACCTTGTCGAGACCCGGGTGGACGGCGAGTGGCCCTCGGAGGCGTATGAGTTCCTCCTCGCCGAGTGGGCCGCGGCCTCCCGGGCGGAGGTCTCCGCGGCCCAGTAGGCGCCGTAGGCGAGGCGTCCGTACGCGAGGCGTCAGTGGGCGCGCCGCCACGGCCCGGTGATGGCCAGCATGATCCCCGGGTCCTGGATGTTGGCGTAGAGGGTGCGCCCGTCCGGAGAGAAGCAGACACCGGTGAATTCGGAGTACTCGGGCGCCTCGGCCGTCCCGATGTTCAGCTCGTTGCGGGCGAGGGGGTAGGTGCGGCCCGATTCGGTCGCGCCGAACAGGTGCTGGAGGCCCGAGCCGTCCTCGGCGATGACGAGACCTCCGTACGGCGACACGGTGATGTTGTCGGGGCCGTCGTAGCCGCCCTCCGCCGACGGGTCGGCGTTCACCCCGATCAGGACGGTCAGCCGGACCGTGCGCCGCTTGGGGTCGTAGAACCACACCTGGCCGTCGTGCGCCGCGCCCGGGCTCTCCTCACGGGCGTAGGACGAGACGAAGTACGCGCCGCCGTCCGCCCACCACATGCCCTCCAGCTTGCGCGCCCGCGTCACGACGCCGTCCGTGAACTGCTTGCGCACGGACACGGTGCGCGCGTCGCGGTCCGGTACCTCCACCCAGTCGACCCCGTAGACGGTGCCGATCTTCGTGGCGCGCGAGAGGTCGTCGACGAGGCGGCCGGAGCTGTCGACGCACTTGGCGGCCTGGAGCACTCCGGCGTCGGCGGCGAGCGTACGGAGCCTGCCGCGGCCGTGCCGGAGGCCGGCCGGCGGGGTCCAGCGGTAGAGGAGCCCGTTGGGGCCGGAGGCGTCCTCGGTCAGGTAGGCGTGGCCCCGGTGCGGGTCGATGACGACGGCCTCGTGCGCGTACCGCCCGAAGGCCTTGACCGGCTGCGGGTCGCGGTTGGCGCGGCGGTCGTGCGGGTCGACCTCGAAGACGTAGCCGTGGTCCTTCGTCATGCCGTTCTTGCCGGCTAGGTCCTCGGTCTCCTCGCAGGTCAGCCAGGTGCCCCAGGGGGTGGCACCGCCCGCGCAGTTGGTCGACGTACCGGCGACGCCCACCCATTCGGCGACCTCGCCGCCGCGCCGGACCTCGACGACCGTGCAGCCACCGGCCGCGGCCGGGTCGTAGACGAGGCCCTCGGTGAGCGGGACGGGGTGGGCCCAGTTCGCCCGCTTGCCCTTGAGCTCGTGGTTGTTGACGAGGAGGGTGACCCCTCGGGGGCCCTCGAAGGCGGCGGTCCCGTCGTGGTTGGACGGGGTGGTCTCGCCGGACTCCAGCGTGGTGACACCGCTGTGCGTGATGACGCGGTAGGTGAAGCCGGCGGGGAGGGCGAGGAGGCCCGCCGGGTCGGGGAGGAGGGCGCCGTAGCCGGGCTCGCAGGGCCGCCCGTTCTCGTCGCGGCCCGTGCTGTCGTCGGCGGCCAGCGCCCCGGGTGCGGTGGCGAGGGCGCCGACGGTCCCCGTGAGCGCGACTCCCGCGCCGGCGATGACGGTGCGGGCGGTGAAGTCTCTACGGCTGAGCGGCATCGGGTCTCCAGGGGTGGGGAGGTGGTGCGCCTGTCGTGCGGTCGTCGGCGCACACGCTCCCGCCCGCACGTGAACGGCGGCTGAACTACCCGCTACGCGGAGCCGACCCCTTGCCCGCGGGCGGAATGGCCAACTCCACCCCAGGAACGGCGCGTTGTCGACGCCCCACGCCGGGCCGACGCAAACGGCCGGCCCGGCGCCGTGGGGCGCCGGGCCGGCCGGGAACGGCTCAGGTCCGTATCGTCAGTCCGTGCCGAACTCCATCGCGGCGCGGTCCAGCATCTCCTCTTCGCCGGAGACCTCGCCGCGGGAGGCGATGGCCTCGGCGCCGCCTTCCGGCAGGGTGCCGATCAGGCCGGTCGCGGCCGCCTGGGCGGCACCGATGGCGGGGCTGCCGGTGCCGATCAGGCCGAGGCCGGCGTACTGCTCCAGCTTGGCGCGCGAGTCGGCGATGTCGAGGTTGCGCATGGTGAGCTGGCCGATCCGGTCCACCGGGCCGAACGCGGAGTCCTCGGTGCGCTCCATCGACAGCTTGTCCGGGTGGTAGCTGAACGCGGGGCCCTTGGTGTCGAGGATCGAGTAGTCCTCACCGCGCCGCAGCCGCAGCGTGACCTCGCCGGTGACGGCCGAGCCGACCCAGCGCTGGAGCGACTCGCGCACCATCAGCGCCTGCGGGTCGAGCCAGCGGCCCTCGTACATGAGGCGGCCGAGCCGCCGGCCCTCGTTGTGGTACTGCGCGAGGGTGTCCTCGTTGTGGATCGCGTTGACGAGGCGCTCGTACGCGGCGTGCAGCAGGGCCATGCCCGGGGCCTCGTAGATGCCGCGGCTCTTGGCCTCGATGATCCGGTTCTCGATCTGGTCCGACATGCCCATGCCGTGGCGGCCGCCGATGGCGTTGGCCTCCATGACCAGGTCGACGGCGGAGGCGAACTTCTTGCCGTTGATCGTCACGGGGCGGCCCTGGTCGAAGCCGATCGTCACGTCCTCGGTGTCGATCTGGACCGAGGGGTCCCAGAACCGCACGCCCATGATCGGCTCGACGGTCTCGACGCCCGTGTCGAGGTGCTCCAGGGTCTTCGCCTCGTGGGTGGCACCCCAGATGTTGGCGTCGGTGGAGTACGCCTTCTCGGTGCTGTCGCGGTAGGGGAGGTCGTGGGCGACCAGCCACTCCGACATCTCCGTGCGGCCGCCGAGCTCGGTCACGAAGTCCGCGTCGAGCCAGGGCTTGTAGATCCGCAGGTGGGGGTTGGCGAGCAGACCGTAGCGGTAGAACCGCTCGATGTCGTTGCCCTTGAAGGTCGAGCCGTCGCCCCAGATCTGTACGTCGTCCTCGAGCATCGCCCGGACCAGCAGGGTGCCGGTGACGGCGCGGCCGAGCGGCGTGGTGTTGAAGTAGGCACGCCCGCCCGAGCGGATGTGGAACGCGCCGCAGGTGAGCGCGGCCAGTCCCTCCTCGACCAGTGACGCGCGGCAGTCGACCAGGCGCGCGATCTCGGCACCGTAGGTCTTCGCGCGTCCGGGCACCGAGGCGATGTCGGGCTCGTCGTACTGGCCGATGTCGGCGGTGTAGGTGCACGGGACGGCACCCTTGTCGCGCATCCACGCGACCGCGACGGAGGTGTCGAGGCCGCCGGAGAAGGCGATGCCGACGCGTTCGCCGGCGGGCAGGGAGGTGAGGACCTTGGACATAGGAAGAGTATGCATGACTGCGTATGTTCATGCAAAGGGGTGGGGCCCGATCGATCCCCGGACCCTGCCGGGGACGCTCGGGCTCCCCACGGGCCGACCCCTGGTCAGGGCTGGCGGGACCGCGCCTTGAACGCGGCCTTGCGCGCTTCCTTGGCGGCCTTCTTGTCCGGGTGGAGGCGGCCCATCGCCTCCAGGACGTAGGCCGTCGCCGGGTGCTCCACCCGCCACACCTGGTCGAAGAACCCCGTGTGGTGGGCGGTGAGGCCCTCCATGAGGAGCGGCAGCTCCTCGGTCTCCCCGTCGGCGGCGAGCTGCGCCGCGATCGTGTCGACCGTCAGCCAGAAGACCATCGCCCCGTCCGGCGCCGGTACGTCGGCCGCCCCGCGCTCGGCCAGCCAGACCCGGGCGAGCCCGCCGAGCTGCGGGTCGTCCAGCACGGCGCGGACGGCGGGCTCGGCCTGCGGCCCGGCCGGGGCGAGGGCCTGCTGGCAGCGCAGGCGGCGCAGCGGGGCGCCCGGGTCGTCGCCGCGCGCAGCGTCGAGCAGCTCGACCGCGGCGTCGGACAGGGCGCGGCCGGCCAGCCACAGCTCCATCTCGGCCTGGGCGGCGCTCTCGGGATAGCCGGAGACCACGTCGAGCAGGGCGTCCGCGCCCTTGTCGGCCAGTTCGCCGACGGCGGGGGCCTCGACCCCGGCCTCCAGCATGCGGGCGCGGACCCCGTACAGGCCGAGGGGGGTCAGCCGGACCATTCCGTAGCGGGAGACGTCCTCGTCCGCGCCCGCCGCCGGGTCTGGTTCGAAGACGCCTTCCGCCTCCGCCATCAGCGCCTCGTCGACCGGCCGGTACTCGACCAGTCCGATCGGCTCCAGCTGCCGGAACTGGTCGTCGAGGCGCATCATCGCGTCCGAGACCTGCTCCAGGACGGCGTCGGTCGGCTCCCCCATGTCGTCGGGCACGACCATGGACGCGGCGAGCACGGGCAGCGGAACCGGCCCGTCCGCCGCCCCGCCGTCGGCGACGGTGAGCAGGTAGAGGTTGGCGAGGACCCCGTCGAGGAAGTCCGCCTCGCGGCGCGGGTTCCAGTCCAGCTGCTCGAAGTCGATCTCGCCGCCCGCGTCGAGCGCGTCGACGAGGTCGTCGAGGTCGGGCACCGCCGCGTCGGCGAGCACCGTGTCCAGGGCGGCCAGCCACAGGTCGAGCACGTCGCCGGGCGCGCCGCCCGTCACCAGTTCCAGGTCCTCACCGGGCAGTGCGGTACCGGCCTCTTCCGCTCCGGAGTCCCCCGCGTCCTCTTCCGGTTCGGTCACGTCGACGAGGCCCGTGTCCACGGCGACCCGCCAGGCCTGGCTCGCGTGGGCCGCGGAGTCCGGGTCGGCGGCGTCGAGGCCGAGCTCCCGGACGGCCTCGGGGAGCTGGGCGGCGACGAGTTCGCCCCCGACGTCGACGCGAGTGTCGGGTCCGGACCAGCGGGCCAGCCGTACGGCGCGGGCGAACAGCGGGGCGACGAGGGCGTCGCGGGCCAGTTCCGCATCGGAGTGCAGCCGTACCGGCGGCAGCGTGGGGTGCGGCTCTGCGGACATGACGGTTCTCCTCGCGGACGCGGTGGGCGCGGTGGGGCGGGCGGTGACGGCCCGTCGGCCGGCCTGTCGGACGGTGGATCCCGGCCGTCCGCTCCGCCCGGTCGGACGGTCGGTCAGTCGGCCGGCCCGGCGCCCCAGAGTAGACGCATTTCGGGCGCCGACGGCCAGTCATCGCCTTTGGTTCATCCCACAGTCAGCTGTCGTATTCCCTGGAGGCCTTGACAACTTTGCTGGCCACACAGGAAATTGACGCGCGTAGATGTTTTGGGGGCCACGAGCTCCCCGCAGATCTCGCGGCTCTCACCGCCGCACCCTCCCGCTTCTCCCTCATCCCACACCGGAGTTCCCGCCCATGCGCTCCTCGCATCCCCGTTCCGCCGCCGTCGCCGCTCTCGTCGCCACCGCGCTCGCCACCGGCCTGCTCGCGGGCTCCGCCGACGCGGCCGAAGGCGCCGTGTCCGCCGATCCGATACGCATCCACGACATCCAGGGCACCACCCGGATATCCCCGTTCAACGGCAAGCAGGTCGCCGGTGTCGCGGGCATCGTGACGGGCGTGCGTACGTACGGCTCGCGCGGGTTCTGGATCCAGGACCCGGACGCCGACGACAACGACGCCACCAGCGAGGGCGTGTTCGTCTTCACGAGCTCGGCGCCCACCGTCGCCGTCGGCGACGCGGTCAAGGTCTCCGGCACGGTCGGTGAGTACGTCCCCGGCGGCGTCAACTCCGGGAACCAGTCGGTGACCCAGATCTCCAAGCCGACGGTCACCGTGGTCTCCTCGGGCAACGCACTGCCCGAGGCCACCGCGATCAACGAGTACTCGGTCCCGGCCGAGTACGCCCCGGCCGGCGACGCGGCCGCCGGCGGCAGCATCAACGGCCTGCCCCTGGAGCCCTCGCGCTACGCCCTGGACTACTACGAGTCCCTGGAGGGCATGAACGTCCGGATCGGCACCTCGCGCGTGGTCGGCGCCACCGACCCGTACTCCGAGCTGTGGGTCACGGTGAAGGGCTGGGAGAACACCGCCAAGCGCGGCGGGACGATCTACGGCTCCTACGAGTCCCAGAACACCGGCCGCCTCCAGATCCAGCAGCTCGCGCCGATCGCGCAGCAGCCCTTCCCCGTGGCGAACGTCGGCGACAGGCTGACCGGCACCACCGAAGGCCCGCTGGACTTCAACCAGTTCGGCGGCTACACCCTGGTGGCCCGCACCCTCGGCCCCGTCAAGGCCGGCACCCTCGCCCCCGAGAAGACCAAGGCGCAGAGCCCGGGTGAGCTCGCGGTGGCCACCTACAACGTCGAGAACCTCGACCCGAGCGACCCGCAGGAGAAGTTCGACAACCTCGCCAAGGCGGTCGTCGAGAACCTCGCCTCCCCCGACATCCTCGCCCTGGAGGAGATCCAGGACGACAACGGCGCCAAGAACGACGGCACCGTCTCGGCCGAGCAGACGCTGACGAAGTTCACGGCGGCGATCGCGGCCGCCGGCGGCCCCGCCTACCAGTGGCGGAGCGTCAACCCGGAGGACAAGAAGGACGGCGGCGAGCCCGGCGGCAACATCCGCCAGGTGTTCCTCTTCAACCCCGCCCGGGTCTCCTTCACCGACCGCGCCGCGGGTGACGCGACGACCGCGAACGGCGTCGTGCGCGAGAACGGCCACGCGGCCCTCACCCACTCCCCCGGCCGGATCGACCCGGCGAACCCGGCGTGGACCGACAGCCGCAAGCCGCTGGCCGGCGAGTTCGTCTTCCGCGGCCGCACCGTCTTCGTGATCGCCAACCACTTCGGCTCCAAGGGCGGCGACGAGGGCCTGGCTTCGCACCACCAGCCGCCGGTGCGCTCGTCGGAGGCCAAGCGGCTGCTCCAGGCGCAGGCCGTGAACGCCTTCGTGAAGGAGATCCTGGCGGCGGACAAGAACGCCAACGTCCTCGCCCTGGGCGACATCAACGACTTCGAGTTCTCGGCGACGACGAACGCGCTGGCCGACGGCGGCGCGCTCTACCCGGCGATCAAGTCGCTGCCGAAGGCGGAACGATACTCCTACGTCTACCAGGGCAACGCCCAGGTGCTGGACCAGATCCTGACGAGCCCGGCGATCAAGTCCTTCACGTACGACAGCGTGCACATCAACGCGGAGTTCTCGGCCCAGAACAGCGACCACGACCCGCAGGTGCTGCGCTTCAAGCCGTGACCCGGGACACCGCAGGGCCCGGCCGCCGTTCCGGCCGGGCCCTCTGCCAGACTCCTGGCCATGATCTTCCGCACCGCCACCCGCGACGACCTGCCCGCCGTGCTCGCCCTGCTGGCCGACGAGGAGCGGGTGGTGGACCCCGCCTCGATCGTGGTCGGCGAGGCGCACGAGCGGGCCTTCGCCGCGATCGGCGCCGACCCCCGCAACGAGGTGCTCGTCCTCACGGACCCGGACGGGCCGGTGGTCGGCTGCCTGCAGCTGACGTACATCCCGGGCCTCGGCCAGAGCGGCCGCGAGCGGGCCCTGGTGGAGGCGGTACGGATCCGGGCGGACCGGCGCGGCGGGGGCCTGGGCGCGGAGCTGATGGAGCTGGCCGTGGACCGGGCGCGCGAGCGCGGCTGCGGCCTGGTGCAGCTGACCAGCAACAAGCGGCGGGGCGCCGCGCACCGGTTCTACGAGCGGCTGGGCTTCGCCCGCAGCCACGAGGGCTTCAAGCTGCCCCTGGAGCCGTAGCGGGGCCCCGGCGGGACAGCGTGCCCGGGGACCGTTCCGGGACAAGGTGGGGACTTTCGGCCCTGGCGTGACGCTCGCCACATCCCTACCGAATCGGCCGCGGGTGGTGTTGAGTGTCCCCACGCCCGATCTTGCACCGCCTCGTACCCCGGTACCCCGCACTCTCCCGGAGGACCGCGTGTTCCCCTCCATCTCCCTCGCCCAGGAAATCGGCCTCGCCCTCCTGCTCGTCGCCGCCCTCGTGTGGGTCGTCGGCCTCGGCCACATGCTGTGGGACAGCCGCTTCCACCACCCGGAGCCGGGCGCCTTCGAGGGCCTGGCGGTGATCCCGGCCCAGCGCACCGCCGCCGCGCACCCGATGGAGTCGGTGGAACTGACCGAGGCGGAACAGCAGGCCTTCGCAGGCCTGGTCCGCACGATCCCGCTGAGCTGACCCACCCGCACGCCTGCGGCGAACCGCCTGCGGTGAACGCGATGAGGCCCTCCCACCCCGGCCGGGGTGGGAGGGCCTCGTCGCGTTCGCCGCAGGCGGCAGCCGGGCGTCAGTTGTGGCTGTGCAGGACCTCGTTCAGGCCGCCCCAGGCCGCCTTGTACGGGCGGGCCTCGACGGTGCCGGTGACCGAGTTGCGGCGGAAGAGGATGTTGTTGGCGCCCGAGAGCTCCAGGGCCTTGACGATCTGGCCGTCCGGGAGGGTGACGCGGGTGCCCGCGGTCACGTAGAGGCCGGCCTCGACGACGCACTCGTCGCCCAGCGCGATGCCGACGCCCGCCTCGGCGCCGACCAGGGTGCGCTCGCCGATCGAGATGATCTGCTTGCCGCCGCCGGAGAGGGTGCCCATGGTGGACGCGCCGCCGCCGATGTCGGAGCCGTTGCCCACGACGACACCCGCGGAGATGCGGCCCTCGACCATGGAGGTGCCCAGGGTGCCGGCGTTGAAGTTGACGAAGCCCTCGTGCATGACGGTGGTGCCCTCGGCGAGGTGCGCGCCGAGGCGGACCCGGTCCGCGTCGGCGATGCGGACGCCCTTGGGGGCGACGTAGTCCGTCATCCGCGGGAACTTGTCGATCGAGGTGACCTGGAGGTGCAGGCCGGCGGCGCGCGCGTTGAGGCGGACGGTCTCGACCTGGTCGACCGCGACCGGGCCCAGCGAGGTCCAGGCGACGTTGGCCAGCAGGCCGAAGACACCGTCCAGGTTCTGGCCGTGCGGCTTGACCAGGCGGTGGCTGAGCAGGTGCAGGCGCAGGTACGCGTCGTGCGCGTCCAGCGGCTTGTCCTCGAGGGAGGCGATCACCGTACGGACGGCCACGACCTCGACCCCGCGGACCTCGTCCTGGCGGATCGCCTTGGCCGCGGCGGCGCCCAGCAGCTCCACGGCCTGGTCGGCGGTGAGGCGCTCGGTGCCGGCCGGGCCGGGCTCGGCGACCAGCTCGGGGGCGGGGAACCAGGTGTCGAGGACGGTGCCGTCGGCGGTGAGGGTGGCAAGGCCGGCGGCGACGGCGCCGGTGGTACGCGTAGCAGTCATGCCTGAAACCTAACCGGCGACGGCCTGAGGTCGCGAACCGGTCTCATGTGCCGGTCGGAGCGCGTGTCGCCGCTGCCGCGCCGAGGCCCACAGCACCGCCCCGCCCGCCGCCACCGCGAGCCCGGCGCACAGCGGCCACAGCAGGCCGGGCGCGGCCGAGTACAGCGCCCCGCCCAGCGGCGGGCCGATGACGACCCCGCTGACCGAGATTCCGGCGTAGAGGCTCTGGAACCGCCCGACGGCGTGCTCGGGCGACTCGTCGGCGACGTAGGCGGTGGCGGTGGTCTTGTAGAGGATCTCCCCGAGGCTCAGCAGGACCATCATCACCACGGCGCTCGCGATCCCCGCCCCGAACAGCAGCGCCCCGTACCCGGCCCCGACCAGCACCAGCCCGGCGGCGATCACCGGCAGCGCGGGCCGCTCACGCAGGGCGACGGCGGCGGGCAGCTCCAGCAGCAGGATCACGCCGCCGTTGAGGGCGATGACCAGGCCGAAGGCGCGCGGGTCCATGCCGTGGTCGGTGAGGAAGACGGGGAAGGTGTAGTACTGCTGGCGGTAGACGACGTCGGTCACCAGGATCGCGCCGAGCAGCAGCAACAGGGCCGGCCGGGCCCGCAGTTCGGCGGCGAGTCCGCGGCCCCGACCCCCGTCCGGGGCCGCGGAGGCCTTGCGGGACGCGCCGCGCGCCGGGATGACGAGGGCGGTCCAGAGGGCGAAGACGAGGGTCCCGACGCCGTCGGCGACGAAGAGCCAGTCGTAGGAGAGCCCGGTCGCGACCAGGGCGCCCAGCGGCGGCCCGAGGGTGAACCCGCCGTTGGAGACGCAGCGCACGAGGGCGAAGGCCTGGCGGCGGCCCCCCTCCGGGACGGTGACCGCGACCAGCGCGGAGTTGGCGGCCCTGATCACACCGGAGGCGTACTGGGCCACCGGCATGGCCGCGAAGAGGAGCGGCGTGGGCAGCAGCGGGACGGCCGCGAGGGTCACTCCGGCGAGGGTGGCGGCGGCCAGGAGGACCCGTCGGTGGCCGAAGCGGTCCCCGTACCAGCCGCCGCTGAGGTTTCCCGCGACCAGGCCGATGCCGCCGATCCCGGTGACGATGCCGGCCTGGGCTGCGCCGAGGCCGCGCGGGCCGGTCAGGTAGAGGAAGACGAAGACGAACGTGAAGCTGACGACGGCGTTGACGAATACCCCCGCAGCCAGCAGCCACACGACCCTCGGTATGTCCTTGAACCCCTGCAGCACACCCGTGCTCCCCCCGCTCCCACCAGTTAGTTCCTTTTGGGAACTGAATATGTCAGCATGACAGCCTTGGGTCAACGGACGAAGGAGTTCCCATGGCCCAGCGCACACACCTCGGCGACGCGGACTGCGCCATCGCCCAGGCCCTCGACGTGGTGGGCGACTGGTGGACGCTGCTGATCGTGCGCGACACCGCCCGCGGCCTTCACCGCTTCGACGAGCTCCAGCGCGAGCTGGGGGTGTCCCGCAAGGTGCTCGCGGAGCGGCTGAAGCTGCTCGTGGAGGCCGGGGTGCTGTCGCGCGAGCCGTACCAGGAACGTCCGGTGCGGCACGAGTACCGGCTGACCCCGCGCGGGCGGGGGCTGCTGCCGGTCCTGGTGGCCCTCCAGGACTGGGGCGACACCTGGGTCCTGGGAGAGGGAGAGATGACGGCGACGACCGACGAGGCATCGCGCGAGGCGGAACGGGTGCACTCACTGCACGGCACGCGGGTGCCACCGCTCCTGCTGCCGGACCGTTTCGGCGGGCTCGGCGACCCGGTGGCGGACACGCCGTTCACGGTCCTGTACTTCTTCCCGGGCGCGTACGCCCGGGCCGAGTCCTACCCGCCCGGCTGGGCGGGGATCCCGGGCGCCAAGGGCTGCACGTTCGAGTCGTGCACGTACCGCGACCAGCTCGCGGAGTTCACCGCGGCCGGCGCCACCGTGCAGGGGATCTCGACCCAGCGCCCGGACGAGCAGCGGGAGTTCGCGGAGCAGGAACGGCTGCGCTTCCCGCTCCTCTCGGACGCCGACTTGGCGCTGACGGCCGCACTGCGCCTGCCGACCTTCCGCGCGGCGGGGGTGAGCCGGATCAAGCGGCTGACCCTGGTCGTGGACCGCGACCGCACCGTCCGCGAGGTCTTCTACCCGATCCAGGACATCGAGGCGAGCGTGGCCGCTGCGCTGGCCGCCGTCCGCGGTGCCGCCTGACGGGCCGGCGGGGGCTGGATGCTGACCCAGGTTCCGGTGGGGACGGGTGTGTGCCGGGGCGCCCCCGCAGGGCGCCGGACTCACTCCCGATGCCACCCTCCGCCCCCGGGCCCCGTTCGGCGCCCGAGGAGGTGCCCCGGCGCGCGCCCGGCCCCGCCGGAACCGCCCCCGCAGCCCCCGCCCCCGCCCCCGGCGGAGCCGCTAGGCGAGACGCAGCACCCGGCTCAGGATCTCGCGCGCGTACCGCTCGTCGTAGGCGGCGTCCGTCAGCAGGACCTGCAGGCCGATGCCGTCCATCACCGCCACCAGGGCCCGGGCCGTCACCGGATCCGTGCGCGCGGCCAGCGCGGCGGCCGCGGCCTCGCACCACTGCGCCGCCACCGGCCGCAGCGCCGGGCGGCGCAGGGCCGCCAGGTAGAGCTCGTACTCCAGCTCCGCCCGCCCCCGGTCCGCCGCCAGGAACTCGCCCAGCAAGCCTGCCAGCGCCCCCGCGAGGTCCGCCTCCGGATCCGCCAGCGCGGGCGAGTCCGCGACCGCCCGCGCGAACCCCTCGTTCGCCTGCCTCAGCGCTGCGACCAGCAGGTCGTCGAGCGTCTCGAAGTGGTACGTCGTCGACCCCAGCGGTACGTCGGCCTCCGCCGCCACACTGCGGTGGCTCAGCCCCGCGATGCCCTTGGCACCCACCACCCGGATCGCCGCGTCGATGATCCGCTGCCGCCGGTCGGGGTCGTAGCGCCGCGCCGCGGGGGCCATCAGTGCGCCCCGCCGAGATTGAGCAGGACCACCCCGCCGATCACCAGCAGGATCCCGGCGATCTTCGCGGCGGTGGCCGCCTCCCCCAGGAACACCATGCCGATGGCGGCGATGGCGGCCGTCCCGACCCCGGCCCATATCGCGTACGCCGTGCCGACCGACATCGACTTCAGCGTCTGCGCGAGCAGGGTGAAGGCGATGGCGTAGCCCAGCAGCGTGCCCAGCGAGGGCCACAGCCTCGTGAAGCCCTCGCTGTACTTCATGGAGGTGGTACCGGCGACCTCGGCGGCGATGGCCGCGGCAAGCAACACGTAAGGCATGTGTACCAGCGTACACATCGTTGCGTACACCTGTACACATGCACGACCCGGGACTCCTGGACCCCACGGCGCTACCCTGTCCGCCTCCAGCGGAGAGGGGCCCGCGCATGGCGCAGCACTGGACCCACCGGGGCGGCGGCTGGCTGCCCCCGCAGTCTCCGCGGCCGGGCGTGATACCCCTGCGGCCGCTGGGGCCCCGGGAGATCCTCGGCGGCGCCCTCACCACCGTGGGCCGGTACGGGGGCCGGCTGCTCGGCGCCCTGCTCCTCGGCCAGCTGGCGGGGCTGCTCGTGCTCGCCGCCGTCGCGGGGGCGGCCACCCTGGCCTCCCTCACGCGCACCGCCGGCAGCCGGGTGTTCGTCTACACCCTCGTCCCCGCCACCGCCCTGTTCCTGCTCTTCGCGTGGGCGCTGGCCACGGCCCTGGCCACCGCGCTGCTCCGGCCCGCCGTGCTCGGCCGGCCGGTCACCGCGCTCGGGCTGGTGCGGGCCGCCGCGCCCCGGATCCCCGCCGTGTTCGGGGCCCGGCTGCTGGCCCTGGCGGCCGCCGCGGGCCCCGCCGCGGCCGCCCTCGCCGCGGGCCTCCCGCCGCTCGCCGTGCTGCCCCTGGCCCCCGTCGCACTCTGGCTGGGGGTCCTCTTCGCCCTGGCGCCCACGGCCGCCGGGTACGAGGCGCTCGGCCCGGTGGCCGCCCTGCGCCGCTCGGCCCGCCTGGTGCGGGGGGCCTGGTGGCGGACCCTCGGCATCACGGTCCCGGCCGGGGCGCTCGCGCTGGGCGCGGCGTACGCCGTCCAGTTCCGGTTCGGCGTACTCGGCTCCCTGCTGGCCCCGGCCCTGCTGCTGACCCTGCCCCAGCTGGGCGCGGGGCTGCTCTACATGGACCGGCTGCTGCGCCGCGAACCGGGCGTCACCCCAGGGTGAACCAGGCCGCCCGCGCCTTCTTCCACTCCGGGTGCGTCAGGTCCTTGGCCTCGATGCCGTCCCCGTACAGGTCCGCGGACCCGCTGTCGGTGATCAGCTGCACCCGCGCGCCCGCCACCGTCAGGTCCGGCACGTCCACGATGGCCTCCCAGCCGCCCGGGTCGGCCGTCGGCAGGTCGGCGCGCTTGACCGGGGCGTGGCCGGGGACGCCGTCCCACTGGTAGAGCGCGTACGGGTCGCTGTTGTCGTCGGCGGCCCAGGACCCGGCGAGGATCAGGTACTGCCCGGCCGCGTTCTTGCGGATGTCCCGGATGGACAGCCCGCCGAGGTCGAGCTCGATGCCCGCCCCGAAGGCCGCCCCGGCGCCCGAGGCCAGGACCTGGTCGAAGTTCGTCACCGGCACGAGCAGCGCCCTGCCGCCGGGCACGGCCGGCGCCAGCGGGGCCCGGAACCCCAGGTAGGCGGTGGTCGTGGAGCCCGGCGCGAACTCCAGCCCCTCCACGTTGAACCCGTCGATCTGCTTGGGCGCCTCACCCGCCGCCGTCCCGGCCGCGAAGCCGTAGCGGTTCCCGTGGGCCGCGTCCCAGGCCACCAGATCCTCGCGGAGCTTCTTGTACGAGCGCCCGTACGCGAGCTGCGTGCCCGTCCCGGAGCCGCTCACGGTGGTGGTGAACACCGTGTTCCGCGGCGCCTTGTACTCGCCGTCCTTGTTGTTGCCGAGCGAGCCCGTCCAGTAGATGGTGTCGCCGATCCGGGTCGCCCCTTCGATGTCCACCTCCTTGGTGACCCCGAGCTGCGAGCTGAAGTCCCAGGTCCGCACCGGGGCGCCCGAGCGGGAACGGTCGTACAGGCGCAGCACGTTGGACTCGTCGTCGGCGACGACCGCGTACCCGCCGCCCACGTCCACCGCGGCCGAGGCGTCCGAGGAGCCGGTGAAGTACCGCGCGTCGGCCGGGTTCTGCACGGCGGCCGAGGCCGCGTAGTACAGCGTCTTGGTGGCGCTCTTTCCGCCCAGCCCGGTCACCTTGACGGTGAGGTCGGTGTAGCCGCGGCCGCGCGCGGTGACGGCCAGCTGCCGTACCGCCCCGGTGCCCGTGACGGTGACGTCCCCGGTCCCGGCGACCGAGGCCCTGCTCGACGCGGTCGCGCTGACCGTCAGCGCGGAGGCGTCGGCCCCGCTCTGCCCCACGGTCACGCCGACCACCGGGTCCCCGACCGCCCCGACGGCCCCGGACAGGTAGGACGCGGACAGCCCGATGGTCGGTGTCCCGTACGTCACGGCCCGGGCGGGTGCACTCGCCGCGACGAGCAGCAGTGCCGCGATCCCTGCGATGGACAACTGCTTCTTCATCGGTGACCCCCACGAACGAACCCGTACGGCCGACGCGTCGTGACGGCCGTCGAGAAGATTCGGCCACGGTGGCCAACTCCGCGTGCACGGCACCCGTCCACCCGGAGAACACGGACCGCAAAACAGGGAGG
>NZ_JBHUSC010000034.1:0-77141 GCF_042673805.1 Streptomyces sp. NPDC057010 | reverse complement strand
GGACCATGCTGGAGTACAAGGCGGCCTGGTACGGGCGTCGGCTGGTCACCGTCAGCCGGTGGTTCCCCAGCACACACCTGTGCTCGGCCTGCGGCTCCCTCGCCCCCAAGATGTCCCTCAACGTCCGGGAGTGGACGTGCGAGAGCTGCGGGACGGCCCATGACCGGGACGGGAACGCTGCTGTGAATCTCCTGGCCGCCGGGCTGGCGGTTGCTGCCTGTGGAACGGGTGTAAGACCTCAACGGGAGTCCTCCTCTCGGTCGGGGCGGTCCGTGGTGAAGCAGGAAACCCCACCCGCGAGGATGGGAATCCCCTCCCGCTAGGGAGGTGAAGAGGTCAAGATTGCGGTTCCTCCTGGACTACGGCGAGCAGGGCGCCGAACTCGACCTGTTGGCCGGTGGCGGCGTGGAGCGCGGTGAGCGTGCCGGAGGCGGGGGCGAGGATGCGGTGTTCCATCTTCATGGCCTCCAGCCAGAGCAGGGGCTGCCCGGCGGTGACGGGGCTGCCGGGGGCGAGGCCCTCGGCGACGCGGACGACGGTGCCGGGCATGGGGGCGAGCAGGGAGCCCGGTTCGGTGCGGTCCTGGGGGTCCTCGAACCGGGGGACGGGGGTGAGGGTGTGGGCACCGAGGGGTGAATCGACGTAGAGCTCTGACTTGTTCGAATTTTGTTTCACGTGGAACACGCGTCGGATTCCCTCGACTTCGAGCGTCACGAGGGTGGGTTCGGCGGCCAGGACCCGGACTCCGGGGTGGTTCACGGGCTGGTACTGGACCTCGTACTCGGTGCCGGCCGCGGTGTAGCGGCGGGTCTGCGGCTGCGAGCGGACGTTGCGCCAGCCGCCCAGGCGGGCGGCGAGCGGGGCGTCCGGGCCGGGGGCGGCGTCGGCGAGGGCGGCCGCGAGGGCGGACAGGGTGGCGTCCGGGGCCTCGGCGGTGAGGGCGGTGAGGTGGCGGTCGTAGAAGCCGGTGTCGAGCTGTGCGGCGGTGAACTCCGGGTGCCGCAGGGACCGTACGAGCAGCTCGCGGTTGGTGGTCAGGCCGTGGATCCGGGCCCCGGCCAGGGCGTGGGCGAGGATGCGGACGGCCTCGGCGCGGGTGGCGGCATGGGCGATGACCTTGGCGAGCATGGGGTCGTAGTGGATGCCGACGGTGTCCCCGTCGGTGAAGCCGGTGTCGACGCGGACGGCGCCGGGGACGGCGAGGGTGTGCAGGACGCCGGTCTGGGGGCGCCAGTCCTGGGCCGGGTCCTCGGCGTAGAGGCGGGCCTCGACGGCGTGGCCGCCGGGCTGCGGGGGCGAGAGGGGCAGGGCCGCACCTGCGGCGATGCGCAGCTGGAGGGCGACGAGGTCGAGGCCGAAGACGGCTTCGGTAACGGGGTGTTCCACCTGGAGCCGGGTGTTCATCTCCAGGAAGCAGGGGCGGCCGTCGGCGGTGACGAGGAACTCGACCGTGCCCGCGCCCTCGTAGGAGACCGCGCGGGCGGCGGCGACGGCGGCCTCGTGGAGCGTGGTGCGCAGGGCTTCGGGGAGTCCGGGCGCGGGGGCTTCCTCGATGACCTTCTGGTGGCGCCGCTGGAGGGAGCAGTCGCGGGTGCCGAGCGCCCACACGGTGCCGTGGGTGTCGGCGAGGATCTGGACCTCGACGTGACGGGCGCGCTCCACGTACGGCTCGGCGAAGACCTCGCCGTCACCGAAGGCGGAACGGGCCTCGGCGGAGGCCGCGTCGAGGGCCTCCTTGAGGTCGTCGAGTTCGCGGACCACGCGCATCCCGCGGCCGCCGCCCCCGGCCGCGGCCTTGAGGAGGAGGGGCAGGTCCGCGGAGGTGGCGGTGGCCGGGTCGACGGGTTCGAGGAGGGGGACACCGGCGGCGCGCACCAGTTCCTTGGCCCGGGACTTGGAGGCCATGGCCTCGATGGCCTCGGGCGGCGGGCCGATCCAGGTGAGACCGGCGGCCCGGACCTGGCGGGCGAAGTCGGCGTTCTCGGAGAGGAAGCCGTAGCCGGGGTGGACGGCGTCGGCCCCCGCGGCCAGGGCGGCCTTGATGATCAGGTCACCGCGCAGGTAGGTGTCGGCGGGGGTAGCGCCGGGCAGGCGTACGGCCGCGTCGGCGGTGCGGACGTGCAGGGCGTCGGCGTCGGGGTCGGAGTGCACGGCGACCGTGTCCAGGCCCAGCGCCCGGGCGGTCCGGAAGATCCGGACGGCGATCTCGCCGCGGTTGGCGACGAGGAGAGAGGTGATGGTCATCTGCGGGCTCACATCCGGAAGACGCCGAAGCCGCCACGGGCGCCCTCGACGGGGGCGTTGTGGACGGCCGAGAGGCACAGGCCGAGGACGGTACGGGTGTCGCGCGGGTCGATGACCCCGTCGTCGTACAGCCGCCCGGACAGGAACATCGGCAGGGACTCGGACTCGATCTGCGCCTCGACGAAGGCCCGCATCCCGGCGTCTGCCACCTCGTCGTACGGCTGTCCCTTGGCGGCGGCGGACTGCCGGGACACGATGGACAGCACCCCCGCCAGTTGCTGCGGGCCCATGACGGCGGACTTGGCGCTGGGCCAGGCGAAGAGGAACCGGGGCTCGTAGGCGCGGCCGCACATGCCGTAGTGGCCGGCTCCGTAGGAGGCGCCGATCAGGACGGAGAGGTGGGGGACGCGGGAGTTGGAGACCGCGTTGATCATCATCGAGCCGTGCTTGATGATGCCGCCCTGCTCGTACTCCTTGCCGACCATGTAGCCGGTGGTGTTGTGGAGGAAGAGGAGGGGGATGTCGCGCTGGTTGGCGAGCTGGATGAACTGGGCGGCCTTCTGCGACTCGGCGCTGAACAGCACCCCTTGGGCGTTGGCGAGGATGCCGACCGGGTAGCCGTGGAGGGTGGCCCAGCCGGTGACGAGGCTGGTGCCGTAGAGCGGCTTGAACTCGTCGAAGTCGGAGGCGTCGACGATGCGGGCGATGACCTCGCGGGGGTCGAAGGGGGTCTTCAGGTCCGGCGGGACGATGCCGAGGAGTTCCTCGGGGTCGTACAGGGGCTCTTCGGCCTTCGGCGGATCGGCGTACGGCTTGCGGTGGTTCAGGCGGGCGACGACGCGGCGGGCCTGGCGGATCGCGTCGTGCTCGTCGAGGGCGTAGTAGTCGGCGAGGCCGGAGGTGCGGGCGTGCATGTCGGCTCCGCCGAGGGACTCGTCGTCGCTCTCCTCGCCGGTGGCCATCTTGACCAGGGGCGGGCCGCCGAGGAACACCTTGGAGCGGTCTTTGATCATGATGGTGTGGTCGGACATGCCGGGGATGTACGCGCCTCCGGCGGTGGAGTTCCCGAAGACGACGGCGATGGTGGGGATGCCCTCGGCCGACAGGCGGGTGATGTCGCGGAAGATGGCGCCGCCCGGGATGAAGATCTCCTTCTGGGAGGGCAGGTCGGCGCCGCCGGATTCCACGAGGCTGATGCAGGGGAGCCGGTTCTGGCGGGCTATCTCGTTGGCCCGCAGCGCCTTCTTCAGGGTCCAGGGGTTGGAGGCGCCACCGCGGACGGTGGGGTCGTTGGCGGTGACCAGGCATTCGACGCCCTCGACCGTGCCGATGCCGGTGACCATGGAGGCGCCGACGGGGTAGTCGCTGCCCCAGGCGGCGAGCGGGGACAGTTCCAGGAACGGGGTGTCCGGGTCGAGGAGCAGCTCGATGCGCTCGCGGGCGAGGAGCTTGCCGCGGGCCTTGTGGCGGGCGGTGTACTTCTCGCCGCCGCCGGCGAGGGCTTTGGCGTGCTCGGCGTCCAGGGCGTTGAGGCGTTCCAGGGCGGCGGTACGGGCCTGGGCGTGCTCGGGGGCGTGCGGGTCGACGGTGGTGGCGAGGCGGGTCATGGGCGGGTCCCCTCCGGGGCGGGCGGCCGGGGCGGCAGGGTCGGCAGGAGGTGCGTCGGTATGTCGAGGTGGCGGGCGCGGAGCCATTCGCCGAGGGCCTTGGCCTGGGGGTCGAAGCGGTGGCCGGAGGCGACGCCGTCGCCGAGGAGGCCGGTGACGGTGAAGTTCAGGGCCCTGAGGTGCGGGAGGGCGTGGCGGGTCACGGGGAGGGCGCGGGTTTCGGGGAGCAGGGTCTGGAGGGTCTCCACCGTGAGGGTGCTGTGCAGCCAGTCCCAGGCGGCGTCGGTCTCCACCCACACGCCGACGTTGGCGTCCCCGCCCTTGTCGCCGCTGCGTGCCCCGGCCACCGCCCCGAGGGGGGCGCGGGTGGTGGGCCCTGCGGGGCTTTCCCCTACCCGCCCCTTCCCGAAACCGGGGCTCCGCGCAGCGGGGATCGGGAGGCGGGTGCCGTCCGGCAGGACCGCCTCGTGGGGGACCGAGGCCGCTGAAATCAGGGAGGAGGCGAAGACCCCGTACGGCTGGGCCGGCCCCGGCGGTGCGGTGACGTGGAAGCCCGGGTAGCTGCCCAGGGCCAGTTCGACGGCCGTCGAGGTCAGGGCGCGGCCCACCCGGTCAGGGGAGGGGTCCCGGACCACCAGGCGGAGGAGGGCGCTGGCCGTCTCCTCCGTCGGCGCGTCCTCGTGGTCCGTGCGGGACAGGGTCCAGGCGGCGTCGGCCACGCCCTCCAGGACCCCGGCCAGTTGCGCCCGTACCAGGGCCGCCTTGGCCTCGATGTCCAGGCCGGTCAGGACGAAGACGACCTCGTTGCGCCAGCCGCCGATCCGCGTCACGCCCACCTTGAGCGCGGGCGGCGGCGCTTCACCCCGCACACCCGAGATCCGCACCCGGTCCGGCCCTCCGTCCGGGGCGAGCCGGACCGTGTCGAGGCGGGCCGTCACGTCCGGGCCGAGGTAGTGGACGCCCTGGGTCTCGTACAGGAGTTGCGCGGTCACCGTGCCCACCGAGACCACCCCGCCGGTCCCCGGATGCTTGGTGATGACCGCCGAGCCGTCCTCCGCGATCTCGGCCAGCGGGAACCCCGGCCGCCGGACGTCGTGTGCGGTGAAGAAGGAGTAATTGCCGCCGGTGGCCTGGGTTCCGCACTCCAGGACGTGGCCCGCGACCACCGCCCCCGCCAGCCGGTCGTAGTCCTCCGGCGCCCAGTCGAACCACCACGCGGCCGGGCCGCTGACCAGGGCCGCGTCCGTGACCCGGCCGGTCACGACCACGTCGGCGCCGGCCCGCAGGCAGGCGGTGATCCCGGCGCCGCCGAGGTAGGCGTTGGCCGTCAGCGCCCCCTCCTCGTACGGCATCAGGTCGTCGCCCTCGACGTGCGCGACCGAGACCGGGACGCCCACCTTGGCCGCCAACGCCCGTACGGCATCGGCCAGCCCGGCCGGGTTCAGGCCGCCGGCGTTCGCCACGATCCGTACGCCCCGCTCGTGCGCGAGCCCGAGCCCCTCCTCCAACTGCCGCAGGAAGGTCTTGGCGTAGCCCAGGTCCGGGTTCTTCAGGCGGTCGCGGCCGAGGATCAGCATGGTCAGCTCGGCCAGGTAGTCCCCGGTCACCACGTCCAGCGGGCCGCCGGTGAGCATCTCGCGCAGGGCGTCGAAGCGGTCCCCGTAGAAGCCCGAGGCGTTGCCGATGCGCAGCGGACGGCGGCCGGTCACCGTGCCGCCCCCGGCTCGCGGCCCGGACCGGCCGGGCCCGCGAAGGCCTGGGCGATGTCGAGCCAGCGGTCGGCGTCGGGGCCGGTGGCCGTGAGGGCGAGGTCGGCGCGGTGGGCGCGCTGGGTGACCAGCAGGCAGAAGTCGAGCGCCGGCCCGGTGATGCGCTGCGGGGCGTCCGCCGGGCCGAACTCCCACCGCTGCGAGCCGTCGGGCGCCGTGAGCTCCACCCGGAACTCCCCCTCCGGCGCGGGCAGTCCGCGCACGGCATGGGCGTAGTCCCGGGCCCGTACGCCGATGCGCGCCACGTGCCGCAGCCGCGCGGTCGGGGTTCTGCGTACGCCGAGGGCGTCGGCGACGTCCTGGCCGTGCGCCCAGGTCTCCATCAGCCGGGCGCCGGCCATCGAGGCGGCCTTCATCGGCGGCCCGTACCAGGGGAACCGGGTGTCGGGCGAGGCCCCGGCGAGCGCCGCGCCGAGGGCGGCGCGCCCGGCCCGCCAGCGGGCGAGGAGTTCGGCGGGCGGCAGCTTCGCGCCCTCTTCGGCGCCTTCGTCGACGAAGGAGTCGGGGGCTTCGAGGGCCTCCTCGACCATGCGGCCGAAGCCTGTCGGGTCGGTGAGGGAGAGCAGCGCGGCCCGGTCGGTCCAGTGCAGGTGGGCGATCTGGTGGGCGATGCTCCAGCGGGGCGCGGGGGTGGGCCGGGCCCAGTCGGGATCCTCCAACACGGCGAGAAGATCATCCAACTCACGCCCCTCCTCGCTCAGATCGACGAAGACGGCTGCTGCGGACGGATCGGGCACGGCTGGCTCCCCTCTCGGCGTGAGGGGAAGACTGGCAGCCTCCACAAAAACAATCAAGCACGCTTGCATGGTTTCTTCGGAAGGCGGCACGTTCCCGCCACAGCCCCCAACGGCCGAATCCTGCCCGGGAGTTGCCGCACCACGCCGCCAACCCACCCCCCGGGGGGTGATTCAGGCCGTAAGCCGGAAACTCGCGATACGTCACCGGATGTCCCGTCGATACTGGACGTTCCGCTCCGGGCCCGGGCGCACGCAGCACGTTCATGTCACTCGACGCAGAGGATGAACCGACGTGACTCCAGCCGCCCGCACCCCCTTCTCCCTCTACCCCGAACTCGACTCGACCGCGCTCGGCGCCTTCGTCACCGCCCTGGAGAGCGGCGACGTCACCGGCCTCGCCCCCGCCCGCGCCGCCGAGGTCGCCGAGCTGCGCTCCGTGGCCGTCTTCACCCGCGGCAAGGTGGCCGGCGCCGACGGGGACCTGCTCGACGCCGCCCTCTGGCGCCACACCGGGCCCCAGCCGCGCCCGCTGATCGTGATGCCCTCGCCCTGGACCAGCCTGGGCTGGCTCGCGTACGCCGTCCAGGCCACCCTCTTCGCGGCCCGCGGCTACAACGTCCTCGCCTACTCCACCCGCGGATTCGCCGGTTCCGAGGGCCAGGTCGAGGTGGCCGGCCCGCTCGACATCGCCGACGGCAGCCGCGCCCTGGACCACCTCATCGAGCGCACCGCCGGCCCGGTCACGAAGATCGGCTTCCTCGGGGACTCGTACGGCTCGGGCATCAGCCAGCTGGTCGCCGCGCACGACACCCGCATCGCCGCCGTCGTCGCGCTCAGCAGCTGGGGGGACCTCGGGGAGGCGTTCTACGAGAACTCCACCCGCCACGTCGCCGCCGTACGGGCCCTGCTCGCCGCGGCCGCGAAGGCGCGGTTGAGCCCGCAGACGCAGAGCGTCTTCGACAACGTCCTCGCCAACCGCGACGTCCAGGGCACCCTGCGCTGGGCGGAGCAGCGCTCGCCCTTCACCCACATCAAGGAGCTCAACCGCCGCCAGGTACCGGTCTTCTTCTCCCACGCCTGGCACGAGACGCTCTTCCCGTCCAACCAGACCCTGAAGATGTTCAACGAACTGACCGGTCCCAAACGGCTCGCCCTCTCCATAGGCGACCACTCCGGCCCCGAGGCCTCGGGCCTGCTCGGCCTGCCCAACCGGATCTGGACGGAGGCCCACCGCTGGTTCGACCACCACCTCAGGGGAATCGACAACGGCGTCGCCGACGAAGACCAGGTACTCAGCGAGACCATGTGGAGCCGAACCCTCGAACCCCGCCCGACCTGGCCCTCCCTCACGGAGCACATTCACCGGCTGCACCTGGCGGGCGGCGGTGAACTGGCCGAGCAGCCCGAGGCCGGCTGGACGGCGACCGTGCTGTGCGGGGTGGACACCCCGGCGACCGTCGCCGACACCGTGGTGACCTCCGGCTACGCCGAGATGGCCGGCCGCCCGAAGGTGTACCCGACGGACGAGATCGACCGCACCGTCGCCGCCGTATGGACTGCCGCGCCGGCCACGGAGACCACCCGGCTGCGGGGCACGCCGAAGCTCCGCGTCACCTACCGGGCGGCGAACCCCGGCTCCACGTTCGTCGCGTACCTCCTCGACGCGGCGCCCGACGGCACGGCCCACATCGTCACGCACGCCCCGTACACGAACCTCGACTCCCCGCCCGACAGCCTGATCAGCGCGGACATCGAGCTCCAGGCCACGGCGTACGACGTGCCGCGCGGCCACCGGCTGATGCTGGTGATCGACGCCCGCGACCCCTTCTACGGCGACGCCAACCTGCCCCGCGCCACGCTGGCCTTCACCTCACCCGACCTGACGCCCTCATACCTGGACCTCCCCCTGGGCTGACCGGGCCCCGGCCGGCCCCAGCGGCCGGCCGGACGGCACCGTACTCAACGAGGCGGGCAAAAAAACTTCACGGACACGGTCACACTCCCCTCACCCGGCGGGTCATTGAAGCAAGAGCAACTCACCGCCCGACAGGAGCACGAGCCATGTCCACCACCGCCACCGTCGTCACCCTCATCGCCGCCTTCATGGCCGGCTTCTCCGGCGCCTCGATCTTCTTCGGCGCCAAGTTCACCGTCGAGCCGCTCGCCCAGTACGGCGTCCCCCGCAGCTGGTGGAACCTGCTCGCCACCGCCAAGCTCGCCGGCGCGGTCGGCCTCGTCACCGGCCTCTTCATCCCGGCCATCGGCATCGCCGCCGCCATCGGCCTGGCCCTCTACTTCACCGGCGCCGTCATCACCGTCATCCGCGCCCGCGCCTACGGCCACGCCATCTTCCCCGTCATCTACGCCGCCCCCGCCATCGCAGCCCTCACCCTCGGCTTCTGAACCGGAGCACGGCGAGAGCCAGCCTGCGCCCCATTCGATCAATCTCCGTGACGACCACCCTGACCTGGTCGCCAACCTGACCAACAGCCTGTTGCGGCCCTGCGGGATCCGCAGAGTGGACCAGCCCTTCGATCCCTTCGGCGACGAGAACAAACGCGCCGAAGGGAACCAGTTTGGTGACTCGCCCAACCAGTGTCTGCCCCACCGCAACACCGTCGGCGAACACCTGGAACGGGTCGGGCTGCGTGGACCGCAAGGACAGCCTGGCCTCTCCGTTCCGCGTGTCGAACTGAAGGAACTCGCAGGAGACGCGCTGCCCGACCCGAACGATGTCCGAAGCCGCTTCGAAGCGGCGCCAGGACACTTCAGGGATCGTAATGAACCCGACGCCCGGGTATACGGGGTGGTCCGGACCGTCATCCAGGTCTACGAAGACACCGAACTGCTCGACTGCCGCGACCGTGCCCGAAAGCATCTCGCCGCGTTGCAGGGAAGTCAGGAACGCCCAGAGCTCTGGGTTCTCGATGGCAGCCATTGGGAGCCAGACTCAGCCACCCACCAGACAAATGGCAACGGGACGTCGGCTCCGGCCAAAGTCATGACGGCTCGAACCGCCCTCCGGGCCCAAGGACCAGCCCCAGAGGGACCGCAGACGCCAATCCGAGCGAAGCGCGTAGCGATCTGACGCGTCCCAGCCCCAGACGGGCCGCAGACGCCGAGCCGAGGGAAGCGCGTAGCGATCTGACGCGATGACGGCTTCCGATGAGTCGGTGGTGGTCCTTGGCCGGACTCGGGGAGGGGGCTCGCGGCTCCCTGGCCGCCCCGGGCATGTGGCTCTGACCCGGCCCGTTCCTTTGGGGGCTTCCCGGCAGTCCTTGTCTTTCCGGTTCGGGCCGGTCGGTCAAGGGTGGCCGCAGGCCATCGCGAAGCGACGCGACGGAGAAGCGCCCTTGAGGGACCGGACCGAACCGGAGAGACCCTGGGACTGACGGGAAACCCCCAAACCCTCCCTGACCACGATCAACGGTCCCCCGACCCCCGAAGCCGCCCCCGGCATGCCTGAGCCACCCCGCTCGCCGAATTCGCCAATGCCCGGTCTCGCCACCGAGGGTGGCGGGTGGGCAACCACCGCGTCGGAGCGGCGGTGAGAGGGGGTCGTGCCCCCGCCCGACGAAACCCTTACCGCCGCCTGCGGCTCTGGGAGCGGACCGCGCCCATGCTCGCCGCGATCACGAGGGCGATGGCCAGGGCATCCAGGGCGGAAAGGGCCTGGTTCAGGACCAGGAACCCGGCCGTGGCCGCGATGGCCGGCTCGAGGCTCATCAGGATCGCGAACGTCGGCGCGGGGAGCCGGCGCAGGGCGAGCAGTTCCAGGGTGTACGGGAGTACGGAGGACAGGACGGCCACGCCGACGCCCAGGGCGAGGGTGCTCGGCACGAGGAGGGCCGAGCCGGCCTCGATCACGCCCAGCGGCAGCGAGATCAGCGCGGCCACCGCCATCGCCAGGGCCAGGCCGTCCGCCTGCGGGAAGCGGCGGCCGGTACGGGCGCTGAACACGATGTACGCCGCCCACATCGCGCCCGCTCCGAGCGCGAAGGCGGCGCCCGCCGGGTCGAGGGCGCCGAAGCCGCCGCCACCGCCGTGGCCGGAGAGGAGCACCACGCCGGCCAGGGCGAGGCCGGCCCAGAGGAGGTTCACCAGGCGGCGGGAGACGATGACCGACAGGGCGAGCGGCCCGAGGACCTCCAGGGTGACGGCCGGGCCGAGCGGGATGCGGTCCACCGCCTGGTAGAAGAGGCCGTTCATCCCGGCCAGGGTGAGGCCGAAGGTGACGACCGTGCCCCAGTCGGAGCGGGAGTAGCCGCGCAGCTTGGGCCGGCACAGGAGCAGCAGCACGAGGGCGGCGGCCGCGAGGCGCAGCGTGACCACGCCGGCCGCGCCCGCCTTCGGCATGATCATGACCGCGAGGGCGGCGCCGAACTGCACCGAGATGCCGGCCGAGATCACCAGGGCCACCGGGCCGAACCGGGCGGCGGGGCCGGCGGCGGGCGCCGACCCGGGGGCGGACCCGGCGGGGGTGGACGCGGGCACGGGCGCGGGTCCGGGGTGGGGCGTGGAGGCGGAGGCGGGCGTGGGCGCGGTCATTCCTCCAGACTAGGTGCTCGTAAGGAGTGTCGCTGCGTGTCTTGCCTTACAACTCGCTCCCCCGCAAGGGGTCCGGCAGCCCGTCCGCCAGCAGCTCGGCCAGGTGCCGGGCCCGGGTCCCGCCGCCCAGCTGGGCGATCTGGGTGCGGCAGGAGAAGCCGTCCGCCTGGACCAGGGCGTCCTGCGGGGCCTCGCGCAGGGCCGGCAGCAACTGCTCCTCGGCGCACGCCACCGACACGGCGTGGTGGCCCGGCTCGAAGCCGAAGTTCCCGGCGAGGCCGCAGCAGCCGCCGCTGAGCGTGCCGGTCAGACCGGCGCGCTCGCGCAGGCGGCGGTCGGCGGCGTCGCCGAGCACGGCGTGCTGGTGGCAGTGGGTCTGGCCGACGACCGGCCGGTCGAGGCGGGGCGGCTCCCAGTCCGGGGCGTACTCCTCCAGCGTCTCGGCGAAGGTCCGCACGGCCGCCGCCAGGCGGGCGGCGCGGGGGTCGTCGGGGAGCAGGGCGGGGAGGTCGGCGCGGAGGGCCGCGGCGCAGCTGGGTTCGAGGACGAGCACGGGGGCCCGTACGTCGCCCACGGTGTCCAGGGTGCGGCGGAGCACCTTGCGGGCGCGGTCGAGACGGCCGGTGGAGAGGTAGGTCAGGCCGCAGCACACCCGTCCCCGGGGGAGGGCGACGGTGAGGCCGGCGGCCTCCAGCACACGTACCGCTGCGCGGCCGGTCTCGGGGGCCAGGTGCTCGGTAAAGGTGTCGGGCCAGAGGATGACGCCGACGGCGACCGCGGCCGCCGAAGCGGGGCCGGGCGCAGGCGCCGAAGCCGGGCCGGGCTCGGAAGCAGGGCCGGACGCGGACGCCGAAGCAGGGCCGGAAGCGGGGCCGGACGCCGAAGCAGGGCCGGGCTCGGAAGCAGGGCCGGGCGCAGGCGCCGAAGCCGCGCCGGAAGCGGAGCCGGGCTCGGGCGCCGGGGCCGGGCCCTGCGGGCGGCTTTCCCCAGCCCGCCCCTTCCCGAAACTGGGGCTCCGCCCCAGACCCCGCGCCTCAAACGCCGGCGAGGCTGGATCTGCCAACGGGGCCGCCCCAGTACTCGTACCGGCACCGGCATCCGACGCCACAACCCCAACCGGGCGCCCCAGACCCCGCGCCTCAAACGCCGGCGAGGCTGGATGGGGCGACGGGGTCGCCGCAGTACTCGTACCCCGAAGGCTCCGCGTCAGCGGTTTCGGGGCCAGGGGTGGGAGGGGGCGTTCGCGGGTCAGGCCCGGGACACCCAGGTGGCGGGACGCCGCGTTCGCCGGGCGGCGCAGGCCCAGGGCCGTGATGGCGCGGAGCCAGGCCGGGAGGCCGCCCAGGATGTAGTGGGACAGGGGGCGGACGCGGCCCGACCAGTGGTGGTGGAGGAACTCCGCCTTGTAGGTGGCCATGTCGACCCCCACCGGGCAGTCGCTGAGGCAGCCCTTGCAGCCCAGGCACAGGTCCAGCGCCTGCGCGACCTCCGGCGAGCGCCAGCCGCCGGTGACCACCTCGCCCGCCAGCATCTCGTGCAGCAGCCGGGCCCGGCCCCGCGTGGAGTGCTGCTCCTCCCCCGTGGCCCGGTACGACGGGCACATGACCGCCGCCGCGCCGCCCGCGTCCGTCGACCGGCATTTCGCGACGCCGACGCACTTCGCGACCTCCCGCGCCAGCGAGGTGTCCGGCAGCACCTCGAAGCGGAGGTTCTCGTCGAGCCGGGCCGGCCGGACCAGCATCCCCGGGTTCATCCCGCCCGCCGGGTCCCACACGTCCTTGTACGCGCCGAACAGCGCGATGACCGACGGGCCGTAC
The DNA here is from genome assembly GCF_042673805.1 of Streptomyces sp. NPDC057010. Taxonomy (NCBI): domain Bacteria; kingdom Bacillati; phylum Actinomycetota; class Actinomycetes; order Kitasatosporales; family Streptomycetaceae; genus Streptomyces; species Streptomyces sp. NPDC057010. Next base: position 64,419 of record NZ_JBHUSC010000034.1, on the reverse strand, counting down.
ATCCGCGGCAGCAGCTCCGCCCGCGCCTGCCCGTCCCCGTGCTCGCCCGACAGCGAGCCCCCGTGGGAGACGACCAGGTCCGCCAGGTCGGAGGAGAACGCGCGGAAGCGCGCCACGCCCGCCGCCGACGCCAGGTCGAAGTCGATCCGTACGTGAACGCAGCCCTCGCCGAAGTGCCCGTACGGGGACCCCCGCAGCCCGTGCTCCGCCAGCAGGGCGCGGAACTCGCGCAGGTACGCCCCCAGCCGGGCCGGCGGCACCGCGCAGTCCTCCCACCCCGGCCACGCCATGGAATGGTCAGGCATCCGCGTCGCCGTGCCCGCCGCGTCCTCCCGGATCCGCCACAGCGCCCGCTGCCCCGCCGGGTCCGTGACCACCGCCGCGTCCACCGCGTCGGCGGCCCGTACGAGGGCGCGCGCCGCGCCCGCGTCCCGCATCTCCACGAACAGCCAGGCCCGCCCCCGCGGCAGCCCGGCCGCCCCGGCGCCCCTGACCAGGTCTTCCGCCATCCCCTCCACCGTCAGCGGGCCGTGCCCCAGCAGCCCCGCCGCCGCGTCGGCCGCCGCGCTCTCGTCGGCGTAGCCCAGCACCACGAGCACCGGCGCGCGCGGCGCTTCCACCAGGCGCACCACCGCCTCCGTCACCACCCCGAGCGTGCCCTCGCTCCCGCAGAACGCCCGGGCCAGTTCCACCCCCCGCTCCGGAAGCAGCGCGTCCAGGCCTCCGTAGCCGGAGATGCGGCGCGAGAACCCCCCTGCCAGGCCGGTCCGCAGCACCGCCAGGTTCCCGGCGACCAGCTCCCGCAGCCCCGCCGGAGCCCCTTCCCAGCCCGTGCCGATCCGGTACGAGGAGCCGCCGTACGCCGTCACCGCGAGCTCGGCGACGTTGTCCGCGGTGGTCCCCCAGGCCACCGAGTGGGCCCCGCACGCGTTGTTGCCGATCATCCCGCCGAGGGTGCAGCGGGAGTGGGTGGAGGGGTCCGGGCCGAAGGTCAGCCCGTACGGGCGTACCGCGTCCCGCAGCCGGTCGAGGACGAGTCCCGGCTGGACGACGGCCGTGCGGGCGGCCGCGTCCACCGAGACCAGGGCGTTCATGTGCCGGGTGAGGTCGAGGACCACGCCCACCCCGGTCGCCTGGCCGGCGATGGAGGTCCCGCCGCCCCGGGGCACGACCGGCACCCCGGCGTCGGCGCACACGCGCAGCGCGGCCCCCACGTCCTCGGCGTCGCGCGGGGCGACCACGCCGAGCGGGACCCGCCGGTAGTTCGAGGCGTCCATGGTCACCAGCGCGCGGGCGGCGGCGCCGAAATCCACCTCCCCGCGCAGGTTCGACCGCAATGCCCGTTCGAGTTCGCGCACGGATGCCCCGGATGACGTCACGGCGCCCAGCCTGCCACCGCCGACATGCGTCTCATCGGGTGGACGCGCCTCCAACCCTCGGACTCCGACCGGATACGCTCCGCTCGTGGCTGAGATCCAGATTCCCGCTGACATCAAGCCCGCCGACGGACGCTTCGGCGCGGGCCCCTCCAAGGTGCGGACCGAGGCGCTGGACGCCCTCGCCGCCACCGGAACCTCCCTGCTCGGAACCTCACACCGCCAGGCCCCGGTCAAGAACCTGGTCGGCTCGGTGCGCCAGGGGCTCCGGGACCTCTTCTCCCTCCCCGAGGGCTACGAGGTGATCCTGGGCAACGGCGGCTCCACCGCCTTCTGGGACATCGCGACCCACGGGCTGATCGAGCAGAAGTCCCAGCACCTGACCTTCGGCGAGTTCTCCTCCAAGTTCGCCAAGGCCGCGAAGCTCGCGCCGTGGCTGGACGCGCCCTCCGTGATCTCCTCCGACCCGGGCACGCACCCCGAGCCGGTGGCGGAGGCGGGCGTGGACGTGTACGCGTACACCCACAACGAGACCTCGACGGGTGTCGCGGCGCCGATCAAGCGCGTCGCGGGCGCCGACGCCGGGTCCCTCGTCCTGGTGGACGCGACCTCGGGCGCCGGCGGCCTGCCGGTGGACATCACCGAGACCGACGTCTACTACTTCGCCCCGCAGAAGTCCTTCGCCTCGGACGGCGGCCTGTGGCTGGCGGCGTTCTCCCCGGCGGCCCTGGAGCGCGCCCAGCGCGTGCACGACTCCGGCCGGCACGTCCCGGAGTTCTTCTCGCTGCCGACGGCGATCGACAACTCGCTGAAGAACCAGACGTACAACACCCCGGCGCTCTCCACCCTCTTCCTGCTCGACCAGCAGCTGCGGTGGATGAACAGCCAGGGCGGTCTGGAGTTCACGACCGGCCGTACGGCGGCCAGCGCGCGCAACCTGTACGGCTGGGCGGAGGCGTCGAAGTACGCGAACCCGTTCGTCGTGGACGCCGACAAGCGCTCCGCCGTCATCGGCACGATCGACTTCTCGGACGACATCGACGCGGCGGCGATCGCCAAGGTGCTGCGCGCCAACGGCATCGTGGACACCGAGCCGTACCGCAAGCTCGGCCGCAACCAGCTCCGCATCGCGATGTTCCCGGCGATCGACCCGGCAGACGTGCAGGCGCTGACGGCCTGCATCGACTACGTGATCGAGAAGCTCTAAGGACAGCCGCCAGAGCCCCCGGTGACCTCGTGTCACCGGGGGCTCTGGCGTTTCCCCGGTGGCGTGGCCCGGGACCTTGGTCCCAAAAATCGGGGCAAAGAGCCAGCAAACGGAACATCCCATCCCCCCTCGCCGCCTGCGCCTTTATGCCGCGGGACCTTCGGCGGCCGCTCCCCGGCCCCGCCGCCGGCCCGCAACCAAGCCGCCCAGGATGTCCCTCATGTCTGGTGTGCCGGGAAAAACCCGGCCCGTTCAGGAGGAAATCCCATGCGCAAGGCACTCACCCTCTCGGCGATCGCCCTCGCCTCGTCGATGGCCCTCGGCGGCACCGCGACCGCTTTCGCCGCCGACGCCACCCCGTCCCCGACGAAGTCGGCGAGCGCGAGCGCGCACGCGGCCCCCGCGCACCTGCACCTCTCCGCCGCCGGCGCCAAGCCCGGCGACTCCCTCACCTTCCAGATGGACGTCCCGGACGGCTCGACGAACCTGTCCGTCTCCTCCAAGGCCCTGGCCGACGTGAAGATGACGGACGGCAGGGGCGGCACCGCCACGGTCGCCGACGTCGCCGACGGCACCTACGGCGTCTACCTGACCGGCACCGGCCCCGACGGCGGCAAGCTCCAGGCGACCGCGCAGCTGACCGTCAAGAAGGGCGGCAAGCCCACCCCGTCGGCGTCCAGCGTGAGCCTGTCCACCGACTTCGGCCGGCCCGGCGACAAGGTCGTCGTCACCATCAAGACCGGCGCGGGCGAGAAGAACGCCTTCGTGAAGTCCGACGCGTTCGGCGGCCAGGTCAACCTGAAGGGCGACGGCAAGGGCACCTGGACCGGCACCGCGACCGTCGCCAAGGACGTCAAGACGGGCTACTACGGCGTCCAGGCGTACGCGGGCGGCAAGCAGTTCGACACGGTCAAGTTCTCCACCGAGGGCAAGGGCAACCCCGACGTGAAGCCGCAGCCGAAGCCGCAGCCGCTGAAGCCGAGCGAGCACAAGAAGCCGAAGGGCTCCGTGAACACCGGCGAGGCGCCCGTCGGTTACGTCCCCGAGACCACCAATGTCTGAGTCCGCCCCCGGGTCCGCCACGGCGACCGCCACCACGCCCCGCCGGGGCGCCCGCGCACGCCGCGCGGCCGCCCTGGCGGGGGCCTCGGCCCTCGCCGTCGCCCTCGCCTCCGGCTGCTCCGCGGGCGCCGACGCCAAGGCCGGAGGCGGGGACCCCGTCAACGCGGCGGCGGCCGCCGCCTCCCTCCCCCCGTCCGTACCGGACCGCATCGACATCCCCGGCATCGGGGTGGACGCCCCGCTCGACCGCGTCGGCCTCGACTCCCAGGGGGTCATGCAGGAGCCGGACTTCGCCAAACCCGACGACGCGGCCTGGTACAAGGACGGCCCCACCCCCGGCGAGCCCGGCGCCGCCGCGATCGTCGGCCACATGGACACCCCGAAGGCCCCCAAGGCCGTCTTCTTCAACCTCAAGACCCTGAAGAAGGACCAGCGGATCGAGGTCCACCGCACCGACGGCACCACCGCCGTCTTCGCCGTCGACGAGGTCGACACCTTCAAGAAGGACGCCTTCCCCACCGACAGGGTCTACGGGGACACCCACGGCAAGGCCGAGCTCCGCCTGATCACCTGCGGCGGCAACCTCACCGCCGACCGCCACTGGGATGCCAACGTCGTGGTGTTCGCCCACCTCACGGGCAAGGCCTAGGGGTATACGCGATACCTTCAGGACGTTCGGGGCAGGAGCATCAGTGCCCAGCACATCTTGGAGGCAGCGGCGTGAACGTGCGAGTGACGGCGGCCCAGAGCGGCGTGGACCCCTTCGGCACGGCCCGGCTGCGGCGCGGGGTCCTCGACGCGTGGGGCGCGGGCCCGTCCCGGTTCCGCGAGGACGCCAACGCCGAGGAGGACCTGGCGCTCGGCGGCTACCGCGACCGGCTCGTCGTCGAGCTGGCGCAGAACGCCGCCGACGCCGCCGCGCGGGCCCGCGTTCCGGGCCGGATGCGGCTCACCCTGCACCCCGCCGGCCCCGCGGACCCCGGGCACGCGGTGCTGGCCGTCGCCAACACCGGTGCCCCGCTGGACGCGACCGGAGTGGAGTCGCTGTCGACCCTGCGCGCCTCCGCCAAGCGGGAGCCCACCGGACCGGCCGACGGGGCCTCCGGCTCCTCCGACACCGTCGGCCGCTTCGGCGTCGGCTTCGCCGCCGTCCTCGCCGTCTCCGACGAGCCCGCCGTCCTCGGCCGCCACGGGGGCGTCCGCTGGTCCCTCGCCGAGGCCCGCGAACTGGCCCGGGACGCCGCCGTCGGCAGCCCCGGCCTCGGCGACGAGCTGCGCCGCCGCGACGGCCACGTACCGCTGCTGCGCCTGCCCCTGCCCGCCGAGGGCTCCGCCCCCGAGGGCTACGACACCGTCGTGGTCCTCCCGCTGCGCGACGCCGCCGCCGAGGACCTCGCCGAACGGCTGCTGGCCGGCATCGACGACGCCCTCCTCCTCACCCTCCCGGGCCTGCACGAGGTCGTCATCGAGACCCCGGCCGGCACCCGCACCCTCCACCGCCGCGACGAGGGCCCGTACACCGTCATCGAGGACTCCCGTACGGGCACCAACTGCTGGCGCACCGTCCGCCACGGCGGCCCCATCGAGCGCGCCCTGCTCGCCGACCGGCCCGTGGAGGAACGGCTGCGGCCCGCCTGGTCGGTGTCCTGGGCCGTGCCCGTCGACACCGACGGCGCCCCGCTGCGCCCGGCCACCGCGCCCGTCGTGCACGCGCCGACCCCCACCGACGAGCCCCTCGGCATCCCGGCCCTGCTCATCGCGACCCTGCCGCTGGACACCACCCGCCGGCACCCCGCCCCGGGGCCGCTGACCGACTTCCTGGTGGAGCGCGCGGCCGACGCGTACGCCGAACTCCTCGGCGCCTGGGACCCGGTGAGCCCCGCCCTCGTCGACCTGGTCCCCGGCCCGCTCGGCAAGGGCCCCCTGGACGGGGCGCTGCGCGCCGCCGTCCTCGGCCGGCTCCCCCGTACGGCCTTCCTCGCCCCCGCCGCCCCGCCCGAGCACGCGGAGGAACGCAGCGCCCTGCGCCCCTTCGAGGCCGAGGTCGTGGAGGGCGCGGGCGCCGACACCGTACGGGTCCTCGCCGAGGTCCTGCCGACCCTGCTCCCGGCCGGCCTGGAGCGCCGCGCCGAGCTGCGCACCCTGGGCGTGGGCCGGCTCCCGCTGGGCGACGCCATCGAGCGGATCGCGGGCATCGAGCGGACCCCCGAGTGGTGGCACCGGCTCTACGACAGCCTCGCCGGGGTGGACCCGGACCGGCTGTCCGGCCTGCCCGTGCCGCTGGCCGACGGCCGCACCACGATCGGCCCGCGCCACATCCTCCTCCCCTACGCGGACACCCCCGAGAGCCTGGCCCGGCTGGGGCTGAAGGTGGCCCACCCGGAGGCGGCGCACCCGCTGCTGGAGAAGCTCGGGGCGCTGCCCGCCACGCCGCGGGCCGTGCTGACGACCCCGCAGGTGCGGGCCGCCGTCGCCGCCTCCCTCGACGCCGGGGAGATCTGGGACGAGGACGCCGACACCCTGGACGCCGACGAGCTGGCCGACGTGGTCCTCGGCCTGGTCCGCGACGCCGGCCTGGAACCGGGCGACGAGCCCTGGCTGGGCGCGCTCGCCCTGCCCGACGAGGACGGCGAGCCGACCCCGGCGGGCGAACTCCTCCTCCCGGGCAGCCCCTTGGCCTCCGTCATCCGCGAGGACGAGATCCCCTACCTGGACGCCGAGCTGGCCGCCCGCTGGGACGCCGACACCCTCACCGCCTGCGGGGTCCTGGCCGCCTTCCAGCTGGTCCGCGCCACCGACGTGGTCCTCGACCCCGACGAACTGGAACCGCGCGAGGGGGACTTCGCCGAGCCCGACGACGCGGGCCTGCTCGACGCGGTGGACGTGTGGTGCGAGGACGTCCTGGACCAGCTCCCGGACCTCCCGGTCCCCCCGGTGGCCACGGAACTGGTCGCCGTACGGGACCTCGACCTGGTCGACGACGACTGCTGGCCCCAGGCCCTGGCGATGCTGGCGCAGCCCCCGCTGCGCGACGCCCTGACCCAGCCCGTACGGATCCTGCTCCCGGACGGCACCACGCAGTCCGTGCGCCCGTACACCGCCTGGTGGCTGCGCGACCACCCCGTCCTCGACGGCCGCCGCCCGGCCGGCCTGCGCGCGGCGGGCGGCGACCCGCTGCTGGAGGGCCTCTACACCTCCGCGGACGCCACCGGCTTCGAGGACGAGCAGGTGCTGCGCGCCCTGGGCGTACGGACCACCGTGCCGGCCCTCCTGGACGAGCCCGGCGGCGCGGCCGAGCTCCTGGGCCGCCTCGCGGACCCGGACCGCGAGGTGACCGGCCGGCAGCTGCACGGCCTGTACACCGCCCTCGCCGACCTGGACCCCGAGCAGGTCACCCTCCCCGACGAGCTGCGCGCGGTGGTGGACGGGAACACCCGGGTCGTGGACGCGGCCGACGCGGTCATCGCGGACGCCCCCGATCTGCTCCCCCTCACGCAGGGCCTCCCCCTCCTGCCCGTGTCCCCCTCCCGGGCCGCCGACCTGGCGGACCTCCTCCAGGTCCGCCGCCTCTCGGAAACCGTGCCCGCGGAGGTCACGACCCCGGGCGAGGAGCACGACGTACCGGAGTCGGTCCTCCTCCTGCTGGGCCCCTCCACTCCGCTCACCTACGTGGAGCACGAGGAGCTGGTCGCGGGCGGCACCGAACTCGACTGGCGCCGCACTCCCGACGGCACCCTCCACGCCGCAACCCTGGAGGGCGTGGCGGCGGGGCTGGCCTGGGCCGCGGGCCAGTGGCCCCGCCGCTTCGAGGTGGCGGCCCTCCTGGAGGACCCGTCGCGCACGGCGGAACTGGCCCGGGACCGCTGGTTCGACTGACCGCGGTGCCGGCGGGTGTGGCCGTCCGCTTCCTGTGGGTTTTCTTTGACAGGCGGCGGGGCTCCGACCCAGACTGATCGTTGCTTTGTACGACCGATAGAGCGACGGCCAGAAGAGAACGCCCCCTCAGGGAATCGTTCAGGGGGAGCGTCATGCCCGACAGATCAGCCCGCACGCCCCGCGTTGGGTGGTCCCACGGGCGGGTTTCCGAGCTGTTCTCCGGACGGAACAACAGCCTGGGACTGCTGCGGCTGCTCCTGGCCTCCGCGGTCGTGGTCTCGCACGCGCGCATCCTCGGCTTCGGCACCGGTGAGTTCGGTCACAGCTTCTCGCAGGGCCAGACGGACCTCGGGAAGATGTCCGTCTTCGGGTTCTTCTTCCTCTCCGGCATCCTCGTGACGCGCAGCGGCAACCGGCTCCCGGTGGGCCGCTTCCTGTGGCACCGCGCGCTGCGGCTGCTGCCCGGCCTGTGGGTGTGCATGGCCGTCACGGCCTTCGCCGTGGCCCCCTTCCTGTACTGGCGCCAGCACGGCAGCACGGCCGGGTTCTGGGACCACCCGCAGGGCCCCTTCGCCTACGTCGAGGCCAACTGGGCCGTCGGCATCGGCCAGTGGGGCATATCCGACATCCTGAACACGGCGAGTGCCAAGGGGCTCACCCACAACGGCGCGATGAACGGCGCCCTGTGGTCCCTGGCCTACGAGGTCCTGTGCTACCTCGGGGTCGCCCTGCTCGCCCTGGGCGGCTCACTGGTCCGCTCCCGCCGCACCGTCCTCGCGGTGGCCGTGGTCCTGGGCGGACTGGTCGTCGCCGACGCCTTCGGCAACCGCCTGAACGCCGGTCCCGCGACGGCGGCCCACGGCGGGGCGGTGCACATCCCGCTGATGGGCCCCCACGACCTGAACTACATGGTCTACCTGGGCTTCGCCTTCGCCCTCGGCGCCGTGCTGGAGGTCTACAAGGAGCGCGTACCGGTCAGCACCCCCCTGGCGGCGCTGAGCGCCGTCGTGTTCGCGCTGACCCTGCACTACGGCTACTTCTTCGCCCTGGGCGTGCCGGCCTTCTGCTACCTGCTCCTCTGGCTGGCCATCCGCCTGCCGAAGCCGTTCCAGCGCATCGGGGCGAAGCACGACTACTCGTACGGCATCTACATCTACGGCTTCCTCGTCCAGCAGTCCCTGGCCGTCCTCGGCGCCACCCGCTGGGGCTTCGCCGCCTACCTGGCCCTCTCCCTGGGCGGCGCCCTCCTCGCGGCCGTCCTCTCCTGGCACCTGGTGGAACGCCCGGCCATGCGCCTGAAGGACCTCGGCCGCCGCCCCTCGGCCCCGGCCCCCCTCGGCGGCGCCGCCGCCCCCGAGGGCCGGCACCCCGTACCGGTCGCCTGACCCTCCCCTACGCCGGGAACCTGCGGTCCACCCATCGGAAGGTGAACTCGATCAGGGCCGCGGCGGCCGCCGCGATGGCGACCGCGATCCACGGCATCGTCACGCCCTCCAGCTTGAGCTGGAAGAAGTCCTGGAGCCAGGGGACGACGAGGACGATCAGGAAGGCGCCACCCATCGCGCCGACCAGGCCGACCCGCCACCACGTGTACGGGCGGGCGATGATCGCCAGGACCCACATCGAGGTGAGGAACAGGGCCAGGGTGGCCGCGCTGGTCTCCGCCTTGAGGGAGTCGGGGCCGGTGTAGTGGGCGCGGGCGATCAGGTAGGTGATGAAGGTGGCCGTCGCGGCGATGACGCCGCCCGGGATCGCGTAGCGCATCACCCGTTTCACGAAGTGCGGCTTCGCGCGCTCCTTGTTGGGCGCCAGGGCCAGGAAGAAGGCCGGGATGCCGATCGTGAGGGTGGAGAGCAGGGTGAGGTGGCGGGGCAGGAAGGGGTATTCGACCTGCGAGCAGACCACCAGGATGGCGAGGAGGACCGAGTAGACGGTCTTCGTGAGGAAGAGGGTCGCGACGCGGGTGATGTTGCCGATGACGCGGCGGCCCTCGGCGACCACCGAGGGGAGGGTCGAGAAGCTGTTGTTGAGGAGGACGATCTGCGCGACGGCGCGGGTGGCCTCCGAGCCGGAGCCCATCGAAACACCGATGTCGGCGTCCTTGAGGGCGAGGACGTCGTTGACGCCGTCGCCCGTCATCGCGACCGTGTGGCCCTTGGACTGGAGGGCTCCGACCATGTCCCGCTTCTGCTGCGGGGTGACGCGGCCGAAGACGGAATTGGCGTCGAGGACCTTCGCCATGTCGTCCTGCTCGGAGGGCAGCTTGCGGGCGTCCACGGTGTTCTCGGCGCCGGGCAGGCCGAGCTTGCCGGCGACCGCCCCGACCGAGATGGCGTTGTCGCCGGAGATGACCTTGGCGTGGACGTTCTGGTCGTCGAAGTAGCGCAGGGTGTCGGCGGCGTCGGGCCGCAGGCGCTGTTCGAGGACGATCAGGGCGGTCGGCCTCACGCCGGTGGCCACGGCCGGATCGTCGAGCTCGCGGGCTGAGCGGGCCAGCAGGAGGACCCGCAGTCCCTGCTCGTTGAGGTCGTTGATCTCGTCGAGGGCCGGGTCCCCGGCGGGCAGCAGGACGTCGGGGGCGCCGAGCAGCCAGGTGTTGTTCTCGCCGTCGCCCTCGCTGAAGCTGGCGCCGCTGTACTTGCGGGCGGAGGAGAAGGGCAGCGACTCGGTGCAGCGCCATTCCGCGCTGTCGGGGTAGGCGTCGATGATCGCCTGGAGGCTGGCGTTGGGCCGCGGGTCGGACTCGCCGAGGGCGCCGAGCACCTTCTTGACGTACGAGGGCTCCGCGCCGGCGAGCGGGCGGAGCTCGGTGACGTCCATGCCGCCCTCGGTGAGGGTGCCGGTCTTGTCGAGGCAGACGACGTCGACGCGGGCCAGGCCCTCGATGGCGGGCAGTTCCTGGACCAGGCACTGCTTGCGGCCGAGGCGGATGACGCCGATCGCGAAGGCCACGGAGGTGAGCAGGACGAGGCCTTCGGGGATCATCGGGACGATGCCGCCGACGGTGCGGGCGATGGAGTCCTTGAGGTTGGAGTCCTTGACGATCAGCTGGCTGATGACGAGGCCGATGGAGGTCGGGACCATCATCCAGGTGACGTACTTGAGGATGGTGGAGATGCCGGAGCGCAGCTCGGAGTGGACGAGCGTGAAGCGGGAGGCCTCTTCGGCCAACTGGGCGGCGTAGGCCTCGCGGCCGACCTTGGTGGCGATGAACGCGCCGCCGCCGGCGACGACGAAGGAGCCGGACATGACCTGGTCGCCGGGCTTCTTCAGGACGGGGTCGGCCTCGCCGGTGAGCAGGGACTCGTCGATCTCCAGGCTCTCGGCCTCGCCGACGGAGCCGTCGACGACGACCTTGTCGCCGGGGCCGAGTTCGATGACGTCGCCGAGGACGATCTCGGAGGTGGAGATCTCGGCGGTGCGGCCGTCGCGGCGCACGCTCGGTTTGGCCTCGCCGATGACGGCGAGGCCGTCGAGGGTCTTCTTGGCGCGCAGTTCCTGGATGATGCCGATGCCGGTGTTCGCGATGATCACGAAGCCGAAGAGGCTGTCCTGGATCGGCGCGACGAAGAGCATGATCACCCAGAGGACGCCGATGATGGCGTTGAAGCGGGTGAAGACGTTGGCGCGGACGATGTCGGCGGTGGAGCGGCTGCTGCGGACGGGGACGTCGTTGACGTCACCGCGTGCGACGCGCTCGGCGACCTCGGCGGTCGTCAGGCCGCCGGGCTTGAACCTGGGGGCCGGTGGCTGCACGGGGTGCACCGGGTCGAGCTCGGCTCCCGCGTCGATGGCGATGCCGGCCGTGCCGCCGCCCGCTGCGTCGCTCGGCTCAGGCCCGTCATTGTCGATCTTCGCCCGCTGCGTCATGTTTTCGACGGTACGGGCGGTTCGAACGCTTCACCCGCCGAGACGTCCGAAGATCCGACTTCGGGATGACCCGAATCGTCCCTTGGTAGGCCCCGGGCTAGGACCGGTCCGGGTGCGGGGCCCGCTCGGCCCGCGCAGCGGCCTCGGCGTGCCGCTTGAGGGCCGCGTCACGTCCCCGGACGTACCAGATGCCGATCAGACCGAGGAAACCGCCGGCCGCGCAGGTCCAGACCCACCACAGCAGGTCCCGGTCGGCGAACCAGCCGTAGAAGGGGAGCTGGACGACGAACAGGGCGAACCACAGGATCGTGCCGCCCGTGATGGTCGCGACGACCGGGCCCTCGAGGGGCTCGGGAGCCTCGTGCTTCGCAGTCCATTTCGCCATGCCCCCCAGTCTAGGTGCGGCGATTCCGGGTCTACGCGCGGAGATGGACGCTCCTTCGTTCATGTGTTCATACTGAAACGGTCTGGGCGAGGCCCATTTCTTCGTATGAATTACCCAATGAGGACCGTATGAGCACCCCGGCCCCCGCCTCCACGCCCACCCTCCCGGAGCCTTCCCACCGGGAACCCTCCGGAGGGCTGGACCGCTACTTCAAGATCTCCGAGCGCGGCTCGACCCTCGCCCGCGAGGTCCGCGGCGGCTTCGCGACCTTCTTCGCGATGGCCTACATCATCGTGCTGAACCCGATCATCCTCGGCAGCGCGAAGGACATGTACGGGCACCAGCTCGACGGCGGCCAGCTCGTCACCGCCACCGTCCTGACGGCCGCGTTCACCACCCTCCTCATGGGCGTCATCGGCAACGTCCCGATCGCGCTCGCCGCGGGCCTCGGCGTCAACACCGTCGTCGCCCTCCAGCTCGCCCCCCGCATGAGCTGGCCCGACGCCATGGGCATGGTGGTCCTGGCCGGCTTCGTCGTGATGCTGCTGGTGGCGACCGGCCTGCGCGAGCGGGTCATGAACGCCGTCCCGCTCGGCCTGCGCAAGGGCATCGCCATCGGCATCGGCCTGTTCATCATGCTGATCGGCCTGGTCGACTCGGGCTTCGTCACCCGCATCCCCGACCTCGCGCACACCACGGTCCCGCTCCAGCTCGGCACGGGCGGCCACCTGCACGGCTGGCCGGTGCTGATCTTCGTCGCCGGCGTGCTGCTGACCCTCGCCCTGCTGATCCGCAAGACGCCGGGCGCGATCCTGATCTCCATCGTGGTGATGACCGTCGTCGCGGTCGCCGTCCAGCTGATCACCCAGTTGCCCGCCACCGCCTGGGGCCTGACCGTCCCCGAGTGGCCGGGCAACCCGGTGGCCGCGCCCGACTTCGGGCTCGTCGGTCAGGTCAGCCTCTTCGGCGGCTTCGGGAAGGTCGGGGTGCTGACCGGCATCCTCTTCGTCTTCACCGTGCTGCTGTCCTGCTTCTTCGACGCCATGGGCACGATCCTGGGCGTCGGCGACGAGGCGAAGCTGGTCGACAAGGAGACCGGGGAGTTCCCCGGCATCAACCGGGTCCTGCTGGTCGACGGCCTGGCCGTCGCCGCGGGCGGCGCGACCTCCTCCTCGGCCACCACCTGCTTCGTGGAGTCCACGGCCGGCGTCGGCGAGGGCGCCCGTACGGGCCTGGCGAACGTCGTGACGGGCGGCCTCTTCGCCGTGGCGCTGTTCCTCACCCCGCTCGCCACCATGGTCCCCTCCCAGGCGGCCACCCCCGCCCTGGTGGCGGTCGGCTTCCTGATCCTGGCGGGCTCGGTCAAGGACATCGACTGGAGCGACTTCACCATCGCCGTCCCGGCCTTCCTGGCCATGGTGATGATGCCCTTCACCTACTCGATCACCAACGGCATCGGCATCGGCTTCGTGAGCTTCTGCGCACTGCGCCTGGCGACCGGCCGGGGCCGCGAGGTCCCGGTGGCCATGTACGTCGTGTCGGCGGTGTTCGTCTTCTACTACGCGATGCCCGCCCTCGGCCTCACGTGAGCCCTTCCCTGCGGGCTCACGTCAGCCCGTAGAACTTCTCCGTCTCGTCGACGGCCGCCTTGAAGCGCTCGTCGAAGTCGTCGCGAATGAGCGTCCGGACCACATAGTCCTGGACGCTCATTCCGCGTTTGGCGGCATGAGTCCGGAGCCTGTCGAGGAGCTCCCCGTCTATGCGCATGCTCAGCACATGTGTCCCCATGCCGAAAGGGTCGGGGCAGAGGGTGTGGACGCGGGTCACTTTCCGCGCCCCACTCACCCGTACGAGTGACCGCGGCGGGCGGCCGGTTTAACCCGGTGTTCTTTAGCTAGAGTAATGAGTTATTCTAAAGACATGCATGACCTTTCCCATGGCGACGATGCTGCCGCCGTGAACGATCTCCGCTCCGCCATCATGCGACTGGGCCGGCGCCTGAAGCACCAGCGCGTCGACGAGTCGCTGAGCCCGACCGAGATGTCGGTGCTGGGCACCCTCGCCCGCTGCGGCCAGGCCACGCCCGGCGAGCTGGCCCGCCGGGAGCACGTCCAGCCGCCGTCGATGACACGCATCGTCGCGCTGCTGGAGGCCAAGGGACTGGTCACGCTGGAGCCGCATCCCGACGACCGCCGCCAGAAGGTGGTCCGCCAGACGGAGACAGCCGAGGCGATGCTCGAAGAGAGCCGTCGCAAGCGCAATGCCTTCCTGGCCGGGCTCGCGGCCGAGCTGACCGAGGACGAGTGGGCCAAGCTGCGCGAGGCCGCGCCCGTCCTGGAGAAGCTCGCCCACTTGTAAGGAACGACGCCAGGAGGCGAACGCTTTTGAGTACGGGAACCGGAGCAGACTCCGCACCCGGCCACACATCCACCACCACCGACGCGGCCCCGGCCGCACGCGCGGGCAGGAACTCGATGTTCAGCTCGCTGAAGATCCGGAACTACCGGCTCTTCGCGACCGGCCAGGTCGTCTCGAACACCGGGACCTGGATGCAGCGCATCGCCCAGGACTGGCTGGTCCTCTCCCTCACCGGCTCCGCCTCCGCCGTCGGCATCACCATCGCGCTGCAGTTCCTGCCGATGCTGCTGTTCGGCCTCTACGGGGGCGTGCTCGCCGACCGGCTGCCCAAGCGGCCGCTGCTGATCGCCACCCAGAGCGCGATGGGCCTGACGGGCGTCGCACTGGCCGTGCTCACCCTGGCGGGACACGTCCAGGTCTGGCACGTCTACCTCGCCGCCTTCCTGCTCGGCCTGGTCACCGTCGTGGACAACCCGGCCCGGCAGACCTTCGTCTCCGAGATGGTCGGCAAGGAGCAGGTCGCCAACGCCGTCAGCCTGAACTCGGCCAACTTCCAGTCCGCCCGGCTGGTCGGCCCGGCGATCGCCGGTGTGCTGATCACCGCCGTCGGCTCCGGCTGGGCCTTCCTGCTGAACGGACTGTCGTTCGCGGCGCCCATCGCCGGGCTGCTGCTGATGCGGGCGCACGAGCTGCACCCGGTCGAGCCGCAGCCGCGCGCCAAGGGGCAGCTGCGGGAGGGCCTGCGGTACGTCGCCGGACGCCCCGAGCTGATCTGGCCGATCGTGCTGGTCGGCTTCATCGGGACCTTCGGGTTCAACTTCCCGATCTGGCTGTCGGCGTTCGTGAGCAACGTGTTCCACGGGGACGCGGGGACGTACGGCCTGTTCAACACCCTGATCGCGGCCGGCTCCCTGGCGGGCGCCCTGCTCGCCGCCCGGCGCGGACTGTCCCGGCTGCGGCTGCTGGTGGCCGCGGCGGTGCTGTTCTCGGTGCTGCTGCTCGTGACCGCCTTCGCGCCCGGCTTCTGGCTGTTCGCGGCGCTGCTGGTGCCGATCGGGATCTTCGGCCTGACGGTCAACGTCACGGCCAACTCCAGCGTGCAGATGGCCACCGACCCCGAGATGCGGGGGCGGGTCATGGCGCTGTTCATGATGGTCTTCACCGGCGGCACCCCGCTGGGGGCCCCGCTGATGGGGTGGATCACGGACACGTACGGCGCGCGGATCGGCATGGCCGCGGGCGGTCTGATCTCGCTGGCCGCCGGTGTCGCCATCGCGGTGGTACTGGCCCGCGTGGGCAACCTGCGGCTGCGGGTGAACCGGCGCGGGGTGACGTTCGTCCCCGCGTCCCGCCGCGAACTGGTCGCCGCCGCGTAACCGCGTCCCACGCGGTCCGGGCCCGGCACCGCTTCCCGGGACTCCGCCCCGGACCCCGCGCCTCAAACGCCGGCGAGGCTGGATCTGGCTGATGCCGTCCGCTTGGCGGAGCTGGATTGCCCGCAGGGCGATTTCAGCCCCGCCGGCGTTTGAGGCGCGGGGGTCCGGGGGCAGGGCCCCCGGCGGCGGCGCCGCAGCGTCCCCGGGGCCTGGCCCGCCGCTAGGCTCGGCGGCATGAGACTGTTCGCCGCCGTCCTGCCGCCCGAGGCCGCCCTGGCCGAGCTTCGGGAAGCCGTGCGGCCGGTGCGCGACGACCGGTTGACGTGGGCCGCGGAGGCCGCCTGGCACTTCACGCTCGCTTTCATGGGCGAGGTGCGGGACGAGGTGGTTCCCGAGCTCCACGCCCGGCTCGCCCGGGCGGCCCACCACACCGCCCCCTTCACGCTGCGGCTGCACGGCGCCGGGCACTTCGGGAACCGCACCCTGTGGATCGGCGCCGCCGGAGACCTCTCCGCCGTCCGCATGCTCGCCGAGCGGGCCGACGCCGCCGCCCGCAGGGCCGGGGTGCCGATGGGACAGCACCGCCGGTACACCCCGCACGTCACGCTGGCCCGCGGCCACGACGCCGCCACCCGCCTGCACCCGTACCTGGAGGCACTCGCCGGCTTCGAGGGCACCCCCTGGCAGGCCGACACGCTGAGCCTGGTCCGCAGCCACCTGCCCGTCAGCGGTGTGCCCCACGAACAGCCCCGCTACGAGACCGTCGGGTCCTGGCCCCTGGAAGGCTGAGCCGAGGGCCGGTGCCGGGCAGCGCGGCGGCCGCGTTAGGCTCGACGGGTGGATCCCAAGACCAGAAACCGTGTGATGGCCGGTGTGCTCGTGCTGATGTTCGTCGTCGTGGCCGTGGCGGCCGCCGTCGGGCAGTAGCCGGCCGGCCGCCGCCTACCAGGCGAAGGCCTCCGGGGACGGGCCCGGGCCCGGGAAGATCTCGTCCAGGGCCGTCAGCAGCTCCTCGCCCAGCTCCAGCTCAAGGGCGCGCAGCGCGCTCTCCAACTGCCCGGCCGTGCGCGGCCCGACGATCGGGCCGGTCACCCCCGGCCGGGTCAGCAGCCAGGCCAGCGCCGTCTCGCCGGGCTCCAGGCCGTGCTTGTCGAGCAGGTCCTCGTACGCCTGCACCTGCGCCCGTACCGAGGTGTTGGCCAGCGCGTCCGCCGACCGGCCGGAAGCGCGGCGGCCGCCCTCGACCTCCTTCTTGATGACACCGCCGAGCAGGCCGCCGTGGAGCGGGGACCAGGGGATGACCCCGAGGCCGTACTCCTGCGCGGCCGGGATGACCTCCATCTCCGCGCGCCGCTCGGCGAGGTTGTAGAGGCACTGCTCGCTGACCAGGCCGAGGCCGCCGCGCCGGGCGGCCGTCTCGTTCGCCTGGGCGATCTTGTAGCCGGGGAAGTTGGAGGAGCCCGCGTAGAGGATCTTGCCCTGCTGGATCAGGACGTCGACGGCCTGCCAGATCTCCTCGAAGGGGGTCCGGCGGTCGACGTGGTGGAACTGGTAGACGTCGATGTGGTCGGTCTGGAGCCGCTTCAGGCTGGCCTCGACGGCCCGCCGGATGTTCAGCGCGGACAGTCGGTCGTAGTTGGGCCACGGGTCGCCTTCCGCGCCCATGTTCCCGTAGACCTTCGTGGCGAGCACGGTCTTGTCGCGGCGGCCGCCGCCCTGGGCGAACCAGGTGCCGATGATCTCCTCGGTGCGGCCCTTGTTCTCGCCCCACCCGTAGACGTTGGCGGTGTCGAAGAAGTTCAGGCCCGCGCCGAGCGCGGCATCCATGATCGAGTGGCTGGTGGGTTCGTCGGTCTGCGGACCGAAGTTCATCGTGCCGAGGACGAGTCGGCTGACCTTGAGTCCGGTGCGTCCGAGCTGCGTGTACTTCATGGGGCCCAAGCCAACTGCTTCGAGTGCACTCGAAGCAAGGGTCTCCGGAGGGCTTCAGCGGGCCCGGTAGGGGCCGCCGATGCCCCACGCCTGGTGCAGGACCGCCGCGAACTCGCCCGCCAGGCGGTGCTCGCCGGAGGCGTTGGGGTGCGTGCCGTCGTAGGTGTCGTGGTGGATGTCGTACGCCTCCGGGCGCGCGGCCAGCAGGATCGGCGAGGCGGCGGTCGTCAGATCGGCGACCGCCTTCGCCAGCAGCTCGTTGAACCGGTCCACCTCGGCCGCGAACGGGGCGTCCTCCTCGGCGCGGACGTTCGGGATGACGGGGAGCAGGACCATCCGGACGGCCGGACGGGCCTCGCGGGCGGCCGCGATGAAGCGGCGGACGTTGGCGGCGGTCTCGTCGGCGGCCGTGTAGAAGCCGAGGTCTATCAGGCCGAGGGAGACGAGCAGGACGTCGGCCCGGCCCGCGCGGGCGGCGGGGCCGACGAGGGGCGCCATGTGCTGCCAGCCCTCGCCCCAGCCGGCGAGGTGCCGGCGGGCGTGCGGCGGGAAGCCGGGGTCGGCGTAGGCGTGGCTGGTGGGCGCGTCGGAGGAGGTGTCGTACAGCTCGCTGCGCGGGCCGACGATCTCGTAGGGGGCGCCGAGGGTGGAGTCCAGGTGCTGCCACATCCGGTAGCGCCAGGTGTAGTCGCCGGCGCGTCCGATGGTCATGGAG
This sequence comes from Streptomyces sp. NPDC057010, assembly GCF_042673805.1. Taxonomy (NCBI): domain Bacteria; kingdom Bacillati; phylum Actinomycetota; class Actinomycetes; order Kitasatosporales; family Streptomycetaceae; genus Streptomyces; species Streptomyces sp. NPDC057010. The sequence continues at coordinate 46,262 of NZ_JBHUSC010000034.1, read as the reverse complement.
TCACCGACGAACATGAAACGCATCCGGTCATCATCGCGGATCACGCGACAGGCGCCCTTGTGATGCCGGACACGCCGAACGGGCTGGCAGGCTGGGGTAATGCGCCTGTTGCCGTCCTTCCCCGCCCGTGCCGCCGCCGCCGCGCTCGCCGCCCTCGTCGTCCTCGCCCTCGCCCTGCTGCCGGGCGGAGCGGCCCTCGCGGCCGACGCGCCCACGCCGGCGCCCGGTCCGGTGGCCTCGTCCTTCACCATCGCCGATCCGCGGATCAAGGAGTCCAGCGGGCTGGCGGCGAGCCGGATCCACCCCGGGGTGTACTGGACGCACAACGACAGCGACGACGGGCCGTACGTGTACGGCGTGGACTCGGCGACGGGCAGGACGGTGGCCCGGGTGACGCTCACGGGGATCGGGAAGCCGCGTGACGTCGAGGCGATCTCGCTGGGGCCCGACGGGCAGTTGTACGTCGGGGACATCGGCGACAACCGGGACGGGACCTGGGACCACGTGTGGATCTACCGCTTCCCGGAGCCGAAGGAACTGCGCGACGTCACCGTCCAGGCGGCGCAGTTCACGGTGCGGTACGCCGACGGGCCGCGGAACGCGGAGGCTCTGATGGTGCATCCGGTGACGGGGCGGGTGTACATCGCGAGCAAGAACGAGAGCAAGGGCGGGCTGTACGAGGGCCCGGAGCAGCTGTCGGCCACCGGGTCGAACGTGTTCCGGCGGATCGCGGACGTGCCGTGGGTGACGGACGGGGCGTTCTCCCCGGACGGCAGCCGGCTGACGCTGCGGGGGTACTTCTCGGCGCGGACGTACGGGTGGAAGGACGGGCGGCCGCAGGGCGAGGGCGAACGGGTGGACGCGCCGTGGCAGGGGCAGGCCGAGTCGGTGACGTACACGGCGGACGGCTCGGCGCTGATGTTCGGCGCGGAGGGTGAGGGCAGCCGCGTCGTCGCGGTCCCCCTGACCGCCGGCGCGGGGGCCTCGGCGGCCCCCGCGACCCCGCAGCCGGGCGCCCCCGCCGCGCCCCTGCCGGGCGAGGGCGGGAGCTTCACGAAGGGCGCCCTCGTTCTGGCGGGGGCGGCGGTGGTGCTGTTCGCCGCCAAGCGCCTGCTGCGCCGCCGCGCCGCGAAGTAGCGGGCGGCGCTGGGCTACTCCTCGCGGATCGGGATGCGGCCGTTCGGGGTGGCCGCGGGGGTCGGGGCCGTGTTCGGGGCCGTGGGGGTCTGGGACATCGAGGACAGGAGTTGGCGGGCCAGGCCCAGGCCCGTGCCGCCCATCGTCAGGGCCTTCGCGAACATCTCCGACATGCCCTCCGCCCCGTTGAGCAGGACCATGTGCTCCACGTTGCCGAACGCCCCCGCGCCCGCCTCGACGATCGCCGGCCAGTTCTCGGCCAGCTGCTGCGCGACGACCGCCTCCTGGTTCTCCGCCAGGGCCGCCGCCCGGGCCTTGATCGCTTCCGCCTCCGCCAGACCCTTCGCCTTCGCGGACTCGGCCGCCGCCAGGCCCTTCGCCTGCGTCGCCGCCGCCTCCGCCTCGCCCGTCGCGCGGGTCGCGGTCGCCGCCGCGAGGCCCCTGGCCTCGGTGGCCTTCGCGTCGGCCGCCGCCGCCGTCGTCACCCGTGTGGCCTCGGCGGCGGCCGCCAGTTCCGTCTCCTTCGCCTTGGCCTGCGCCGCCGAGATCCGGGCGTCGCGCTCCGCCTCCGCCCTGGTCCGGATCTCGTAGGCCGCCGCGTCCGCGGGCTTGCGTACGTCCGCCTGGAGCTGCTGCTCGCGCCGGTGCGCCTCCAGCTCCGCGACCCGCGTCTCCTGGACCACGACCTCCTGCCGGGCGGCGGCCTCGGAGAGCGGGCCCGCCTGCCGCGCGGCCGCGGCGGCCTTGTCACGTTCCGCCTGGTAGCCGGCCTGCAGGATCTCGCTGTCGCGCGTCGCCTCCGCCATCCGCGCCGACGCGGCCTGCTCGGCCTCCGTCGCCAGCCGGTTGGCCTCGGCCTGCGCGATCCGCGCGTCCCGCTGCACGGCGGCCGCGTGCGGCATCGCCAGGTTCTTGATGTAGCCGGTCGGGTCCTCGATCTCGTGGATCTGGAGCGAGTCGACGATCAGGCCGAGCTTCTCCATCTCCGTCCCGCACGCCATCCGGGTCTGCCCGGTCAGCTTCTCCCGGTCGCGGATCATGTCCTCGACCGTCAACCCGCCCACGATCGACCGCAGATGGCCGGCGAACACGATGTGCACCCGCTCGGGCATCATCTTCTGCTGGTCCAGGAAGCGGCGCGCCGCGTTCGCGATCGAGACGAGGTCGTCGCCGACCTTGAAGATCACCACTCCCTTGACCCGCAGCGGGATGCCCTGGTGGGTGACGCAGTCCACCGACAGCTGGGTCTCGTTGAGGTCCAGGGACAGTTTCCGCACCGCCTGCACGCCCGGCAGTACGAGCGTCCCGCGCCCGGTGACGATCCGGAACCCCATGCCCTCGCCGATGCCCTCGGTCTTGTGCGCGGATCCGGAGATGACGAGTGCCTCGTTGGGCTCGGCCACCCGCCACATGAGCTTGAACAGGCCGATCAAAGCCACGATTGCGGCGAGAACGATTCCCGCCACGACGCCGATAGCCATCGGCAACGCCCCCTTATCGCGGTGCCGTTCGACACCGACGAGGGCGAGTCTGCGCCGAACCGTTCCCTCAGAGAAGTGGCTGGATCATTCTTGTCGCCATCTTGATACGGACGCCCCGCCGGACCGGCTCAGTTGTCGTAGGCGGCCATCACGTACACCGTGCGCGGGGGCTGGTACTCGACGACCGTCACCACCGTCCCGACGGCCAGCCGGCCGGTCCCGGCGACCGGGTGCGCGAGGAAGTGCTCGGCCCCGCCGCGGATCCGGACGATGACCTCGCCGACCAGTCCCGGCCCGACCGTCCCGGTCACCCGGCCGGTCATGCCCACCATCTCCGTGTCGTCCCCCATGGCGTGAGCGTACCGGCCGGCTCCCGCCGGGGGCCGCCGCCCGAGTCACCCGTCCGGGCGTACGGCGACCCGGCGGATCAGCCCGCCGGCGCTCGCGGCGGGGCTACGAGTGGCCGAGGTCCGCGGCCGGGAGGTCGGACACCGGGACCGAGCCGGTGTCGGGGGACGGGCGCAGGGGGAATTCGTCCGCGGCCACGGAGTCCAGGACCGGCGGCGCCGGCCGCAGCGGCTTCGGCATGACCGCCGCCTCCGAGTGGCCCCCGCAGCCGTACGAGAGGGACACCAGCCGGCCGTCCGCCGGGCCGAACTCGTTCGCGCAGATGCCGAACGCCTGGCCCAGCGACCCGCCGATCTTCACGAGGAACCCGCACGACACGCAGGACGCCGGCGCCGCCTGCGCCATCGGGGTCTTCGCGCCGAAGGAGTCGTCCCAGCGGTCGGCCGCGCTGTGCAGCCCGTACCGCGAGAGGACCCGCCGGCGCCGCATGCCCAGTTCCTCGGCGACCGAGGTGATGGAGCCGCGCGCCGGGACGACCACGCGGTCGGTGACGTCGGCGTCCTCCGCCTCGACGAGTTCGGCCATCTCCTCGGAGACCACCGAGTTCGGCGGCGGCGCGTCCTCGTCCGACCAGCCCGGCTCCAGCCTCAGGTCGTCGGCGTCGGTGGGCAGCAGGTCGCCGGGGCCCATGTCGCCGGGGCGCAGCCGCTCGCTCCACGGCACCCACTCGGGGGCCAGGAGGGCGTCCTCGCCGGGCAGGAGCACCGTTTCGTCGAGCGTGACGTTCTTGGCGCGGGAGGCGCGGGTGACGGTGACGGCCCAGCGCCAGCCCCGGTAGCCCTGCTCCTTGGCCTCGAAGAAGTGGGTGACGACGCGGTCGCCCTCCGCGACGGCGGAGACGTGCTCTCCCACCACTCCGGGGTAGGCGGCCTCCTCGGCCGCCGCCCGGGCGAGCTCGACCGCCTCGACGCACAACCGGTCGGGGGCGGGCGTACGCGGGGTACGCGGGGTACGGCTTCGCGTCGTCGCAGCACTCACTGGTCTCGTTCTCTCCTACGCCGTCTCACGAGTGCGCCGTCCGTACTGTCGTCCACAACGACCCGGCGGTGCTGTCCGTACGAAGCGCGGGCGGAGCGGACCAGAGGGCCGCGTCGACGTCCGCACCCGATCGGACTCCGGGCGCACCTACCTGCTATCCATTCTGCGGGATCGCGAAGAGGCGCGCGGCCAAGAGCAACCGCCGGTGGCGCGCTACGCACGCTACCTCCTCCGGCGCCCCGGGCCCACATGCAAGGTCCGATTCGCGGACAAGCGGACGGGCCGCGACGCGCCGCAAGGGGTCCCGGAGGGTGCCTTGGGGCACTATGGCGAGTGTGGCACCCGTACGGTCGTCCGCCGACGGCTCGGGACCGGCCAGGCGGGCCGGCCGGGCCCTGGGGCGTGCCCTGCACATGCCGATCACGGGTCCGGCGCGGGGGATCCGGCGGGCCACGCACGCGCACGGGGCCGGTGAATCGGGCCTCGGCCGACTGATCGAGCTGCACGCCATCAACGGCGCCGGCGACGTCATGATCACGGTGGCGCTGGCCTCGACGGTGTTCTTCTCCGTCCCCACGGACGAGGCGCGCGGCCGGGTGGCCCTGTACCTGGCGATCACGATGGCCCCGTTCACCCTGCTGGCCCCGGTGATCGGTCCGCTGCTGGACCGGCTGCCGCACGGGCGGCGGGCGGCGATGGCGGCCGCGATGCTGACGCGGGCGCTGCTGGCGCTGATGATGTCGGGCGCGGTGGCCACGGGCGGGCTGGAGCTGTATCCGGCGGCGCTGGGCGTGCTGGTCGCCTCCAAGGCGTACGGGGTCGTGCGCAGCGCGGTGGTGCCGAGGCTGCTCCCGCCGAAGTTCTCCCTCGTCAAGGCGAACTCCCGGGTCACCCTGGCCGGGCTGCTGGCCACGGGCGCGGCAGCGCCGCTGGGGGCCGGGCTGCACGCGATCGGGCCGCCGTGGCCGCTGTACGGGGCCTGCGCGATCTTCGTCTGGGGGACGTTCGCGGCGTTCTCGCTGCCGCACAAGGTGGACGAGGCGAAGGGGGAGCGGCGGGCCAGGCTGTCGACGCACGAGGCGCACTCGCGGCGGCCGGGGCTGCGGACGGTGACGCCGTCGGTGCTGTGCGGGCTGCTGGCGAACGCCTCGATGCGCGGGCTGTCCGGGTTCCTGATCTTCTTCCTGGCGTTCCTGCTGCGCGAGCATCCCCTGTCGGGGCAGAACGCGGCGGTGTCGCTGGGGATCGTGGCGGTTTCGGCGGGCGTGGGGAACGCGTGCGGGACGGCGGTGGGGGCGTGGCTGCGGGCGCGGGCGCCGGAGGGGATCATCGCGGCGGTGCTGTGCCTGACGCTGGCGGCGGCCGTCTTCGCGGCGATCTTCTTCAGCGGGCTGATGATGGCCGTGCTGGGCGCCACGGCGGGGTTCTGCCAGGCCCTCGCCAAGCTGTCGCTGGACGCGATGATCCAGCGGGACGTTCCGGAGGCGGTGCGGACCTCCGCGTTCGCGCGCTCGGAGACCCTGCTGCAGGTGGCGTGGGTGCTGGGCGGCGCGATCGGCATCGCGCTCCCCCTGAACGGGGTGCTGGGCATGTCGGTCGCGGCGGCCGTGGTCGCCCTGGGCACGACGATGGCCCTCCGCGGCCTCCTGACGGCCCCCCGCCACGGCCACGCGCCACGACCACGCGTCGCGTAGCCGGGCCCCGTCCGGGGGTACGGCCAAGCGGGGGCCCCGCCCAGGCTCCCCGGGGCTCCGCCCCGGACCCCGCTCCTCAAACGCCGGAGGGGCTGGATTCCCCCTGCCGTCCCGCCGGTGCGGCAACCTCAGCGCCGCCGGCGTTTGAAGCGCCGCGGGAGGCAAATCCAGCCTCGCCGGCGTTTGAGGCGCGGGGTCCGGGGCAGCGCCCCGGCGACGGCGCCGCAGCCGGGCACGGCGGCCCCGCCGGGGCGGATGCGCGCCGCGCCGCAGGTCGGCGGTACCCCGTGCAGCGGCGCAGCCCAAGGGCCCGATAGCCTTCGGCTCATGACCGCACCGCTTTTCTCGGGTAGGGCCCGCCGCAGCGTCGCGGCCCTCGGAGCCGTGTCCGCCGGCCTCCTCCTCCTCTCCGCCTGCGACAAGCCGACTCCGCTGGCGACCGTGACCGTCGGCACCTCGTCGGTGTCCGCCGAGGCGGCCTGCCACGGCGGCTCGGAGCCGCTGTCCATGGACAAGGTCCAGGACTGCCTCACCAACCTGAAGGACGCCAAGACCATCGAGTACGCGCGTGGCGACACGCTGCGCCTCGGTGTCGAGCCCGAGGTCGTCGAGGACGGCAGGAAGTGGCAGGCGGTCCTCGACGGCCAGCCCATCACCGAGCCGTCCGAGAACACCTACCGCAGCTTCCCGGGCGCCGACGTCTTCGCGACCGGCGGCCAGGGCGAGGCCCCGTCCTCCAAGAAGCTCGCCTTCGTCCAGGTCGCCGAGGACGGCAAGCCGCTCTCCGTCTGGACCTTCAACCTCAAGCTCAAGTAGCCGGACGGCACCGGTGCGCGCGCTCGTCGTGACCGCGGTGGCGGCGGAGGCAGACTCCGTCCTCACCGGTCTCACCCCTCATCCTCATCCGGACGCCAACGGTCCTGAGCCGCGCACCCTGCCCGGGGGCTACCCGATCAGCCGCCGGGACCTCCCCGGCATCGCCTTCGACGTGCTCGTCGGGGGCGTCGGTCCGGCGGCCGCCGCCGCCGGGGCCGCGACCGCCCTCGCCCTGGGCCCGTACGACCTCGTCGTCTCGGCGGGCATCGGCGGCGGGTTCCAGCCCGCCGCCCCCCTCGGCTCGCTCGTCGTGGCGGACGCGATCGTCGCCGCCGACCTGGGGGCCGAAACCCCCGACGGTTTCGTCGACGTACGGGCCCTCGGGTTCGGGCACAGCGTGCACCTGCCGCCCGCCGAGCTGGCGGCCCTCGCCGCCGAGGCGACCGGGGCGCTGCTCGCGCCCGTGCTGACCGTCTCCACCGTCACCGGGACCGCCGCCCGCGCCGCCGGGCTCGCGGCCCGGCACCCGCTGGCCGGGGCCGAGGCCATGGAGGGCTTCGGGGTCGCGGAGGCGGCCGGCGCGCACGGGCTGCCCGTACTGGAGATCCGCGCCGTGTCCAACGCCGTGGGCCCGCGCGACCGTGCCGCCTGGCGGATCGGGGACGCGCTCGGCGCCCTCACCGACGGCTTCCGCGCGCTGGGCCCCGTACTCGCGAACTGGGGAGAACGCCTTGAACGCCACGAACGCAACGAACGCCACGACCGCTGACAGCGTGCGCATCGCCTACTCGCCCTGCCCGAACGACACGTTCGTCTTCGACGCCTGGGCGCACGGCCGCGTCCCGGGTGCGCCCGGCCTCGACGTGACCTTCGCCGACATCGACATCACCAACGGCATGGCCGAGCGCGGCGAGCTGGACGTGCTGAAGGTGTCGTACGCCGTCCTGCCCTGGGTGCTGGAGGAGTACGCGCTGCTGCCGTGCGGCGGGGCGCTGGGGCGTGGCTGCGGTCCGCTCGTGCTGACCCGCGAGGCGGGCCTGGACCTGGCCGGCAAGACCGTCGCCGTGCCGAGCGAACGCTCCACCGCCTACCTGCTGTTCCGGCTGTGGGCCGCCGACGTGCTGCCCGAGGGCGTCGGCAAGGTGGTCGTGCTGCCCTTCAACGAGATCATGCCCGCGGTGCGCGACGGCCGGGTGGACGCCGGACTGGTCATCCACGAGGCCCGGTTCACCTATCAGGACTACGGGCTGCACTGCCTGGCCGACATGGGCGAGCACTGGGAGTCCACGACCGGGCTGCCGATCCCGCTCGGCGCGATCATCGCCAAGCGCTCGCTGGGCGAGGAACGGCTGCGCGCGCTCGCCGAGTCGGCCCGTACGTCGGTCCTGATGGCGTGGGACGACCCGGAGGTCTCGCGGCCGTACGTACGCGCCCACGCGCAGGAGCTGGACCCGGCGGTCGCCGACCAGCACATCGGGCTCTACGTCAACGAGTTCACCGCCGACCTCGGCGAGGACGGCTACGCGGCCGTGCGCGGGCTGCTGACGCGGGCCGCCGCCGAGGGGCTGGTACCGGCCATTCCGTCGGGCGCGCTGAGCTTCCCGTAGTCGCCGAACGGCTGTGCCCCGCCGCTCTTTCGAGTGGCGGGGCACAGGTTTCGCGCGAGGATTCGCGGGATCAGACGTCGAGCTGGTCGGCGACCGCGCGCAGCAGTCCGGCGATCTTCGTGCCGTGCACCTTGTCGGGGTACCGGCCGCGCTCCAGCATCGGGGTGATGTTCTCGAGCAGCGTGGTGAGGTCCTGCACGATCGAGGCGAGCTCGTCGGGCTTGCGGCGCTGCGCCGCCGCGACGGAGGGGGCCGGGTCCAGGACCGTCACCGAAAGTGCCTGGTCACCGCGCTGGCCGGCGACGACACCGAACTCGACCCGCTGGCCGGGCTTGAGGGAGTCGACCCCGGCAGGGAGCACCGACGAGTGGACGAAGACGTCGCCGCCGTCGTCGCGGGAGAGAAAGCCGAAGCCCTTCTCACTGTTGAACCACTTGACCTTGCCGGTAGGCACGTCCGTCCTCTGTCCTTGTGCTCGTCGGGGTCCGGAGTCCGCGGAACGGCTCCGGATAACAGCGCAGCGGGCCATGTGTGACCCGCCACCTCAAGGCTAATGGTCCGGGGCCGTGTGACAAGACGTTCCCCGGCCCTACGCCGTCGGCTGCTTCAGGCAAGGGAACTACCCTGGTGAGGTGACTGTTACTCCTCATTCCGACGAAGCGCGGCCCGGCGACGCATTGGTCCGGGCCGGCGGCATCGTGTTCATCGCGGGCGCCGTGGCCACGCTGGTGACGATGGCCCCGCTGTTCCTGAACGTGGACCCGTTCCCGTCGTACGCGTGGGCCGTGTGCATGCTGATGGGCGTCGGCTTCGCGCTCGCCGCGGCGGGCGTGCTCCGCTCGGCGGCGGCGCAGCGGCGCGAGGCGCGGGCCTCGCAGACCGCCTGACCGGATCCCCGGGGCGCTCGCCTAGATCCCGGCCGGCTGGGAGGGCCGGGCCGGCCGGTCTACCTGGTCCTCCTGCTCCGCGACGTAGCGCGCGAGCCACGCCGGCAGCTCGGTGAGGTCCGCGAGCACCACGTCGGCACCCGCCTCCCGCAGTTCCGGCTCCGGGCACGGCCCCGTCGGCACGACCACAGACAGCGCGCCCGCCGTGCGGGCCCCGCGCACGTCCCCGACGTGGTCGCCGACGTAGACCTGGGCGCCGTACTCGCGCAGCGCACCGGCCTTGGCCTCCGCCCACAGCCAGCCGATGACCGCGTCCGGCTCGATGCCCAGGTGCGCCAGGTGCAGGCGGGCGTTGGGCTCGTGCTTGGCGGTGACGACGATCGCGCGGCCGCCGAGCGCCCGGACGGCCTCGACGGCCTCGCGCGCGCCCGGCATCGCCGGGGTCGGCTCGATGGCGTATGTGGGGTAGATCTCCCGGTAGCGGTCCGCCATGGCCGGGATCTCGGCCTGAGGGAACCAGTACGCGAGCTCCTCGTCCAGCGGCGGCCCCAGCCGCGTGACGGCCGCGTCGGCGTCGATGAACGTGCCCGTTTCGGCCGACAGGGCCTGGTAGGCGGCCTTGATGCCCGGCCGGGAATCGATGAGGGTCATGTCGAGGTCGAAGCCGACGGTGAGGTTCATACCGGCCATTGTGCCGACCCAAACCAACCGGAAGACCGCCCTCCGGACCAACAGCGGGGGAACGTGCACTCAAGCCCGCCTCACCGCCGAACGGCCGTCTGGGAAGAACCCACACGACGTTCGACGCCGTCGTCGAGGAGCACGTAGCGATCTGTGGAGGCTTATGCCCGGCCCAGGACGGCCGTCGGACGCCGTTGGTGAGGAGCGCGTAGCGATTTGAGGCGCCTGTCGGGGGCTGAGGTGCCTGTGGTCGCTGTTTGGTGACGGCCGGCCGCCTGCCCGGTCCGGGAAGCGGTCTGGACGAGCCCGGTGCCCGGCTGCTGCCGGAGCGGGGTCGGGCGTCTCTGGCGGGGCCGTCTGTCGTTGTTCTGGTCCGGCCCGTTCTTTTGGGGGTTTCCCGGTTGTCCTTTGTCTTTCCGGGGCGGGTCGGTCGGTCAAGGGTGGCCGTAGGCCATCGCGAAGCGACGCGACCGCAGGGAGCGCCCTTGAGGGACCGGCCCGACACGGAAGGACGATGGGCAGCCGGGAAACCCCCAAGGCCTCTCTGGTTCCGCCCGGCCGAGGCCCCGAGCCGTCCCCCGGCCCGGGGTGGGGCCCGAGGGGGTGAAGGCGCCGCACCCGCGCGGGGACCCGTACGGCCCCCGCCCTACAGGACGGCCCGCGCCCACCCCGGCACCGAGGGGGCGGGTGGGCAACCACCGCCCCGGAGCGGGGCCCGAGGGGGTGAAGGCCCCGCACCCGCGTGAGCCCGTACAGCCCCCGCCCCCAGCTACCGACGGCGGGCCCGCCACACCAGGTAGAGCACCGAGGCCAGGGCCGCGGCTCGCAGGAGCCAGGGCCACATGCCGTGCACGGTCCCGCTCAGCTGGTCTTCGGCCAGGGACTCGCCCCACTTGCCGTTCATGCGGCCCCACAGCCACACCGCCGCCCCCGCGAGCACCGCGCCGGGCGGGCCGAAGACCGCCCACTTGCGCTCGGCGGGCCGCAGCACGCGCGAGGCGTACGGGAGGAGCCAGCCGATGACGAGCAGCAGCCAGTAGCCGGTGACCGCGCCCACCACCAGGACGGCGGCGGCCAGCAGCAGGAAGGCGTTCGGCCGGGGCCGTCCGGCGGCCGGGGTCTGCGCCGCCGGTTCGGGGGCCGCCGCCTGCGCCTTCGCGCGCCGCCGCTCCCGCAGGAACCGTACGAGGGTCCGGGTGCGCGACTGCGGCGGGCCGGGCGGGGGCTCCGCCGGCTCCGCGGGCTGCTCCTCCGGGTCCTCCTTGAACAGGTCCGGGATCTCGATGCCGCCCGCGAAGCCCTCGACCTGCGGCCCCGCCCCGTACGAGCCCGGGGTGACCCGCCACCAGTCGGGCTCCTCCCCGCCGGAGGGGCCGAGTTCGTCCAGCCCGGCCAGGTGCGGCGGCACGTTCCGCGGCTCCGCCGCCGGCCGCGGCGCGGGCACCTGCTTGCGGCGGAGCAGGCCGGGCGCCCGCTGGGCGGGCACCGCGGGGGCGGGGTCCGGTTCGGGTGCCCCCGGTTCGGGTGCCCGGTAGGAAGGGGACGCCGACAGGGTGTCCAGGACCTCCTCCGGCGTGCCGATCCGCTCCAGGATGCGCCGTACGGCGGCCGGGGTCTCGGGGTCGTACCGGGCGCGCCGACGGTCGATCTCGTCCCGCAGCCCCGCCACCAGCCGCATGCGGTCGCCGGAGGACAGCTGCCGGCGCTGCGCCAAGTCCCCGACGCGGCTCAGATATTCGTAGACCAGATGGTCGCTCTCGATCCCCATGCCCCGGCTCCTCCCGTACCCCCTCCGGGAAAGGTAGCGCGTGCGCCCGTGGAGCGGCCGCGGGCTCAGCGGATACCGTGGGCCGGATGGGAACCGGCCGACTGACCGGCCGACGCGACCGGGAGGCGACTGTGCCCGAGGCAAGCACTGCGGGAGGATCCGGCGGAAGCGGAGCCCCGCGCTCCCTCGCCGAGGCGCTGCGCGCCCGCGACGACGCGGCACTCGCCGCGCTGCTGCGCGCCCGCCCCGACCTGCTGGGCCCGGTGCCCGGCGACGTCACCCAGCTGGCCACCCGCGCCGGAACGCGGGCCTCGGTGGTCCGCGCGCTGGAACGCCTCGACCGCTTCGCCCTGCAGACCGCGGAGGCGCTCGCGGTGGCCCCGGACCCGTGCCCGTACGAGGTGCTGGAGTCCTTGCTGACCGGCCAGGAGGGCACCACCGGCGAGGACAACGGGGCCCGCGCCGCCCTCCCCGGGGCCCTGGCCACCCTGCGCGACCAGGCCCTGGTGTGGGGCGGCGAGGACCGGCTGCGCCTGGTGCGCACCGCCCGCGAACTGCTCGCGCCCTCCGCGCAGCGGCCCTCGCCCACCGGCCTGGGGCCGACGGTCGCCGAGGCCACGGCCGGGATGTCGCCGACCCGGATCCAGGAGATCGTCGCCGCCGTCGGGCTGCCCGCCACCCACGACCCGGTGTCCGCCGTGAACGCGCTGACCGGGCTGTTCACCGACCCGGAGCGGATGTCCGCCCTGCTCGACGAGGCTCCGGCGGAGGCCCACCAGGTGCTGGGGCGGCTGGTGTGGGGGCCGCCGTACGGGGAGGTCACCCCGAACCCGACCGCGCCGGTGCGCTGGCTGCGCGACCGCGGGCTGCTGCTGCCGGCCTCGGCGCGGACCGTCGTACTGCCCCGCGAGGTGGCGCTGCACCTGCGCGGCGGCCTCGCGCACCGGGACACGGCGCCGGTGCCCCCGCCGGTGCCGGCGCACCGCGAGCACCGTCCACAGCTTGTGGACGCGAACGCCGCCGGGCAGGCGCTGGCCGCGCTGTCCACCGTCGAGGAGCTGGTGAAGTCCTGGGAACACACCGGTCCGCCAGTGCTGCGCGCGGGCGGGCTCTCCGTACGGGACCTGAAGCGGACCGCGGCCGCGCTGGACACGTCCGAGCCGCAGGCGGCGTTCTGGATCGAACTGGCCTACGCCGCCGGGCTGCTGGCCAGCGACGGCGAGGCCGACGAGCGGTACGCGCCCACCCCCGCCTTCGACGACTGGTGCGAACTGCCGCCCGCCGAGCGGTGGTCGGTGCTGGCGGAGGCCTGGCTGCCCGCGACCCGTACGGCCGGACTGGCCGGCGAGCAAGACGCCAAGGGCCGCACCCTCTCCGTGCTCGGCCCCGACCTCGACCGCTCCGCCGCCCCCGAGGTGCGCCGCCGGGTCCTGGAACTCCTCGACGCCCTGCCCGAGGGTGCCTCCGCCGACCCGGACGCGCTGCTGGACCGGCTCGCGTGGGAGCGTCCCGTACGCAGCGCGAGCGATCTGCGGGCCCGCCTCGCGCACTGGACGCTGACCGAGGCGGAGGTCCTCGGCGTCACAGGCCGGGGCGCGCTGAGCGCGTTCGGCCGCGCCCTGCTGGAACACCGCGACGCGGCGCCGCTGTTGGCCCCCCTCCTGCCGGAGCCGGTGGACCACGTCCTGCTCCAGGCCGACCTGACGGCGGTGGCCCCCGGCCCGTTGCGCCGGCCGCTCGGGGACACCCTGGCGGTGCTCGCGGACGTGGAATCCAAGGGCGGGGCGACGGTGTACCGCTTCACGCCCGGGTCGGTGCGCCGCGCCCTGGACGCCGGGCACGCCGCCGCCGACCTGCACGCCTTCCTCGCGGAGCACAGCCGCACGCCGGTCCCGCAGCCGCTGGCCTACCTGATCGACGACGTGGCCCGGCGCCACGGCCACCTGCGTGTCGGCGCGGCCTCCTCCTACGTCCGCTGCGACGACGACGCCATGCTGGGCGAGATCCTGGCCGACAAGCGTTCGGCCGGGCTGGGTCTGCGCCGCCTCGCCCCGACCGTCCTGGCCGCCCAGGCCGAACCCGGCGCCCTCCTCGACGGGTTGCGGGCGATGGGCTACGCGCCGGCCGCGGAGTCCCGTACCGGTGACGTGCTGGTGGCCCGGGCCGACGCCCACCGCACCCCGGCGCGCACGGCGCCCGTTCCGGTGCCGGACGGCCCGCCGGTACCAGACGACACCCTGCTGGGGGCGGCCGTACGGGCCATCCGCGCGGGCGACCTGGCGGCGACGGCGGTCCGCAAGGAGCCGGCCTCGGCCTCGGTCGTCCCCGGTGAACTCCCGCGTACGAGCGCGGCGGAAACCCTGGCGACGGTCCAGGCGGCCGCCCTGACGGGCTCGGCGGTCTGGATCGGCTACGTCAACGCGGACGGCGCCGCCAGCCAGCGGGTCATCGCCCCGGTCCGCGTGGAGGGCGGCTTCGTCACGGGCTACGACCACACGGCGGACGAGGTCCGCACGTACGCCCTCCACCGCATCACGGGCGTGGCAGAACTGGCGGAGGACCACCTCTGATCCCAGCCCCGCCGGGCCATTCCAGCCCCGCCGGCGTTTGAGGCGCGGGGCCCGGGGCGGAGCCCCGGCAACGGCGCCGCACCCGTATCCCCCAAGCCCCCGCAGGAAAAACGGCTGGCGGGCCGCCAGGCCACCCCGCACCCTGGGCACATGCAACAGCCGCCCGACCGCCGCATCCGCGCCCACCACACCGACACCACCATCACCGTCTACCAGGCCTACGCCCCCCGCCTGGGGGAACCGGCCGCCCGCGACAACCGCTTCCCGCCCGCCTGGAAGCGCGAGCGGATGACGTGGATCAAGCCGTCGTTCCTGTGGATGATGTACCGCTGCGGCTGGGCCACGAAGACCGACCAGGAGACGGTCCTGGCGATCGAGATCACCCGCTCCGGCTTCGACGAGGCCCTGCGCCGCGCCTGCCTCTCCCACTACGAACCCCGCACCCACACCGACCGGGCGGACTGGCAGCGCCGACTGGCCGGCTCCCCCGTCCGCGTCCAGTGGGACCCGGAGCGCGACCTCCACCTCAACCCGCTGCCGCACCGCTCGCTCCAGCTGGGCCTGTCCGGGCCGGCCTCACGGGCGTACGCCGACGAGTGGACGGTCTCCATCCGCGACGTCACCCCGCTGGCCCGGGAGATCCACGGCCTGCTCCGCGCCGGCGACACGGACGCCGCCCGGGCCCTGCTCCCGGTGGAAACCCCCTACCCCTGCGGCCCGTTGCCTCACCTCGGAGCGTAGTCGACCCGCCCGGCGTCGAACGGCCACACCTCGCGCAGCCAGGTGCGCACGGCCTCGTACACCACCCGGTCCAGGTGCGCCCGGTCCGCGCGCACCCAGGAGCTCACCTGGACCCGCCCCGGGTCTTCCTTGCCCGGGTAGATGTACAGGCATCCGATGACCTCGCGGTCCCCTTCGAGCACGCTGTACGTGAACCCGCGCCGCTCGGCGAAGTCCCGCGCGTGCCGGGCCAGATCGCGTAGGTTCGCCTCGGCGGACATGCCCTCCACGGGCGGCCAGCCGCGCCCCGTGAAACCGGGCGTGGCCCGGACGTGCGCGATGCTCCCGGTCCAGGCGGCGAGGTCCCGCTCGTTGTGCTCCTCCCCCAGCGGCTCCAGCCGGAACCCGGCGCCCTCCAGGCCGGCCGGCACCTCGAAGCCCTCGGGCACGAAACTCTGCTGCTCATCACTCATGCCCGGACCCTACGCACCCCTTCCGCGGGCGGCAGCGGCTTTTCCACCACCCCGCCCGCGGAGCGATACGGCAGACTGGAGGTTTGGCCGTCCGCGCCCGGGCGGCCACCCCACGCCGGAAAGGGACGTGTGTGAACGGGCCTCTCATCGTCCAGAGCGACAAAACCCTCCTCCTCGAGGTCGACCACGAGCTCGCCGGGGCGGCGCGCCGCGCCATCGCTCCCTTCGCCGAGCTGGAGCGCGCTCCCGAGCACATCCACACCTACCGGATCACCCCGCTCGGCCTGTGGAACGCCCGGGCCGCCGGGCACGACGCCGAGCAGGTCGTGGACGCGCTCGTCGAGTACTCCCGCTACCCCGTCCCGCACGCGCTGCTCGTCGACGTGGCCGAGACGATGGCCCGCTACGGCCGCCTCACCCTCTCCAAGCACCCCGTGCACGGACTGGTCCTGACCAGCACCGACCGGCCCGTGCTGGAGGAGATCCTGCGTTCCAAGCGGATCACCCCGCTCGTCGGGGCGCGGCTCGACCCCGACACCGTGGCCGTGCACCCCTCCGAGCGCGGGCAGATCAAGCAGACGCTGCTCAAGCTGGGCTGGCCGGCCGAGGACCTCGCCGGGTACGTCGACGGCGAGGCCCACCCGATCGACCTCGCCGAGAACGGATGGGCGCTGCGCCCGTACCAGCAGCAGGCCGTCGAGGGCTTCTGGCACGGCGGCTCCGGGGTGGTCGTGCTGCCGTGCGGCGCCGGCAAGACGCTGGTCGGCGCCGGTGCCATGGCGAAGGCCAAGGCGACGACGCTGATCCTGGTCACGAACACCGTCTCGGCCCGCCAGTGGAAGCACGAGCTGGTCAAGCGGACCTCGCTGACGGAGGACGAGATCGGCGAGTACAGCGGTACGAGGAAGGAGATCCGGCCCGTCACGATCGCCACGTACCAGGTCCTGACGACGAAGCGGAAGGGCATCTACCCGCACCTGGAGCTCTTCGACTCCCGGGACTGGGGCCTGATCGTCTACGACGAGGTGCACCTGCTGCCCGCGCCGGTCTTCAAGTTCACCGCCGACCTGCAGGCCCGCCGGCGCCTCGGCCTGACGGCCACCCTCGTACGGGAGGACGGGCGGGAGTCGGACGTCTTCTCCCTCATCGGGCCCAAGCGGTTCGACGCCCCGTGGAAGGAGATCGAGGCGCAGGGCTACATCGCGCCGGCGGACTGCGTGGAGGTCCGGGTCAACCTCACCGAGTCGGAGCGGCTCGCGTACGCGACCGCCGAGACGGAGGAGAAGTACCGCTTCTGTGCGACGACGGCGACGAAGCGGAAGGTGACGGAGGCGCTGGTGCGCAAGCACCAGGGCGAGCAGACGCTGGTCATCGGGCAGTACATCGACCAGCTCGACGAGCTGGGCGAGCACCTGGACGCCCCCGTCATCAAGGGCGAGACCTCCAACGCGCAGCGCGAGAAGCTCTTCGACGCGTTCCGCGAGGGCGAGATCAGCGTGCTGGTCGTGTCGAAGGTCGCGAACTTCTCCATCGACCTGCCGGAGGCCACGGTCGCCATCCAGGTGTCGGGCACCTTCGGCTCCCGGCAGGAGGAGGCGCAGCGGCTGGGCCGGGTGCTGCGGCCGAAGGCGGACGGGCACGAGGCGCGGTTCTACTCGGTGGTCGCCCGCGACACCATCGACCAGGACTTCGCGGCGCACCGCCAGCGCTTCCTCGCCGAGCAGGGGTACGCCTACCGGATCATGGACGCCGACGAGCTGCTGGCGAGCGACTGAGGACGGCGAGCAGCGGGACGCACCACACCCACAGGTGCGGCCAGTGCAGGAGCAGGGCCCGGCCGGTGTCGGGGAAGTGCCGGGCCCAGAAGTCGGCGGAGGCCTGCGGGAGGACCAGCAGGCCGAGCAGGGCCGTGCCGGTGAAGGCGGCGAGGGCGGTCAGCGCGGCGCGGACGCGTCGGGTGAGCAGCAGGTACGGGATGAAGAGCGCCGGGGCCAGGGTGATCCCGGCGGCGGTGCCGAGTGCGAAGCCCTTGCCGAGCGCGGCGGCCGGCCGGCCCAGGTCCCACACGGCCAGGCAGGCGAGGGCGAGGTTGACCTGGCCGGGCAGCGGGGCCTGGAAGAACGGCTCCAGCCAGAGCCCTCCGATGGTGGCGGCGAGGACGGGCCCGGTCCTGGCGCGCAGTCCCGCGAGGCGGCAGGACAGCAGGATCAGCAGGGCGAGCAGGCCGGCGTTGCCGAGGACGAGCACGGCCTTGAGCAGGCCCGCGGGCAGCCAGGCGGCGGGCGTGAAGAGGATCGCGGCGAACGGCGGATAGGCGGCGGGCGGCTGCCATTCGGCGGCCGAGAAGCCGTGCACGAGGGCGTCTGCCATCGGCACGCGCAGGGCGATGCAGAGCACCCCCAGCACGAGCAACGACCCGGCGGCGAGCCCACCGGCGAACGGCGACGGCGAGCGACCGGGAACGGGACTGCGGGTCACGGGCGTGACCCTAGTGGATCAGTGCCCGTGCGCCGCGCGGCCCGTCGGTATCCGGACACCACCCGGGCAGGCTGCGCGGGTGCCGGGGATCAGCGGCGTATGACGCCCGCGTCCTCGGCGTATTCGCCCAGGACGACGACGCTCACGGCGGTCGCCGCGAAGACCTTGGCGGCCCTCAGCACGCTGCCGAACCGGTGGCGCGGGCGGGAGTCGGAGGTGGCGGTGGCGCCGCTAGGGCGGCCGCCCTGGATCTCGGTGAAGGTTGCGGTGCTCATGTATCCATGGTGCGTTTCCGGCCGCCCCGCCGCATCGCCCTGCGGGCTTAACCTCAAGGCCTCCCGCGTCCTCCTCTCGGCCCATTGCCGCCCCCTAGTGGCTCTGCCCGAGGTTTGACACTCCCAGGTATGACACCCGTTCGGAGGTCCCGCCGCGAGGGGACTTCCGGCCCCCTTAATCCATTCGCGCCGCCCCATCCCAGTGGCTAGAATCTCCGCTCTTGCCGCCTCCCGCAGCCCCATCGGGGAGAGCCGCCCGCCGGACGGCAACCGGCGGGCTCCTGTTTCCCCACATCCCCCGCTGGAGGCAGTCCCGTGTCCGCGCACGCCCCCGAATCCGCCCCGGAGCACCAGGCACGACACGACGCGGAATCCGATCCGCTCGCCCGTGAGCGCGCGCACCTCACCGCCTCGCGCGCCGCGCTGCGCGCCATGCGCGAGGACGTCGAGGCCCTCGACATCCGCGACGTCACCGCGAACTGGGTCAACGCGGTCGTCCTCCAGGCCCAGATCGACGACCGCATCAAGGCCCTCGCCGACCTCGCCCACACGCCGCTCTTCTTCGGCCGCCTGAACTACCTGCACGCCCCGGGAGCGGAGCTCGCCGAGGGCGCGGAGGGCGAGCACCCGCTGCCGGAGGCAGCCAATGGGCCGCTGTACATCGGCCGCCGCCACGTCCACGACTCCGACGGCGACCCGATGGTCATCGACTGGCGCGCGCCCGTCTCCCAGCCGTTCTACCGGGCCTCCAAGAAGGACCCGCAGGACATCGGGCTGCGCCGCCGCTTCGGCTACACCGGCGGCGAGCTGACGGCGTACGAGGACGAGCACCTCTCCGACCCCGCCGAGGCGGCGGCGGTCAGCAAGCTGCTCCAGCAGGAGATCGAACGGCCGCGCGTCGGCCCCATGCGGGACATCGTCGCGACGATCCAGCCCGAGCAGGACGAGATCGTCCGCTACGGCCTGTCCGGTTCCGTCTGCGTGCAGGGCGGCCCCGGCACCGGGAAGACGGCCGTCGGCCTGCACCGCGTCGCGTACCTCCTCTACGCCCACCGCGACCGGCTGGCCCGCACCGGCACGCTGGTCATCGGGCCGAACCGTTCCTTCCTGCACTACATCGAGCAGGTCCTGCCCGCCCTCGGCGAGCTGGAGGTCAAGCAGGCCACCGTCGACGACCTGGTCGCGCGCGACGGCCTGGAGGTACGCGGCGCGGACGCGGCCGAAACCGCCGTGGTCAAGGGCGACGCCCGGATGGCGCAGGTGCTGGGCCGTGCCGTCCGCTCGCACGTCACGGCGCCCACCGAGGCGCTGATGGTGGTCCGCGGTTCGCGCCGCTGGCGCGTGCCCTCGTACGAGCTGGCCGAGATGGTCGAGGAGCTGCAGAACCGCGACATCCGCTACGGGGCCGCGCGCGACGCGCTGCCGCAGCGCATCGCGCACGCGGTCCTCGTACGGATGGAGCAGGCGGGCGAGGCCCCGGACGACCGCGTGCAGGACGCGGTGGCGCGCAACGCCGCGGTCAAGGCGGCGGTGAAGGAGATCTGGCCGCCGGTCGACCCGGCGAAGCTGGTGCTGCGGCTCCTCTCCGACGCCGAGTTCCTGGCTCTGCACGCGGAGGGTGTCCTGACGGCCGACGAACAGAAGCTGCTGCTCTGGCCGAAGCCGTTCAGGAGCGTGAAGTCGGCGAAGTGGTCGGCGGCGGACCTCGTGCTGATCGACGAGGCGGCGGACCTGGTGGAGCGCACGCATTCGCTGGGCCACGTGGTCGTCGACGAGGCGCAGGACCTGTCGCCGATGCAGTACCGGGCGGTGGGGCGGCGCTGCACGACGGGCTCGGCCACGGTGCTGGGCGACCTCGCGCAGGGCACCACCCCGTGGGCCACGCGCAGCTGGGACGAGGCCCTCGCGCACCTGGGCAAGCCGGCGGCCGTGCTGGAGGAGCTGACGGCGGGCTTCCGCGTGCCGCGCGAGGTGATCGCGTACGCGTCGCGCCTGCTGCCGTCGATCTCCCCGGGGCTGGCCCCGGTCTCCTCGGTCCGCGAGACGCCGGGCTCGCTGGTCGTCACGGAGACGGCCGATCTGGCGGCGTCGGTGGTCGAGGCCTGCCGGGCCGCCCTGGTGCACGAGGGCTCGGTCGGCCTGATCGCGGCGGACGCGCGGATCCCGGTCCTGGCGGAGACGTTGCGGGCGGCGGGTCTGGCGTACCTCGCGCCGGGCGAGGAGACGACGGCGGAGGCCCGCCTGACCCTGGTCCCGGCCTCACTGGCCAAGGGCCTGGAGTACGACTACGTCGTGCTGGACGAGCCGGCGGCGATCGTCGACGGCGAGCCGGACGAACGGACCGGCCTGCGCCGCCTGTACGTCTGCCTCACCCGGGCCGTGTCGGGCCTCCGCCTCCTCCACACGGCCCCGCTCCCGGCCGCCCTGTCCTGACCCGCGGCTCCGCTCCCGGGGGTCAGGACAGGGCGGCTCGCCATGCGGCGACGGCGGCGGGCGAGACCGGGCGGCCCCAGCCGTCGGGGCGGGCCGCGCCGCCGATGTGGAAGGCGTCGATGCCGGCGCCGCGCAGCACCGGCAGGTGGGACAGCGCCAGGCCGCCGCCGACCAGGATCCGCGGCCCGTACCCGGGCTCGCCCCGCCGCGCCGCCTCCGCCACGAGCACCGGCAGGCCCTCGTCGACCCCGGCGGCCGAGCCCGCCGTCAGGTAGGTGTCCAGACCGGGCAGGTCCGCCAGCGCCTTGCGCAGCCCGTCGCGGTCCGCGGCCCGGTCGATCGCCCGGTGGAAGGTCCAGCGGCAGCCGCCGAGCTCCGCCGTCAGCGCCTCGACCGCGGTCAGGTCGGGGGTGCCGTCCGGGTTCAGGAAGCCGAGGACGAACTCCTCCGCCCCTTCCGCCCGCAGCTCCCGCGCCGCCCCGACCAGTACGGAGAGGTCGCCCGCGGCGAAACCGTCCGTCTTCCGGAGCATCACGCGCAGCGGAATGTCGACCGCCGCCCTGATCGCCGCGAAGGTCTCGCGCGGCGGGGTGAGCCCGTCGGCGGCCATGTCGGTGACCAGCTCGAGTCGGTCCGCTCCACCGGCCTGGGCCGCGACCGCGTCCTCCACGTCGAGGGCGATCACCTCCAGGAGCGCACGGTTGCTCATTCGATCCCATCCTTCGGAAGACTGGCGAACCAGCGAAAATAGGTCTAGTCCAATATCCAGGGTACGGGCCTCCACCACCGCTCCACCAGCACAATCACGCCACCCCCACAATGTGCCCATGGACACAGGCACCCCGCACACCGACACGACCGCCCTTCGCGCCCACTGGCGGGAGACCACCGCCGCCGCCGGAGCGCCGGCCGACCGCGATCCGGAGCCCTACGCCGACCGCCTCCTCACCGCCTGGGCGGAGCCGCAGCGCCGCTACCACACCACCGCGCACCTGGCCGACGTACTCGCGCGGATCGACGTACTGGCGCCGCACGCCGCCGACCCCGCCGCCGTGCGCCTCGCCGCCTGGTTCCACGACGCCGTCTACCGCCCCGACCGCTCCGAGAACGAGGAGCGCAGCGCCGCCCTCGCCGAGCGCGCCCTCCCCGAGCTGGGCATCGACGCCGCCCGCACCGCCGAGGTGGCCCGGCTGGTCCGGCTGACCGTCACCCACGACCCCGCCCCCGGCGACACCAACGGCGAGGCGCTGTGCGATGCGGACCTGGCCGTCCTCGCGGGGGACGCGGGCGCCTACGCCGCCTACGCCGCCGCCGTCCGCGCCGAGTACGGCTTCGTCCCCGACGAAGCCTTCCGCGCCGGCCGGGCGGCCGTACTGCGCCAGCTGCTCGACCTGCCGCGGCTCTTCCGCACCCCGTACGGCGCCGCCCACTGGGAGGCCCCGGCCCGCGCGAACCTCGGCGCCGAGCTCGCCCGGCTCACCGAGCCCGCCTGATGTCACGCAACTGACACACGCCCGGGGAATTTGATCCCGTTCGCCATGGTTGGTGACAGTCATGCCCGCAGCCGACGCACGCCCCCGCATGCCCATCGCCGTCTACGTCCTCGGTCTCTCCGTCTTCGCGCTCGGGACCAGCGAATTCATGCTCTCGGGCCTGCTGCCGCCCATCGCCGCGGACATGGACGTCACCATCCCGCAGGCGGGCCTGCTCATATCCGCGTTCGCGATCGGCATGGTCGTCGGGGCGCCGCTGCTGGCCGTGGCCACGCTGCGGCTGCCGCGCCGCACCACCCTCATCTCCCTCATCAGCCTCTTCGGCCTCGGGCAGGTCGCGGGCGCGCTGGCCCCCTCGTACGAGCTCCTCTTCGCCTCCCGCGTGGTCTCGGCCCTCGCCTGCGCCGGCTTCTGGGCCGTCGGCGCGGCCGTGGCCATCGCCATGGTCGACAAGGACCAGCGGGCCCGCGCGATGGCCGTCATGATCGGCGGCCTGTCCATCGCCAACGTCCTCGGCGTGCCCGCCGGCGCCTTCCTCGGGGAGCACCTGGGCTGGCGCTCCGCGTTCTGGTCGGTCGGCGCGGCCTCGGCGATCGCCCTCGCCGGCATCCTGGTGCTGATCCCGAAGATCCCGCTGCCCGCCGAGAAGCCGTCGCTCGGGCGCGAGCTGCGCATCTACCGCGACCGCCAGGTGTGGCTCGCCATCGGGATCACGGCCCTGGCCGCGGGCGGCGTGTTCTGCGCCTTCAGCTACCTGTCGCCGCTGCTCACGGACGTGGCCGGGCTGGAGTCGGGCTGGGTCCCGTGGATCCTCGCCCTGTTCGGCATCGGCGCCCTGGCCGGCACCACGGCCGGCGGCCGGGTCGCCGACGCGCACCTGTTCGGCGTGATGATCTGGGGCATCACCGCCTCGACCGTCTTCCTGACCGCGCTCGCCCTGCTGGCGTCGTTCCAGGTCGCGGCGATCGCCCTCGCCTTCCTGATCGGCTTCTCGGCCTTCTTCACCGCCCCGGCGCTCAACGCCCGCATGTTCAACGTGGCCGGCGCCGCCCCGACCCTGGCCGGCGCCACCACCACGGCCGCCTTCAACCTCGGCAACACCGGCGGCCCCTGGCTGGGCGGCACCGTCATCGACGCGGACCTCGGCTTCTCCGCCACCGCCTGGGCGGGCGCCGCCATGACCCTCACCGCGATCGCCCTGACCACGGTCGCCCTCCGCCTGGACCGCCGCACCCCACCCCGCACGACCCGCGTGGTCACCTCTTCAACCCCCACCCCGGCAACCCCGGTAACCGAACACGCCTAGGCCGTCGCCCGGCCCTTCGGGCGGCGCAGGCCGGCCGCCGTGAGGCGGCGGACCAGTTCCTTGCTGCCGATCTCGACCGCGCCCGCGCCGACCGCGTCGGCGTAGCGGTGCGACGGGACGTCGTAGTGGTCCCGCTCGAAGGCGCGCGGCGGGCAGCCGATGCCCGCCGCGAAGGCGTGCAGTTCCTCGTACGAGACGTCGCTGACCAGGTGCGACCACATGCGGCCGTGGCCCGGCCAGGTCGGCGGGTCGATGTACAGCGTCACCGGCGGCTCACCGGCCTCACCGGCCCGGGTGGAAGACGGGGCCGAGCGCGCCCACGGCCGCCACCCTCACACCGGCCTCCGAGCACACCCAGTGCGGGTCCGGCCCCAATTCCGGCTCCACGTCCAGCGCGTGCGGGTCTCCGTGCTCGCATACGGGGCACAGCGGCCAGCGCCCGTACTTCTCCAGCAGCGCGTCCTGCACGTCCTGGGCGACGAGTCCGGCAAGGTAGTCGACCCCCTCCGGCCACTGCTCCACCCACCACCGGCGGTGTGTGACCGAGTCCTCGACGAGGGAGACGACATCGGCATCGGCGACCTCGCCGGCGGCGAGATCGGCGAGAACAAGTGCACGTGCGACGTGCAGCGCCTGCTCCAGGGGGGTTGCGTGGTCCATGCGCTCATTTTGACCCCTCCCCGCCCATAAGGGGAGGGGATGCCCGCCCCGCACTGCCCGGCGGACCGCTGGTCACCGCGCGGCCGGCCACACACGGTACGGGTGTACGCACGCTCCGGCAGCGGCAGGCCCCCGCCCGTGCCGCGCCGCCAACGCGGTGGACGGCGCACGAAGCCGGGAGGCGCACCGGGCGCGCCCGGCCTCCCGGGGCTCCGGCAGTGCCACCATGGCGCCAGCGCAAGAGCCGCAGCCCCAGCCCGCAGCCACCCCACAGCCGCCAGGAGGCCCCGTCGATGACCCCCGCGCACGCCGCGCTCCGCGCACAGCTCGACACCCTGACCACCGAGGCCTTCCGCCCCGAGCTCGCCGAGATCGACCGGCTCTCCACCCTCGACATCGCCCGCACCATGAACGCCGAGGACGCCACCGTCCCGGCCGCCGTCGCCGCCCAACTCCCGCACATCGCCACCGCGATCGACGCGATCGCCGTACGGATGGCACGCGGCGGGCGGCTGGTCTACGCGGGCGCCGGCACGGCCGGGCGGATGGGCGTGCTGGACGCCAGCGAGTGCCCGCCCACCTTCAACACCGACCCCGCCGAGGTCGTCGGCCTCATCGCGGGCGGCCCCTCCGCCATGTTCCGGGCCGTCGAAGGCGCCGAGGACTCCGGGGAGTTGGCCGCGCGGGACCTCACCGCGCTGGACCTCACCCCCGACGACACGGTGATCGGCATCTCGGCCTCCGGCCGCACCCCGTACGCGATCGGCGCCGTCGAGTTCGCCCGTACGCGCGGCGCGCTCACCGTCGGGCTCTCCTGCAACGCCGGCTCCGCGCTCGCCGCGGCCGCCGAACACGGCATCGAGGTCGTCGTCGGCCCCGAACTGCTCACCGGGTCCACCCGCCTGAAGGCCGGCACCGCGCAGAAGCTCGTCCTCAACCTCATCTCGACGATCACCATGATCCGCCTGGGCAAGACGTACGGGAACCTCATGGTCGACATGCGCTCCTCGAACGAGAAGCTGCGGGCCCGCGCCCGGCGCATCGTGGCGCTGGCCACCGGCGCGCCCGACGAGGAGATCGAGGCCGCGCTGACCGCCACCGGCGGCGAGGTCAAGAACGCCGTCCTCGTCATCCTCGGCGCGGTCGACGCCGCGCGGGCCGCCGCCCTGCTGGCCGCCTCCCGCGGCCACCTCCGCGAGGCCCTGGCCCAGACGCCCCGGACCAGCTGACCCCTCTCCCTCCCCACGCAAGGCGCCCCCACATGCCCACTGACAAGCACCGCGCCACGGCCGCCGCGATCCTGCCCCTCGTCGGCGGCCCGGACAACATCACCTCGATCGCGCACTGCATGACCCGCCTGCGCATCGCGCTCCGCGACCGCTCGCTCGTCCAGGACGAGGCCCTGAAGGCCCTCCCGGCGGTCATGGGCGTGGTCGAGGACGACACGTACCAGATCGTGCTGGGCCCGGGCGCCGTCGCCCGCGTCACCCCGGAATTCGAGGCGCTCGTGGCGGAGGCCCGCCTGCAGCCAACGGCGGCACCCGAACCGGCGGCAGCGCCCGCACCCGCACCCCACGGCGTCACGGCCGACGACCTCGCCGCCCGCGGCGCGGCGCTGAAGCAGGCCCGGAAGGCCCGCAACTCCACCCCGTTCAAGCTGTTCCTGCGCCGCATCGCGAACATCTTCGTCCCGCTCATCCCCGCCCTGATCGGCTGCGGCATCATCGCGGGCCTGAACGGAATCCTCACCAACACGGGCTCGCTGCCCGCCGTCGTCCCCGCGCTCGCCGCCATGGCCTCCGGGTTCATGTCGCTGATCGCCGTCTTCGTCGGCCACAACACCGCCAAGGAGTTCGGCGGCACGCCCGTCCTGGGCGGTGCGGTCGCCGCGATCATCGTCTTCCCCGGCATCGCCAAGATCGACGCCTTCGGCCGGCACCTCTCCCCCGGCCAGGGCGGCGTCCTGGGCGCGCTCGCGGCCGCGCTCCTCGCCGTGTACGTGGAGAAGTGGTGCCGGCGCCGGGTCCCCGAGGCCCTGGACGTCCTGGTCACGCCCACCCTCACCGTCCTGGTCCCGGGCCTGGTCACCATCTACGGCCTCATGTTCCTCGCGGGCGAGGCCTCCACCGCCATCGGCGGCTTCGCCAACTGGCTGCTCGCCACCGGCGGCGCCTTCGCGGGCCTGGTCCTGGGCGGCCTCTTCCTCCCGCTCGTCATGCTGGGCCTGCACCAGGCCCTGATCCCCATCCACACCACCCTCATCGAGCAGTCCGGCTACACCGTCCTGCTCCCCATCCTCGCCATGGCCGGCGCGGGCCAGGTCGGCGCGGCCATCGCCGTCTACTGCCGGCTCCCGCGCAACGGCTCGCTGCGCGCCACCGTCAAGTCGGCGCTCCCGGCCGGGTTCCTGGGGGTGGGCGAGCCCCTCATCTACGGGGTCTCCCTCCCCCTCGGCCGCCCCTTCGTCACCGCCTGCGTCGGCGGCGCGGCCGGCGGCGCCTTCATCGGCCTCTTCAACCAGCTCGGCATCGGCTTCGGCTCCACCGCCATCGGCCCCTCGGGCTGGGCCCTCTTCCCCCTCCTGGACGGCACGTCGGGCGTGTTCGCCACCGTCGCCACCTACGCGGGCGGGCTGACGGTCGGCTACGCGGCGGGCTTCATCGCCACGTACTTCTTCGGCTTCACCCGCCAGATGCTGACCGACCTCAACACGGACCCCGCCCCACCGCCGCCCCCGACCGCCCCGGGCACGGGCCCGGACCCGGCGAAGGAGCCGGCGCTGGCGTAGAGCCCCTCCCCCTCGGCCGGCCGGCGGGGAGCGGCTCTACGCCAGTTGCCGTGCGCACCCGGCTTCCCTCGGCACCGCCCGGCTGTCTGGCACCCTTGGAGGGATGATCAACGACATACCCCCCGTGGTCCCGGCCGGCCGGATGTGCGCCCTCCCGCAGCCGGCGTTCGCCCTCCCGGGACCCCTGCACCTGCGCCCCTGGACCCAGGACGACGCCCCCGCGCTGGTCGCGGCGTACGAGGACCCGGACATCCGGCACTGGAACCGCCCGGGCCACCGCACTGCGGCGGAGGCGGAGGAGCGCATCACGCGGTTCCGCGACCTCTGGCAGGCCGAGGAGGCCGCGATCTGGGCGATCGCCCCCGCCGACGGCGGCCCGGCCGTCGGCCTGATCGGCCTGGCCGACCTCGATCTGCGCGGCGGCAGCGGCGAGTTCCTCTACTGGCTGCTGCCCGCGGGCCGCGGCAGCGGTGCCATGGTCGCGGCCACGTCCCGCCTGGCCCGCTGGGCTTTCGAGGACCTCGGACTGCACCGCCTTCGCATCACCCACTCGGCGGGCAACCCCGCCTCCTGCGCCATCGCGACCAAGGCGGGCTTCCCCCTGGAGGGCACCATGCGCGGCGCCCTCCTCCACGCGGACGGCTGGCACGACGAGCACCTCCACGCCCGCCTGCGCACGGACGGTTGAGCCCGGCTACCTACACCGCCTGAGTACGTCGGCCGATCACCCGCGGACCCCCACACGGTCCAATGGGGCCATGACCACACCCGTCGCCGCTCCGGTCCCCGCCACCCCCCAGATCCAGGAGGACCGGGAGCCGCGCGTACGAGACCGCCGCGCCCGCATGACGGCCGGCATCGGGCTCGGCCTGCTGATCCCCTCCCTGATCGCCACCTTCGTCGCCGTACTGGCCTCTCCGCGCGCGGGCCGCTGCATCACCTACGGGGAAGGCTGCGCCCACGGAGTTCCGGGCACGTGGGTGCTCGGGGCCCTCGCCCTCACCCTCGTCGCGGGCCTCCTCGCGGTGTCCTGGCCGGCCCGACACCTGCCGTTCGCCGGAGCACGGGCCTGGATGACCGGCCTCCAGGCCACGGCACACACCGCCACGCTGTTGTTCATCCTCAGCCACTACGCCTGAGGTCCGCCCCCGCCGCCGCCCGCAGGAACCGGGCCAGATCGTCCACGGAGTAGCCGAGCTTCGGTCCCCGCTCCGCCGCCATCAGCAGCAACTGGCCCACGATCTCCGCGCCCCAGCCGTCCGTGCCGTCCGCCGACCACTCCCACAGCTTCTCGATGCCGAGATCGGTCATCAGCAGCCCGTACCCGCCCCGGACCTCGGCGCACGTGGCGGCGACGGCATCCAGCAGCCGCGCCCCCGGCCGCTCGCACCGCAGCCCGAAGTACCCGCCGATCTCCTCGGCCACGCAGCCCTGCGGCGGCTCCGCCTTGAGCCGGTCGTAGCGCGCGTCCTCGAACCCCGGACACTCCCCCACCGGGCAGTGGATCAGCGTGAACCGCTGCCACCCGGGCGGCGGAGGCGGCTGCGGCCGCCACGCCTTCATCCCGAAGGCCTCCTGTACGAGAGCGGTCGCCTCGTCCGCGGTGTCCGCCGTCCGCGTCTCCCTCCGCTCCCCGTCGTCCCCCACGGCGGTCCACGGCCCGCCGTCGCCCCCGCCGTCGTCGTCGCGCTGCACGCGCACCGTCAGTCCCATGCCTCCACGCTTCCATCCGCCACTGACAAGGGCCGCTTCCAACGCGTGGAGCTTCCAGCCCAGTTCGAAGCCCCACTCCACCGCCTCGCTCACGGGTGCGCCCGCTCGTGGAGTACGGCGGCCAGCCGGAGCGCGGTGTCCAGATTGCAGCGGCCCAGGTCGACGAGGGGCAGGCCGTACGAGCCGGCCGCCGAGACCCCTTCCACACGGAGGGAGGGGAAGACCACCCCCACTCCGGCCAGGGACTCCTTCAGCTGCCGGACGGCTTCTTCGGCCGCCCGCATCCGCTCCTGCGGAGAGAGCACCATGACATGTCACCTTTCTACTCTGAGTGTTCATGTTCCTCACTCAGCGTGGCGACGCCGCGGCTAGCCTTGCAAGCAGGCAGATACAGCAACACGTGCCGTTGCAACAGGAGTTGCCATGCCCGCACCCAAGGATCTCGATCCCTCCTCCTCACCCCGAGCCCTGCTCGGCGCCGAGCTGCGCGTCGCGCGCGAACGCGCGGGCCTCAGCCAGACCGAGCTCGGCGAGCCGCTGTTCGTGAGCGGCTCGTACATCGGCCAGATGGAAGCCGGCACCCGCCGCATCACCCTCGAACTCGCCCGGCCGATAGACGAACTGCTCAACACCGGCGGCTTCTTCGTTCGCAACTGCGCGGCGTCCGCCAAGTCCAAGTACCCCGACCACTTCGCGGAGGCCGCCGAAGCCGAGGCGGAGGCCAAAGCCATCCGCGAGTACGCGCCCCTGCTCATCCCCGGACTGCTCCAGACGGAGGCGTACGCCCGCGAGGTCTTCCACGCCTACCAGCCCACCGCGACACAGAACGTCATCGACGAGCTGACCGAGGCCCGGCTGGCGCGGGCCTCGCTCCTCTCCGATCCCACAACGCCCCTGTTGTGGTGCGTGCTGGACGAGGCGGTACTCCGGCGCGTGGTCGGCAGCAGCGCGGTGATGGCCGAGGCCCTGCACCACATCGCGGCCCTGATCCGGGCGCGGAGGGTCATCGTGCAGGTGGTCCCGTTCAGTGCCGGAGCCCACGCCGCCCTGATGGGCCCCCTCAAGCTGATGTCCTTCGAGGACGCTCCTCCGCTCGCCTACGTCCAAAGCAATGGAACAGGAAGGCTGTTGGATGATCCGGCTGAGGTCGCCCGGCACAGCCTGACCTACGATCTCCTCACGGCGAGCGCGCTGTCACCCAGCCAATCCCTGGCTCTGGTCGAGTCCGTGGCAGAGGATTACGCACATGATCAGCACAACTGAGTACGACCTGTCGGCCGCCGTGTGGCACAAGTCGACCTACAGCGGTGGTGACGGCGGCGACTGCCTGGAGATGGCCACCTGGCGCAAGTCCACCCACAGCGGTGGCGACGGCGGCAACTGCCTCGAAGTCTCCGACGACCACCCCGGCCTCGTCCCCGTCCGGGACTCCAAGGTCCCGGACGGCCCCCACCTCACCTTCAACGCCCCGGCCTGGGCGGCCTTCGTCACCAGCCTCTGATCCACGACGGCGTAGGAGCCGGGCGGGCACGGATCCCCCCGGCTTCCTTCGCGCAGCGTCAGGCCGGTGGCACCGAAGGCGCGGGCACCCGGCTCAACCAGCCGGGCCAGCCCGGCCAGCCGGAGCGGCCGGACCGGTACACCCGCAGCTGCGACACCTCGTAGGACATCTCCGTGGCCTCCGGCGCCGGCGCCGGGTGGTAACGCCCGGCCGAGACCGACAGGTTGACGATGAGGTACGCGCGCCAGGCGCGGCCCACGCCCCTGCCGTCGCTGAACGCACGGATCCCGTCCACCCACCAGACGACCGAGCCCTTCCCGAACTCCACCTTCAGGTCGATCCAGCCGCCGGGCCGGACCGCCGGGTCCCGGTGGTAGCGGTGGGCTTCGCGGACGTGGTTCGACAGCTCCAGCAGATCGGGGTTGTCGGGGTGGTACTCGAAGACGTCGATCTCCTGGCCGCCGTCCCGCCAGGTCCAGATCGCGGGCCACGCCCCGAGCACCTCGGGCAGTTTCACCCGGGCCTCCAGGACGTCGCCGGTGCGCAGCATGAAGCCTTCCTCGCTGCCCTCGGTGGTGAGCAGTCCGGTGTCCCAGTTCCCGTCGGGGCGCAGCGTCGCGCGGAAGACGCCGCCGCGGCTGTAGGCGGGGTCGGCGGTGAGGTGGTCGAGCTTGTTGTCGCCCGGGTTGACCGGGCCGCCGTCGGGATAGGCCCACGAACGGCCGGCGATCCACTGGGTGGAGGAGGCGAAGTCGGCGGTGAAGACGGGGGCCCGGCGCGGCGCGAACAGCCGGCCCAGGGTGTCGATGACCATGCGGTTCCTCTGCCCCCGCCGGGCCCGCCCACACCCCGGTTTCTCGCTGAGAGTAATGCTACGAATACCCTCAGTGCGAAGAGCCGGCTCCCCGGGCGGCCTCGATGAAGGCCCGGATCAGCTCCGGCGACTTCACCCCGCGCTCGCGCTCCACACCACTGGACACGTCCACTCCCCAGGCCCGGGTGACCTCGACGGCCTCCCGCACGTTCGCCGGGGTCAGCCCGCCGGCCAGCAGCCAGCGCCCCTCGGGCGCGGTGAAGTCCGCGGAGCCCCAGTTCCACGGCTTGCCGGAGCCGGGGTCGGGGGCGTCGATCAGGAGCAGGTCCTCGCCGTACTCCCCGCACCGCTCCACGTGCTCGGCGGTGGCCCGCAGCAGCGTCCGGCCCTCGGCGCGCAGCGCCGCGAAATCCTCGGGCCCCTCTTCACCGTGCAGTTGCACACCCCGTACGCCGCTCTCCTCGGCGAACCGGCGCACCTCCGCCACCGACTGCCGCCGGAACACCCCGACGGTGAGCACCGAATCCGGCACCAGCGCCGCCAGCGCCCGCGCCGTGGCGGCATCGACCGTACGCGGACTGCCGGGCGCGAAGACGAACCCGACGGCATCGGCCCCGGCCGCCACGGCGACCTCGACGTCCCGCGCCGTCTTGAGCCCGCAGATCTTGATGAACACGCTCGTCCCGTCCGTCATGGCAGCAGTCAACCAAACCATGCCTGCCCACGGCGATGCGTCCCATAGGCCGGGCATGCGGTCTTCCCGCCGCTAGCCTGGGACGAGGCACACGATCAGGGCACAGCATGCCATCCGGAGGACGACGGTGACGATCATGACCGACCGGGCCACACCGATAGAGAGCCTGTCGCCGCCATCATTCGAGACTCTCCTGCACACAGTCGCGGAGATGGAGACGCCAGACGGCTTCAAGGCCGAGCTCATCCGGGGGAAGATCATCGTGTCGCCGTTTTCCAAACTGCGCTACTCCCGTCGTATGCGTCTGCTCCGCGCGCAGCTCCAGGCCCACGTCCCCGAGGGGCACTTCGCGGATACGTCACCCTTCCTGTTCCGGTTCCCGGCAGCGGAGCGCGGTTACGGACCAGGCCTGTACGTCGCGGACGAGGCGGCCTTCGAGGAAGAAGGTCTGCACGCAGACGCAGCGGCTCTGTCACTGGTCGGCGAGTTCACCTCCGTCTCCACCAAGGACGCGGACTGGAACGACAAGCTGGAGGTGTACGGCCTGCTCGTTCCCATCTACCTGGTCGTCGACATGCAGGATGCGGAGATCACCTGCTTCTGGGACCCCTCCCCGCACGGGTACCGCTCCCGTACGACGGTCTCGTTCGGCGAGCCGCTGTACGTTCCGAAGCCATTCGACTTCACGATCGACACGACAGGCTTCTGAAACGCCCGAGGGCGGCACCCCCACGGGGGGTGCCGCCCTCGTTCGAGAACAGCCGATCAGCCAGGGGCCGATCAGAAGTCCATGTCACCGCCCGGCATGCCGCCCGGAGCGGCGGCGGCCTTCTCCGGCTTGTCGGCGATGACGGCCTCGGTGGTGAGGAAGAGGGCCGCGATGGACGCCGCGTTCTGCAGGGCAGAGCGGGTGACCTTCGCCGGGTCGATGATGCCCTCGGCGATCATGTCGACGTAGTCGCCGGTCGCGGCGTTCAGGCCCCAGCCGACGGTCAGGTTGCGGACCTTCTCCACGACGACGCCACCCTCGAGACCACCGTTGACGGCGATCTGCTTGAGCGGGGCCTCCAGGGCGAGCTTCACGGCGTTGGCGCCGGTCGCCTCGTCACCCGAGAGGTCCAGCTTCTCGAAGACGGAGGAGGCCTGCAGCAGGGCCACGCCACCACCGGCGACGATGCCCTCCTCGACGGCCGCCTTCGCGTTGCGAACGGCGTCCTCGATGCGGTGCTTGCGCTCCTTGAGCTCGACCTCGGTCGCGGCACCGGCCTTGATGACGGCCACGCCGCCGGCCAGCTTCGCGAGGCGCTCCTGGAGCTTCTCGCGGTCGTAGTCCGAGTCGGAGTTCTCGATCTCGGCGCGGATCTGGTTCACGCGACCGGCGACCTGGTCGCTGTCACCGGCACCGTCGACGATGGTGGTCTCGTCCTTGGTGATGACGACCTTGCGGGCGCGGCCCAGCAGGTCCAGGCCCGCGTTCTCGAGCTTGAGGCCGACCTCCTCGGAGATGACCGTGCCACCGGTGAGGATGGCGATGTCGCCGAGCATGGCCTTGCGGCGGTCACCGAAGCCCGGGGCCTTGACGGCGACGGACTTGAAGGTGCCGCGGATCTTGTTGACGACCAGGGTCGACAGGGCCTCGCCCTCGACGTCCTCGGCGATGATCAGCAGCGGCTTGCCGGACTGCATGACCTTCTCCAGGAGCGGCAGCAGGTCCTTGACCGAGCCGATCTTGGAGTTGACGATCAGGATGTACGGGTCGTCGAGAGCCGACTCCATACGCTCCATGTCGGTGGCGAAGTACGCCGAGATGTAGCCCTTGTCGAAGCGCATGCCCTCGGTGAGCTCCAGCTCCAGACCGAAGGTCTGGGACTCCTCGACGGTGATGACGCCTTCCTTGCCGACCTTGTCCATGGCTTCGGCGATGAGCTCGCCGATCTGGGTGTCGGCGGCGGAGATGGAGGCCGTGGAAGCGATCTGCTCCTTGGTCTCGACATCCTTCGCCTGCTCCAGCAGGGCGCCGGAGACGGCCTCGACGGCCTTCTCGATGCCGCGCTTGAGGGCCATCGGGTTGGCGCCGGCGGCCACGTTGCGCAGGCCCTCGCGGACGAGCGCCTGGGCGAGCACGGTCGCGGTGGTCGTACCGTCGCCGGCGACGTCGTCCGTCTTCTTGGCGACTTCCTTGACCAGCTCGGCGCCGATCTTCTCGTACGGGTCCTCGAGCTCGATCTCCTTGGCGATGGAGACACCGTCGTTGGTGATCGTGGGCGCGCCCCACTTCTTCTCAAGGACGACGTTGCGACCCTTGGGGCCAAGGGTGACCTTGACGGCGTCGGCGAGCTGGTTCATGCCACGCTCGAGACCGCGCCGGGCCTCCTCGTCGAACGCAATGATCTTGGCCATCTGAAGTGGTCCTCCCGGACAGCGGTGGATTGCTCCCAGGACCGCGCCCGCGCCCGCGACGGACGGCCTGCGTGCCCGGCGGTTCCTTCCCGCCGGACCCTGCGGGCCTCACCGACCCGGTCCTCGTTCAGTAGCACTCTCACCTGGAGAGTGCTAACGCCAATGATTAGCACTCGACCCCCCCGAGTGCAAGCGGCTTGGGGGAACACCCCAGTGAACACACCGGCGACGCGCGAGGGGCCCACATCCCGTGTCCAGGATGTGGGCCCCTCGTACGTCTTGAATCAACGCTGTCGCGTCGGCGGTCGATCGCGCCAGGACTAGCCGATGGCGAGCTTGACCATGTCCGCCTGCGGACCCTTCTGGCCCTGCGAGATCTCGAACTCGACCCGCTGACCCTCTTCAAGGGTGCGGTACCCGTCCATCTGGATGGCGCTGTAGTGGACGAACACATCCGCACCACCGTCGACCGCGATGAAGCCGTAGCCCTTCTCCGCGTTGAACCACTTGACGGTGCCCTGAGCCATGCCTAACTCCCCTATTACTGGCCCTTGCGCGGGAGCGCACTTCGCGTTCCCGGGTCAGAACTTGCGTCGGAACGCGTCGACCGAGGCTGAATGTATCTGCGCCGGTGCTGTCTGCAACAGGTCAATCCGACGAGAATTCTGGACACACGGATACATTGAAATAGAGTGAAAATTTGGCATATTCCAGGGCAACTCGGGCCCGGCATATCGCGCCAAAGCCCCATACCGCACTTGCACATTGACCCGATGTCGACCCTCACACGGCCCGTTCATATGCGGCGGGCAAGAACAGCGGAGGGGACTTCCCCAACTCTACCGCGCCCAATCAAGCAGAATTGCCCCCTCCGCTTTTAGCGGAGGGGGCAATTCTGGTTTGCGCGTGTCACCCGGAAGGTGATCAGCAGCCGCCCGCGACGGCCGGAATGATCGAAACGCCGGCGCCGTCCGGCGTCGCCGCCTCCAGCCCGCCCTCAAAGCGCACGTCGTCGTCGTTGACGTACACGTTGACGAAGCGGCGCAGCTTGCCCTGGTCGTCCAGGACGCGGGCCGCGATGCCCGGGTGGTTCTTCTCCAGCGACGCGATGACCTGGGCCAGGGTTTCGCCCTCGGCGGGCACCTCGGCCTGGCCGCCGGTGTAGGTGCGCAGGATGGTGGGGATGCGGACGTTGACGCTCATGGCGCTACTGCCTTTCCGGTGTGCAGGGGAGGGTCAGGCCAGGCCGGCGGCGCGGAACGCGTCCAGGCTCGGGCGGATGGTGGCGGTCTGGCCGCTGTCCGCGGCCACCGCCTCCAGGGTCTTGAGGCCGTCACCGGTGTTCAGGACGACGGTGGTCAGCGTCGGGTCGAGCTGGCCGTTCTCGATGAGCTTCTTCGTTACGCCGACGGTCACGCCGCCCGCGGTCTCGGCGAAGATGCCCTCGGTCTGCGCGAGGACCTTGATGGCCTCGACGACCTGCTCGTCGGTCACGTCCTCGACGTAGCCGCCGGTGCGGCGCGCGATGTCCAGGACGTACGGGCCGTCCGCCGGGTTGCCGATGGCCAGCGACTTGGCGATGGTGTTCGGCTTCTGCGGGCGGACCACGTCGTGGCCGGCCTTGAAGGCGGTGGACACCGGGGAGCAGCCCTCGGCCTGGGCGCCGAAGATCTTGTACGGCTTGTCCTCGACGAGACCGAGCTTGATCAGCTCCTGCAGACCCTTGTCGATCTTCGTGAGCTGGGAGCCGGACGCGATCGGGATGACGATCTGGTCGGGGAGCTGCCAGCCGAGCTGCTCGCAGATCTCGTACGCGAGGGTCTTGGAGCCCTCGCCGTAGTACGGGCGCAGGTTGACGTTGACGAAGCCCCAGCCCTCGCCCAGCGGGTCGCCGATGAGCTCGGAGCAGAAGCGGTTGACGTCGTCGTAGTTGCCCTCGATGCCGACCAGGTCGCCACCGTAGACACCGGCCATGACGACCTTGCCCTGCTCCAGGTCGTGCGGGATGAACACGCAGGAGCGGAAGCCGGCGCGGGCGGCCGCGGCGCCGACGGCGCCGGCCAGGTTGCCGGTGGAGGAGCAGGAGAGGGTGGTGAAGCCGAAGGCGCGGGCGGCCTCGACGGCGATGGCCACGACGCGGTCCTTGAAGGAGTGCGTCGGGTTGCCGGAGTCGTCCTTGACGTAGAGCTTGCCGGTGACGCCCAGCGCCTTGGCCAGGTTCTCCGCGTCCACGAGTTTGGTGAAGCCGGGGTTCAGGCTCGGCTTGTCGGCCACGTCCGCGGGGACGGGCAGCAGCGGCGCGTAGCGCCAGATGTTGTTGGGGCCGGCCTCGATGGCGGCGCGCAGGGCCTCGGGGTCACCGGTGGGGAGCTCGTAGGTGACTTCCAGCGGTCCGAAACACTCGACGCACGCGAAGATGGGGCCGAGCTCGAAGCGGGTGCCGCACTCGCGACAGGAAAGACCCGTGGCGGGTCCGAGATCAACAGAGGTGGCGACAGTCTGTGCAGCCATGATGGCGAGGCCCTTTCTCCTCATCTTCCCCATGGCGCACTTCGCCATGAGACGGAATTGGCACCTTCCCTAGCCGGGGACCTCGCGGGGGTGCGTCCAAGACGCATCGCGAGAACCGACTGGAGGGTTGCCGGGGCTTCAACGGGCCGTGTCCCTCTGCCCCTCTGGATGAGCGGTATGGCACCGGCACACGCGCTCTATGGCGCGCCGGTGCGTTTGTGCGCGAGGACCCCCGGCATGCGGTGGTCCTTCGCGTTGTTCAAGACTGTAACCGAAGGGCCGGGCGGTTGAGACAGCCGTCCGAACCGCGAGATGGATCTCTTTTCGGTCAAACCGACCAAGCCACAGGGAGTGCTCACAGTGCTGGAAGAGGTGGAGCGCTGGCTGGCCGTCCGCTCCTGGGCAGCCGCCGACCGACCGCTCGACCAGCTGCTGGAACGGAAACGGGCGGCTGGGACCACGGTCAGCGTGGTGCTGCCCGCGCTCGACGAGGAGGCGACGGTCGGTGAGATCGTCGAGATCATCCGGCGTGAGCTGATGGAGGGACCGCCGGCCCCGCTGGTCGACGAACTGATCGTGATCGACTCGGGCTCCAGCGACGCTACGGCGGAAGTGGCGGCGAAGGCCGGCGCCCGCGTGGTGCACCGCGACGAGATACTCCCGCGGATCCCGGCACTGCCGGGGAAGGGCGAGGTGCTGTGGCGCTCCCTGCTGGCGGCCACCGGGGAGATCGTCTGCTTCGTCGACGCCGACCTGCGGGACTTCTCGGCCTCCTTCGTCTCCGGGATCGTGGGGCCGCTGCTGACCGATCCGGAGGTGCAGTTCGTCAAGGCCATGTACGACCGCCCGCTGGGCGAGGCCCCGGGCCAGGGCGGGCGGGTGACGGAGCTGGTGGCCCGTCCCCTCCTGAACCTCCACTGGCCGCAGCTGGCCGGTTTCGTGCAGCCGCTGGGCGGCGAGTACGCCGTGCGCCGGTCCCTGCTGGAGCGGCTGCCGTTCCCCGTCGGGTACGGGGTGGAGCTGGGCCTGCTGGTCGACGCGCTGCACACCGTCGGGCTGGACGCGCTGGCTCAGGTGGACGTGGGCGTACGGCACCACCGCCACCAGGACGGGCAGGCGCTGGGCCGGATGGCCGCGGCGATCTACCGGACGGCCCAGGTACGGCTCTCGCGCGGGCACCTCGTACGGCCGGAGCTGACGCAGTTCGAGCGGGGCCCGGAGGGGTTCGTACCGCGCACGTACGCGGTGGACACCGAGGAACGGCCGCCGATGCTGGGCATCAAGGAGTACGCGCTGCGTCGCGTGGCGTGACGGAACGTACGGTTTGAGCGGGGGCGGGCCGGGCTAGGTTGGCCGCATGGCTTCTCAGGTACTCGTTGCAGCGAACCGCGGCCCGCTCTCCTACGCCCTCGCCGCCGACGGCACGCTCGGTGCCCGGCGCGGCGGGGGCGGTCTCGTCTCCGGACTCTCCGCGGCCCTCGCGGAGCAGCCGGAGGCGCTGTGGATCTGCGCGGCCCTTTCGGACGCGGACCGGGAGGCGGTCCGCCGGGGCGTCGCGGAGCCCGGGGTCCGGATGCTGGACATCGATCCCGCGGTGTACGACGACGCGTACAACGGCATCGCGAACTCGGTGCTGTGGTTCACCCACCACCACCTGTACGACATCCCGCGCGAGCCGGTCTTCGACGCGGAGTTCCGGCGCCGGTGGGAGTCGTACGCCGCCTACAACCGGGCCTTCGCGCAGGCGCTGGCCGAGGAGGCGGCCGAGGGCGCGGCCGTCTTGGTGCAGGACTACCACCTGGCGCTGGTGCCGGGGGCGCTGCGCCGGCTGCGGCCGGACCTGCGGATCGGGCACTTCACGCACACGCCGTGGGCCGCCCGGGAGTTCATGGACCTGCTCCCGGCCGACATCCGGTCGCAACTGGTGTGGGGGATGCTCGGGGCGGACCGGCTGGGGTTCCACACGGACGAGTGGGCGCTCGCCTTCATGACGAGCGCGCGGATCGAGGACGCGAGCGGCGTCGCGCGGACCCACCTGCCGGGCGGGGAGGACCCGCTGCGCGGGGTGAAGCACACCAGGGCCGGCGGCGAGGAGCGGTTCACGCACGTGACGAGGTACCCGCTGGGGGTGGACGGGGACGAGCTGCGGGCGCTGGCGCACCGGCCGGAGGTGGACGACAAGCTGGCGTCCCTGCGGGCGGAGGTCGGCGGCTTGAAGACGATCGTCCGCGTGGACCGCACGGAGCTGTCGAAGAACATCCTGCGGGGCCTGCTGGCGTACCGGGAGCTGCTGACGGTCCACCCCGAGTGGCGGGGCCGGGTGGTGCACCTGGCCTCCGCGTACCCGTCCCGGCAGGACCTGAAGGTGTACCGGGACTACACGGAGTCGGTACGGGAACTGGCGGCCGCGATCAATGCGGAGTTCGGCACGGCGGACTGGCAGCCGGTGCTGGTGTCGGTGCAGGACGACTTCGCGCGCTCGCTGGCCGTGTACCGGCTGGCGGACGTGGCGCTGGTGAACCCGGTGCGGGACGGTATGAACCTGGTGGCGAAGGAGATCCCGGTGGTGTCGGAGGCGGGGTGTGCCCTGGTGCTGTCCACGGGGGCGGGGGCGTACGGGGAGCTGCGGGAGGAGGCGCTGACGGTGAACCCGTACGACGTCTCGGAGACGGCGTCGGCCCTGCACGCGGCGCTGTCCATGCCGGCCGCCGAACGCGCGGAACGCACGAAACGCCTGGCCGCGGCCGCCACGGCCCTCCCCCCGGCCCAGTGGTTCACGTCCCAGCTGGCGGACCTCCGCGCATAGCCCCGGGAGGCGGCGGCCCGGTCTTGGCCGTCCGGCGGGCGTCCAAGGCGAGCAGCATCACGTCGTGCAGAGGGGCTCCGGGCCACGGGAGGGCGTCGCCCACCTTGCGGTAGCCCCATGCACGGTACGCGGCCACGGCCGCCCTGTTGTCCGGGTGGACGTTGAGCAGGATCCTCTCGGCCTCGAAGGTGGTGAGCAGGGCTTCGTGCAGCCGGTGGGCCACGCCCGATCGACGCCAGCCGGCGCGCACGGCGAGTTCCATCAGGCCGAAGGTCCGGCGGCCGTCCTCACGGCGCATCTCCTCGGATACCGGCTCCGTGAGCTGCCCCCACCACACCGCCTCCGGGGGGAGGTGGTGGCCGTACGCCATGCCGACCGGGCGGCCGTCATCCGCTGTGGCCAGGACCGCGCGAAACGTGATCTTGCGGGTCTGGGACCGGAAACGCCGGAAGGCGGCCGCCACGTCCGCCTCGGTTTCGTCATAGGGCGGCTCGGCGAACGCCTCGGCGTAGACCTGCCGGAAGGCATCCTCGGCCGACGCTGCGGCCGTGCCGTCGAGCCGGTCGATGCCGATCTGTGACGACTGGCTCATCCCACCCTCTTTCACGTGATCTGGCGAATCCGCACGACGCAGTCGCGAGCGGTCCGGCTGTCGACGACGACCGGCGGTCCCGGACCCGCGGTCGGGGGCGGGTGGGCAGCCACCGGCTGGGCTCGGCGGCCCGAGGGGGAGATGGCCGGCCCTCGCCGCGCGGCGGGGGCGGTCCTAGCCCCGCAAGGCCGCCGCCAGTTGGGCCAGGAAGGCGGCAACGGCGGCCGGGCCGGGGAGGACCAGGTCGGCGCGGGCGGCGAGTTCCGGGACCTCCGCCGAGCCGCTGCACACCAGCAGCCCCGGGAGGCCGTCGGCGCGGCGTTTCTCCACCGCCGAGTAGGCGGCGAGGTCGCCCAGGTCGTCGCCGGCGTACAGGACCGCCTCCGCGTCCGTCTCGGCGAGGAATTCCGTGAGGGCGACGCCCTTGTCCGTGCCGGGGGGACGGAGCTCCAGGACGGCCCGCCCCGGTTCGACCATCAGCCCGTGCCGCGCCGCCAGCTCGGTGAGGGGTTCGCGCAGGGCCGCGAAGGCGGCCGCCGGGTCGGCCGCGCGGCGGGTGTGGACCGCCAGGGCCCGGCCCTTCTCCTCGATCCACGTGCCGCGCCAGGCCCCGATCGACTCCAGGAACCCCGGCAGCTCCGCCCGGACCGCCGCCACCCCGGGGTGCTCGGCCGGGGCGTGGACGATGCCGGTGACGGCGTCCCACCGCTCGGCCCCGTAGTGGCCGAGGACCACCAGGTGTTCCAGTCCGGGAACCCCGGCGAAGCCGCCGTAGCGCACGGCGACCCCCGCCGGCCGGCCGGTGATCACCGCGACCGACGCCACCTGGGGGGCGAGGGCGGAGAGGGCCGGGACGGCCGTGGGGTGGGCCCGGGCCTGGTCCGGGTCGGGGACGATCTCGGCGAGGGTGCCGTCGAAGTCGAGGGCGATCACGGATCGCCGGGGTGCGCGGAGCAGGGCTTCGAGTCCCTCGCGTCCGGCTGCGGTGTCGGGCATCGGCAGGTCGCGGTCGTGCGGATGGCTCCCCATACGGACGACCCTAACGGCCCCGCCCGGGGACGGCTACGGTGCCGCCGGGGACCGCCCTACCGCCTGGCCCGCTGTGCTTCGCGGATGCGCCGCAGCCGGTTCACCGTGCCCGGCGCGTGGGCGAGGGCGCGCGGGTCGTCCATCAGCACGTTGAGCAGCTGGTAGTAGCGGACGGGGGTCATCCCCAGCCCCTCCCGTATCGCCCGCTCCTTGGCCCCGGGCCCCGGCCAGGTGCGTGCCTCGTACGCGAGCACCGCGGCCTCGGTGGCCGTCAGCTGCCCCTCGTCCGTCATACCGCCAGATTAACGCCGACCGCTGACACCCCCCGGGCGCCCTCCACAGGGCTAGCGCGGGTCCGCCGCCCGCGCCGCCGTCGCGATGTCCCCCAGCACCCGCTCCGGCTGCCCGCCGGGCTGCACGCTCTTGCCGATGTTCTGCTTGATGTCCTCGCTGACGCCCGCCCAGGACTTCTTGCCCACCGGGTACAGCTTCGAGGTCGGCAGCGCGTCCAGGAAGGTCTTCAGCTGCGGCGCGGAGCCGCCCGTACCGTTCGCCATGGCCCGGTAGCCGGTGGTCGTCGCGGGCAGCAGGTCGTACGTGTTGGTGAAGGCCGTCACGTTCTTCGTCTCGAACAGCCGGTCCAGGAACTTCCCCGACTCCTTGCGGTGGCCGTTCTTGAAGGCCATCACCCAGTCCGCGACGCCCATCGCCGAGTGCTCGGCGCCGTCGGCGGTCGGCATGGTCACCATGCCGAACCTGACGCCCTTGCCGGCCGCCTGCTTGAGGAGCGTGGGGTGCCCGTTGAGCATGCCGACCTCGCCCCGCGTGAAGGCGTCGAAGGCGGCCTGCCGGTCGAGCTTCGCCGGTTCCACCGGCCCCGTCAGCCCCTGCCCGACCATCTTGTCGCGCAGGAACTCCAGGGCCTTGACGTTCTCGGCGGAGTCGATCGCGTACTGCTCCTCGTTGTCGGTGTAGCCGCCACCGCCCGCGAGCATCCACATCATCGTCTCGGCCTGCGCCTCCTCGCGGCCCAGCGGCAGGGCGAAGGGGGTCGGGACGCCGGCGGCCTTGAGCTTCTTGGCGGCCGCCTCCAGCTCCGCCCAGCTCTTGGGCTGCCAGCCGGCCTTGGAGTCCTTGGGGATGACCCCGGCGTCGGCCAGCAGCTTCTCGTTGTAGAAGAGCAGCCGCGTGCTGGCCACGAAGGGCATCCCGTACTGGACCCGCTTGACCTTGCCCGCGTCGGCGAGCGGCGCGAGGAAGTCGGCCTCGGTCTTGACGGAGAGCAGCTCGTCCGCCGTGTAGAGCTTGCCCGCCTCGGCGTAGTCGGCGTAGGCGCCGATCTGCGCGATGTCGGGGGCCTTGCCGGCCTTGACCATCTCGGCGACCTTGGCGTCGACCTCCGACCAGGAGTAGACGCTGACCTCGACCTTCACGCCGGGGTTGTCCTTCTCGAAGCCGTCGGCGAGGGCCTTCCAGTACGTCTCCGAGGAGTTCTGCGGATTGTCCCCGTAGTCGGCCGCCACGACCCGCAGGGTCACCTCGTTGTCCCCGGTGAGTCCGCCGAGGGCTCCGCAGCCCGTCAGCGTCGCGATCAGGCCCAGCGCGGCACAGGACGCGGCCAGGCCCGGCAGGTAACGGCGCTCCACAGTTCTCGTTCCACCCCTTGTTGTACGTACGATCCACGTAAGGTCTACACCACTTTGGCAGCTGTTCCACATTCGGATCCAGACCGGGGTCCCGGATTTGTATGGCAGCTCAACAATCCCCCTCAATGGACTAGACCTTTCCCCGCCGAGCACGCGAGACTGTCCCCTGTGAAACCCGTGAAACACGTCATCGCCCTCGATGTGGGCGGCACCGGGATGAAGGCCGCCCTGGTCGCCGCCGACGGCACCCTGCTCCACGAGGCCCGCCGCGCCACCGGCCGCGAGCGGGGCCCCGACGCCGTCGTCGAGACGATCCTGGACTTCGCCGCCGAGCTGCGCGACACCGGCCGCGAACGCTTCGGGCGGGCCGCCTCGGCCGCCGGCGTCGCCGTGCCCGGCATCGTCGACGCCGAGAACGGGACCGCCGTCTACGCGGCGAACCTGGGCTGGCGCGACGTACCGATGCGCGACCTGCTGAGCCGGCGCCTCGGCGGCATCCCGGTGGCCCTCGGCCACGACGTGCGCACGGGCGGACTCGCCGAAGGCCGCATCGGCGCCGGCCGGGACGCCGACCGCTTCCTCTTCGTCCCGCTCGGCACCGGCATCGCCGGTGCCATCGGCATCGCCGGCCGCATCGAGGCCGGGGCCCACGGCTACGCCGGCGAGATCGGCCACATCGTGGTCCGCCCCGGCGGCCCCGCCTGCGGCTGCGGCCAGCACGGCTGCCTGGAGACCCTGGCCTCCGCCTCCGCCGTCAGCCGCGCCTGGGCGGCCGCCTCCGGCGACCCCGACGCCGACGCCGCCGACTGCGCCAAGGCCGTCGAATCCGGCGACGCGCGCGCCCGCGAGGTGTGGCTGGCCGCCGTCGGCGCGCTCGCCGACGGGCTGGTCACCGCGATCACCCTGCTGGACCCGCGCACGCTGATCATCGGTGGCGGCCTCGCCGAGGCGGGGGAAACCTTGTTCACACCACTACGGACCGCAGTGGAAGAGCGCGTGACGTTCCAGCGGCTCCCCCACATCGTTCCGGCGGCCCTCGGGGACACCGCCGGATGCCTGGGCGCAGGGCTGCTCGCCTGGGACCTACTCGCCACGGAGGTACCTGCCTGATGTCCGGAAGCGCGCACAGCACTGTTCTCTCCGGCGCCAGGGTGGTGCTGCCCACCGGAACCGTCGCGAACGGCCGGGTCATCGTCGAGGGCGACCGGATCTCCGGCAGCGCCCGGGAGGGCGCGCGGGTCGTCGACCTGTCCGGGCACTGGATCGTCCCCGGCTTCGTGGACATGCACAACCACGGCGGCGGTGGCGCCTCCTTCACCTCCGGCACCGCCGAGGAGGTCCTCAAGGGCGTACGGACCCACCGCGAGCACGGGACCACCACCCTCGTCGCCTCCACCGTCACCGGGGACCTGGCCGAGCTGGCCCGGCGGGCCGGGCTGCTCGCCGAGCTGACCCAGCAGGGCGAGATCGCGGGCGTCCACTTCGAGGGCCCGTTCATCAACGCCTGCCGCAAGGGCGCCCACAAGGAGGACCTGCTCCGCGAC
This sequence comes from Streptomyces sp. NPDC057010, assembly GCF_042673805.1. Lineage (NCBI taxonomy): Bacteria > Bacillati > Actinomycetota > Actinomycetes > Kitasatosporales > Streptomycetaceae > Streptomyces > Streptomyces sp. NPDC057010. The sequence continues at coordinate 2,359 of NZ_JBHUSC010000034.1, read as the reverse complement.
CCCGACCCGGCCGAGGTCCGCAAGCTCGTCGACGCCGCCCACGGCGCCGCCCGCATGTTCACCCTCGCCACCGAACTCCCGGGCGGCCTGGACTCCGTACGGCTGCTCGCCGAGCACGGGGTCATCGCCGCGATCGGACACACGGACGCCACCTACGAGCAGACGCGCGCGGCCATCGACGCGGGCGCGACCGTGGCCACCCACCTCTTCAACGCGATGCCGGGCCTCGCCCACCGCGAACCGGGCCCGATCGCGGCCCTGCTGGAGGACGAGCGGATCACCGTCGAGCTCATCAACGACGGCACCCACCTGCACCCGGCCGCCCTGGAGCTGGCCTTCCACCACGCGGGCGCGCACCGCGTCGCGCTGATCACCGACGCGATGGACGCGGCCGGCTTCGGCGACGGGACCTACCACCTCGGCCCGCTGGAGGTCGAGGTCAAGGAGGGCGTGGCCCGGCTCGTGGAGGGCGGCTCCATCGCCGGCTCGACGCTGACCCTGGACACCGCCTTCAAGCGGTCGGTGACCGTCGACAAGCTGCCGGTGGAATCCGTGGTGCAGGCGATCTCCGCCAACCCGGCCAAGCTGATCGGCCTGTACGACGAGATCGGCTCGCTGGAGCCGGGCAAGTACGCGGACCTCGTCGTCCTGGACGCCGAGTTCGACCTCAAGGGCGTCATGCGGCGGGGCGAATGGATCGTCAGCCCGGGCGCCGCCTCCGGTTCCTGACGGCCAAGCGGCTGTACGGAGCGGGGCGGTCGGCCCGGAGGGCTGGGCCGACCGCCCTCCGTTTGGCATGATCCCGGCAGCAACAACCCCGGGGGTGCCCTTCATGATCCTGACCGTGACGCTCAACACCGCGCTCGACGTCACCTACCGTGTGCCGCGGCTGCTCCCGCACGCCTCGCACCGGGTCTCCGCCGTCGACGAGCGCCCCGGCGGCAAGGGGATCAACGTGGCCCGCGTACTGGCCGCGCTCGGCCACGAGGTGACGGCGACCGGCTTCGCGGGCGGCCCGGCCGGCACCCTCGTACGGGAACTGCTGGCGGAGCGCTCCCCGAAGGTCGTGGACGCCCTGGTGCCCTGCGCGGGCGCCACGCGGCGCACGGTGGCCGTGGTCGACGACACCTCCGGCGACACCACCCAGTTCAACGAGCCGGGCCCGCTGATCACTCCCGCGGAGTGGTCGCGGTTCCTCGCCCGCTACGAGGCCCTGCTGGACGGCGCCGCCGCGGTGGCCCTGTGCGGGAGCCTGCCGCCGGGCGTGCCGGTGGGCGCGTACGCGGCGCTCGTACGGGCCGCCCGCGCGGCCGGGGTGCCGGTCCTCCTGGACACCAGCGGGGAGGCCCTGCGCCGCGGGGTCGCCGCCCGCCCCGAGATGATCAAGCCGAACGCCGCCGAGCTGGCCGAGCTGACCGGGTCCCGCGAGCCGCTGCCCGCCACCCGCGACGCCCGCCGCCGGGGCGCGCACGCGGTGGTCACCTCGCTCGGCCCGGACGGCCTGCTGGCCGCCACCCCCGAGGGCACCTGGCAGGCGGCCCCGCCCCGCGCCCTGTCCGGCAACCCCACCGGAGCCGGCGACTCCGCGGTGGCCGGCCTGCTGTCCGCCCTGGCGGAGGGCCTGGACTGGCCCGAGCGGCTCTCCCGCGCGGTCGCCCTCTCGGCGGCCACGGTACTGGCCCCGGCGGCGGGAGAGTTCGACCCCCGCGCCTACGAGGAGTTGAGGCTCGCCGTCTCCGTCACCGAGGGAAGCGGCCGCTGACCGTACGTCAATGTCCGGCGAGGTCACCGGCATTGACGAACCATCGGGTGCGCAACCCCGGATAAAGAGGATCTAAGATCAACAAGTTCAATTGATCTTCGAACTTACGGGGCTGACCTCAGTGAAGCGATTCTTCCGCAACCTCCTCGCCACCACCACCGGGGTGGTCGCCATCTCCGCGCTCGCCGCGGTCCCCGCCGAGGCCCAGACGATCTCGGGTGGCTCGTGCGGCGCGGGCTACTACCAGCAGGACGCCTACCCGCTCGGTGACAGCCAGGGTGCCACCGGGGCCGGCGTGCTGTTCCTGTACTACAACGCGTCCACGGGCACGAACTGCGCGATCCTGCGCCGTGACTCTCAGTTCTACGTCACCGACGGCATGTCCGTCATCCTGGAGGGCGCCGGCAAGAGCGACGTCGACGGCCAGCGCGCCTACACCCAGTACGCGGGCCCCGTCTACGTGAAGGCCCCCGGCAGCTGCGTGCGGGTGCGCGGCGACATCACGGGCTCCTGGGTCGGCCCCAACGACACCTACATCGTCAAGAAGCACACCGGCAACAGCGGCTGGGTCCACTGCGGTTAGACGCGGATGTGAAG
>NZ_JBHUSC010000033.1:0-80820 GCF_042673805.1 Streptomyces sp. NPDC057010 | reverse complement strand
GGACGGCTTCACGCGTGCCGAGGGGGCCCGGCACACGTTCGACGTGTGCTGGGAGCAGGACGGGGTGCTGTACGACGTGTGGGTGTCGGCGCCCGTCGGCCGGTCCGCCGAGGCCCGCGGCCACTTCGACGCGGCGCTGGACTCCTTCGTGCCGGGCGGGGCGGGCTCCGGGCGGCCCTGACCTCCCGGGAGACGTACGAGGGCCCCGCCGCCCGGAGCAGGAGTCCGGGCGGCGGGGCCCTCGGTGGTGTCCGGGGCCGGGTCAGCCGCGGGAGGCGGCGAGCTCCGCCACGCGGCGGCGGACCAGGAACCAGCCGCCGACCAGGGCGGCGCCGATCACGGGTACGCACAGCACGGTGGTGCGGCCGACGCCGCCGTCGCACCACATCAGGACCAGCACCGTGGCGAGGAACACCAGGGTGACGATCTGCGTGTAGGGGGCCCAGGGCAGGCGGTAGGAGGGGCGCTCGACGAGACCGCGCTGGGCGCGGCGCCAGAAGAACAGCGAGCAGATCATGACCATCGCCCAGGTGCCGAGGATGCCGAGCGAGGCGAAGTTCAGGACGATCTCGAAGGCGTCCTTGGGCATCAGCTTGTTCAGGCCGACGCCGGCGAGGCCGAAGGCGGCGGTGAAGAGGACGCCGCCGTAGGGGACCTTGCCCTTGTTCATGCGGGCGGTGAACTTCGGCGCGGAGCCGGACATCGCCATGGAGCGCAGGATGCGGCCGGTGGAGTAGAGGCCGGAGTTCAGGCTGGAGAGGGCCGCGGTCAGGACGACCAGGTTCATGATGCCGGCGGCGCCGGGGATCCCGAGCTTGTCGAAGACGGTGACGAAGGGGCTCTGGTCGGAGGAGTACTCCGTGTACGGGAGCAGCAGGGCGAGGAGGACGACCGAGCCGACGTAGAAGAGGCCCACGCGCCACATGATCGAGTTGATGGCCTTCGGCATGAGCTTCTCGGGGTTCTCGGTCTCGCCTGCGGCGACTCCGCAGAGCTCGACGGAGGCGTACGCGAAGACCACGCCCTGGATCACCAGGAGCATCGGGAGCATGCCGGCGGGAAAGATCCCGCCGTTGTCGGTGATGGAGGCCAGGCCCGGGGTGTGGCCGCCGATGTCGTGGCTGGTGGCGACGAGCCAGATGCCGACGATCAGGAAGACGACCAGGGCGGCGACCTTGACCAGGGAGAACCAGAACTCCATCTCGCCGAAGTACTTCACCGAGATGAGGTTCGCGGTGAGGACGACGGCGAGGGCGATGAAGGCGAGGACCCACTGGGGGACGTCGGTGAACAGCGACCAGAAGTGGGCGTAGGTCGCGGCGGCCGTGATGTCGGCCACGGTGGTCGTGGACCAGTTCAGGAAGTAGAGCCAGCCGGCCGTGTAGGCGCCCTTCTCGCCCATGAACTCGCGCGCGTAGGAGACGAAGGCGCCGGAGGAGGGCCGGTAGAGGACGAGCTCGCCGAGGGCGCGCACGACGAAGAAGGCGAAGACGCCGCACACCGCGTAGGCGATCGCGAGGGAGGGGCCCGCGCCGGCGAGGCGGCCGCCGGCGCCGAGGAACAGGCCGGTGCCTATCGCCCCGCCGATCGCGATCATGTTGATGTGGCGGGACTTGAGGTCCTTGCTGTAGCCCTCGTCACCGGCGTCGGTGTGGCGGGAAGACGCCGGGGCGGGTGCCTCGGTCAAGGTGCGGTCACTCATGTACGACTTCGCCTTCGTGGGTGGGACAGGCAGGTGCGGGCCGCCGCGCAGGGGAGCTGGGTGGTGTCCCCTGTGCTGTGGTCCTGTGGTTTTGTCGCCCCAATAGACCACGGGGTTCCGCTACCCGCCAAAATCTGCCCCGTGCGCGCCGAAGCCCCCGACGACCTTGGAATGAGGTGTCGGGGGCTTCGTACGGGCTGGAAAGCGAGGTCCGTCGGTCAGTCGGCCGTGGTGGCGGATGCGGCCTGGTCGAGGCGGAAGGCCTCGTTCCCCAGGCCGATGCGGGCGTGCACCTCGGGGCGGCGGCTGCGCAGCACCGCTCCGTAGGCCAGGCCGGTCAGGACGGCTGCGCCGATGATGCCGGGCAGGGCCCAGCTGAGGGCGGAGCCCTCCTCGGCGCCGACGAGGACGCCGAAGTCCTTGACGGTGTAGACGGCGATGCCGAGGAGGGCGAGACCGGCGGCTCCGGCCGCGACGAGCCGCCAGACCTGGGCGCCGGCGGTGCCGCGGCGGACGAAGAAGGCAATGACGGCGAAGGAGGCGGCGGCCATGAGGAGGGTCACGCCGAGGGCGCCGACGCTGCCCATCCAGGTGAAGAGGTGCAGGACGGGCGCGGTGGGGTCGCCGGTGGGCAGGTCGTCGGTGACGGCGAAGGCGATGACGACGACGGCGGCGATGCCGGTCTGCAGGAGGGAGCCGGTGCCGGGGGCGCCGGTGCCGGCGTTGGTCCGGCCGAAGGCGGCCGGGAGCAGGCCCTCGCGGCCCATGGCGAAGGCGTAGCGGGCGACGACGTTGTGGAAGCTGAGCATGGCCGCGAACATGCCGGTGACGAAGAGGACGTGCAGGACGTCGGTGAACGTGGCGCCGAGGCGGTCCTGGGTGAGCTGGAACAGCAGGCCGGGCCCGGCCTCGGCGGAGGTCTTGACGACCTCGGCGGGGCCGGTGGCGACGGTGAGGGCCCAGGCGCTGAGGGCGAAGAAGAGGGCGACGAAACCGACGGCGAGGAACATCACCCGGGAGACGACGATGTGCGGCTTGCTGGTCTCCTCGGCGTACACCGGGGACTGCTCGAAGCCGACGAAGGCGGCGATGCAGAAGCACAGGGCGGTGCCGAGGCCCGGGCCGCCGAGGGTTTCGGGGTTGAAGGCGTGCAGGGAGAGGCCTTCGGCGCCGGGCTTGCCGAGGGCGGCGAGGTCGAAGGCGACGACGAGGGCGCACTCGATGAGGAGCAGGACGCCGAGGACCCGGGCATTGAGGTCGATCTTGAGCCAGCCCAGCGCGCCGGTGGCGGCGACGGCGAGCAGGGCCGGGATCCACCAGGCGAGTTCGATCTCGAGGTAGGTGGCGAAGAGGCCGGATATCTCGAAGCCGAGGATGCCGTAGACGCCGACCTGCATCGCGCTGTACGCGACGAGGGCGACGAGGGAGGCGCCCGCGCCGGCGGTGGGTCCGAGGCCGCGGGCGATGTACGCGTAGAAGGCGCCGGCGTTGTGGACGTGCCGGCTCATCTCGGCGTAGCCGATGCTGAAGAGGGCCAGGACGAGGCCGAGGATGACGAAGAGGAGCGGCTGACCGACGATGCCCATCACCCCGAAGGTGGTGGGCATGACGCCGGCGACCACCATCAGGGGCGCGCTGGCGGCGAGTACGGAGAGCAGCAGGCCGGCGGTGCCGAGGCGGTCCGCGCGCAGGGCGCGGTCCTGGCCCTTGTAGGTGCGGATCTCGGCCGGGTCCTGGAGCGTGGTGGATCTGCCCGTCGGCATGGGGGCGTCCTTTCGGGGGCTCGGGGGCGTGCGGGGTTGAGGTGTCAGGCGGTGCCGAGCGCGGCGCTGCGCGCGGCGAGGAAGGCCTTGTGCGGGTCGAGGTCCGGATAGGACCAGGGGGCGCGGGTGGCGTGGCGGCCGATGCGGTGGAACAGGGCGGCGGCCTCGGCAGGGCGGCCCTCGCAGAGCTTGGCGTGGGCGAGGAAGTTGAGGTCGACCCGGTTGCGGGGGTGGTCCTCGCGCTCCCATTCCAGCCACCAGTCGAAGGCCGCGCGCAGGACCTGGCGGGCGCGGCGGCCGGACCAGTGCGCGGCGGCGCTGTCGGGGTGGTGGCCGTGGCGGGAGGCGAGCACGCGGTAGCGCTCGGCGTGCGCGATGACGGGGAGCACGGCGAGCGGTGAGTCGGCCGGGGACTCCTCGGCGGCCCAGGACGCGAAGTCGTAGACCTCGTGGAGCGGGTCCTGGCCGGAGCCGGGGGTGCGTTCGGCCAGCTTGGCGACCATCAGGTGGTGGGCGTGGTGGTGTTCGCGGTGGCGGGCCCGGACCTGGTCGAAGTGGCGGCTGAACTCCTCCTCGGTGCCGAAGGCGCCGGAGAGCAGGAGCAGTCCGAGCCAGGGGGTGGGGTCGGCCGGGGCCAGGGCGGCGGCGCGTCGGCAGGCCTCTTCGGCGGCGGCCGGGGTGCCCTTGCGGCGCAGGGCGCGGAAGACGGCGGCGCAGGCGAGGAGGGTGGCGGCGTCGGCGCTCTCGGGTTCGGCGAGGAGCCATTCACGGGCCCAGGCGGTGGCCGCCGGGGTTTCGGCGAGGACGACGACGCGGTGGCCGCGGCGGTCCCAGTCGTCGGCGGTGGCGACGAGCAGGGACCGGGCGCCGGCCCACCGGCCCTGGGTGAACTGGGCGCGCACGTCGACGAGTTCGGCGTCGCACAGGGCGGGGTCGAAGAGCTGGGCATCACGCTTGCGGGCGCGGCCGAGGGGCGGCGGAGGCGGGGACATCCGCGGGTTTCCCTCCAGGACGCGGGCGGACGGGGACGGGAGCGGTGGGCCGTGGACCGTGGGCCGGTGGCTGCCGGTCGTGGGCCGTGGGGCCGCGGACCGTGGGCGGTGAGCCGTGGGCGTGGGCCGTGGCCAAAAACGTGCAGGGTGCACGCGCGGGGCATGACCGGCTGGTCAGGCCGGGCGGATCGGAGATCGTGCCGGTGAGCGCACCGGTGATCACGGACAGCAAAGCGGTACGTACAGCTCCGAGTCAAGGTCCAGTCCACTGCGTGGCGGGTTTCAACTGCTGCGGGCCGCCGCTCAGTTGAGCGGTTCGTTCCGGTTCGGTGCGAGTTCGGCCGTGGCCCGTAGGGTGGGCGCATGACGACGCACGAAGGCCTCCCCCCGTACCTGCTCGGCGTCCCCGGTCCGCTGCGCGACAAGCTGGTGGCAGCAGTGCTGAGCGGCGCGAAGACCTCGACGACCGGGCTGCTGCCCGAGTACGAGGCCGAAGGCGGGCCGCTGCCCGCGCCGGGCGACCGCGGCCTGCTGGTGGACTCGCGGGAGCGTGCGGTGGCCGTGGTGGAGGTGACGGCGGTGAGCGTGCTGCGGCTGGCGGACGTGGATCTGCAGCACGCCCTGGACGAGGGCGAGGGCTACGCGTCAGTGGCCGAATGGCGTGCCTCCCACGAGGCGTTCTGGCACAGCGAGCCGGTGCGCGCGGCGATCGGCGACCCGGGGTTCACGGTCGACGACGACACGAGGGTGGTGGCGGAGCGGCTGCGGGTCGTGGAACGCCTCACCTGAGGCCCGGCCCGGGGCCGGGGCCGGGCCGACCGGGGGCCGGGGTTGGCCGGCGCGTGCCGAGGCCCGGGTCGGCCGAGCCCGAGCACACCGGCCTCGCCTCGCCGGGGCAAGCCGGGGCCGGGCCCGGCCGGGGCCGCGTGCGGGGCCCGGACCCGGCCAGGAGCGGCGTCGGTCAGGCGACCGCCTCGGCCGCCGCGCGGCCCGCGGCGCGGCCCGAGAAGATGCAGCCGCCGAGGAAGGTGCCCTCCAGGGCTCGGTAGCCGTGGACCCCGCCGCCGCCGAAGCCCGCCGCCTCGCCCGCCGCGTAGACGCCGGGGAGCGGTTCGCCGCCGGCCGTCAGGACGCGGGAGGAGAGGTCGGTCTCCAGGCCGCCCAGGGACTTGCGGGTCAGGATCGACAGCCGTACCGCGATCAGCGGGCCGGCCTGCGGGTCCAGGATCCGGTGCGGCGCGGCCGTGCGGATCAGCTTGTCGCCGAGGTACTTGCGGGCCCCGTGGATGGCCGTGACCTGGAGGTCCTTGCTGAACGGGTTGGCTATCTCCCGGTCCCGGGAGGTGATCACGCGGCGCAGCGCGTCCTCGTCGATCAGGTCTTCCTTGGTCACGGCGTTCATGCCGCGCACCAGGGCGGCGAGGTCGCGTTCGACGACGAAGTCGGCGCCGCTGTCCATGAAGGCCTGGACCGGTCCCGGCACGGCCTGCCGCGCCCGGTCGATCACCCCGCGCACCGACTTCCCGGTCAGGTCGGGGTTCTGCTCGGAGCCGGAGAGCCCGAACTCCTTGCCGATGATGCGCCGGTTGAGGACGAACCAGGTGTGGTCGTGGCCGGTCTTCATGATGTGGTCGAGGGTGCCGAGCGTGTCGAAGCCCGGGAAGAGCGGCACGGGCAGCCGCTTGCCCGTCGCGTCCAGCCACAGCGAGGACGGGCCGGGCAGGATGCGGATGCCATGCCGGGCCCAGATCGGGTTCCAGTTCTCGATGCCCTCGGTGTAGTGCCACATCCGGTCCTTGTTGATGTGGCTGGCGCCCGCCGCCTCCGCGATGCCGAGCATCAGGCCGTCCACGTGCGCGGGGACCCCGGAGAGCATCCGCTCCGGCGGGGTGCCGAGCCGGGCCGGCCACTGGGCGCGTACGAGGTCGTGGTTGCCGCCGATGCCGCCGCTGGTCACGATCACGGCCTGGGCCCGCAGGGAGAACTCCCCGGTGGTCCCGCGGGTGCTCGCGGTGCCCCGTACGGCGTCGGAGGGCTCCAGGATCTCGCCCGTCACGGTGTCCACCGCGCCGGCCGTACGGGAGAGTCCGGTGACCCGGTGGCGGAACTTCAGCCGGACCAGCCCACGGGCCACGCCGGCCCGGACGCGCCGCTCGAAGGGCTCCACCAGGCCGGGGCCGGTGCCCCAGGTGATGTGGAAGCGGGGCACGGAGTTGCCGTGGCCGTCGGCGTCGTAGCCGCCGCGCTCCGCCCAGCCGACGACGGGGAAGAAGCGGACGCCCTGGGCGTGCAGCCACGGGCGCTTCTCGCCGGCCGCGAAGTCCACGTAGGCCTCGGCCCAGCGGCGCGGCCAGGCGTCCTCCTCGCGGTCGAAGCCGGCGGTGCCCAGCCAGTCCTGGAGGGCGAGCTCCCGGTTGTCCTTGATCCGCATCCGGCGCTGCTCGGGCGAGTCCACGAAGAACAGGCCGCCGAAGGACCAGTGCGCCTGACCGCCGATCGACTGCTCCGGCTCCTGGTCGAGCAGGATGACCTTGCGGCCCGCGTCGACGAGCTCGGCGGTGGCCACGAGACCGGCCAGGCCCGCCCCGATCACGATCACGTCTGCGTCGTACGTCATGCGTCTGCCCGTCCTCCGGTCGGTGGTGGGGCAGATCCTTTGCTACGGAGCGGTAACCAGTCAACAGCGGTGGTTGGATGTTCTGTGTGAGTGCCGCTGATGAAGTGCTGGACGTCGTGGACCGGGACGACCGGGTCGTGGGACGGGCCCCGCGGGGCGAGGTGTACGCGCGGGGGCTGATCCACCGCTGCGTGTTCGTGCTGGCCAGGGATGCGCAGGACCGGGTATTCGTGCACCGGCGGACCGCCTCGAAGCTGGTGTTCCCCTCGTACTACGACATGTTCGTGGGCGGGGTGCTGGGCACCGGGGAGGGCTACGGGCAGGCCGCGCTGCGGGAGGCCGAGGAGGAGCTCGGGGTGTCCGGGCTGCCCCGGCCCGAGCCGCTGTTCAAGTTCCTGTACGAGGGGCCGGGCGGGGCCTGGTGGTCGTACGTGCACGAGGTGCGGTGCGTGTTGCCCGTACGGCCGCAGGTCTCCGAGGTGGCCTGGCACGCCTTCGTCGGCGAGGACGAGCTGGAGCGGCGGGTCGCCGACGGTTCGTGGACGTGGGTGCCCGACGGGCTGGAGGCGTACCGGCGGCTGCGCGAGTTCCGGGCGGGGACCCGGGTCCCGGGGCGGGGCGTCGGCCCGGCGTAGATTGCGGGGGTGATCGATTCTCCCAAGGGCGGCCTCCTGCGCGACGTGCGCCTGTGGTTCGCGCCGCAGCGGCTCCGCGACGAGGGCGCGACCCCCGACTACCGCTTCTCGCTGGCCAACGAGCGGACCTTCCTGGCCTGGATCCGGACCGCGCTGGCCCTGGTCGGCGGTGGTTTCGCGGTCGACCAGTTCCTGCCTGACCTGCGGTGGGGGGTGCGGGTCGGGATGGCCTTCGCGCTGCTCGCGGTGGGCGCGGCGTGCGCGCTGCGGGCGGTGAACCACTGGGTGCGGTGCGAGCGGGCGATGCGGCGGGGTGAGGACCTGCCGCTGTCGCGGTTCCCGGTGGTGCTGAGCACGGGGGTGGGGCTGGTCGCGGTGGCGATGGTGGTGGTCGTGCTGCTGGGCTGGACGACGGGGCGGTGACGGCCTACGGGGAGGGCCGGGACGCCGGGCTCCAGCCGGAGCGGACCCGGCTCGCGTGGCGGCGTACGACGCTGGCCTCCTCGGTGGTGGCGGTGCTGGCGCTGCGGCAGGCGCTGCGCGGCTCCGGCGGCCCGGTGGAGGTGGCGGGGGCCGCGGTGATCGCGCTGGTGTGGCTGGCGTTCCTGCGGGTGGCGCACGGGCGGATCCGCGAGCTGGCGGCCGGCCGGCCGCCGGGGCTCGCACCGCGGGCGGCGGTGGCGGCGGTGGCGTGCACCGTGGCGCTGGCGCTGTTCGCGATGACGGTGATCATCTGAAGGCGGCCCTGCCGTCCGACGCGGCGGTCGGATGATCGGGCTTCTCCGCGCCGCTGCGACATAACGGGCGACAGCGGACGATCCGCACTAGCCTCGGCGCCATGACCACCACGCACCAGGAACACGCCACGCACGAGCACGCCCACGGCCCCGACTGCGGCCACCAGGCGGTCTCGCACGGAGACCACCTCGACTACGCGCACGACGGGCACCTGCACCGCGAGCACTCCGGGCACTGGGACGAGTGCGAGAGCCCGGGGCACACGACCCACTCCGACCACACCCACCGGCACGGCTCGGACTGCGGGCACGACGCGGTCCCGCACGGCGACCACCTCGACTACGTGCACGACGGACACCGGCACGCCGAGCACGACGGGCACTACGACGACCACTGAGCGGCGGAGCGCCTGACGGAGCATCGGGCAGGCGCGGCACCCGCCCTCCCCCCGGGCCGCGGCGGCTGGCAGGATGCGAGGCGCCCGTCACAGCGACCCGGGGAGAGCGCAGATGCCCGTCGACGACCCGTACCTCGTCCAGCCCGCACCCGGGGTGTACGCCTACGTCCAGCCGGACGGCGGCTGGTGCCTCAACAACGCCGGCTTCGTGAGCGACGGCGGCCGGACCCTGCTCGTCGACACCGCCGCCACGGAGCGGCGCGCGCTCGCCCTGCGGGAGGCGGTCGTGGCGGCCGGGGTGCCGCTCCCCCGTACCGTGGTCAACACCCACCACCACGGCGACCACACCTACGGCAACGGCGTGTTCGCCCCCGAGGCGCTGGTCCTCGGGCACGACAACGCGCGCGCCGAGCAGCTCTCCGCCGGGCACCAGCTGGAGATGATCTGGCCGGCGACGGACTTCGGCGCGATAGACATCACCGCCCCCGATCTCACCTACAGCGACCGGATGACCCTGCACGTCGGCGGGACGGAGGTGCGGGTGATCCACCCGGGCGTCGCGCACACCACCGGGGACTCGATCGTGTGGCTGCCCCGGCAGCGGGTGGTGTTCACCGGCGACCTGGTCTTCGCCGGCGGGACGCCGTTCCTGGCGATGGGCTCGCTGGCCGGCTCGCTGCGGGCGCTGGAGCTGCTGCGCTCGCTCGACGCGGAGACGGTCGTACCGGGCCACGGGCCGCTGACGGACGGGTCGGCCTACGAGTCCACCGAGCGGTACCTGCGCTACGTGGCCGAACTCGCCCGGGAGGGACGGGCGAAGGGGCGGACCCCGCTGGAGGTGGCCCGGGAGGCCGACCTCGGCGAGTTCGCGGCCTGGCGGGAGAGCGAGCGGCTGGTGGCGAACGTGCACCGGGCTTACGCGGAGCTGGCCGGGGAGCCTGAGGGCGCCCCGCTGGACATCCTCGCGGTGCTGAAGGACATGACGGTGATGAACGGCGGGACCCCGATCCTCTGCCACGCCTGACCCGTTCGCGCCGTTCGGGCAGGGCCGGGGACTTCTTTCGGCCCGCACTATGGACGACATACCGACTGGTCGGCATGATGGCTCTCGGAACCGTCGTCGACTCCGCACGGAGGTGCGCAGCATGCCCCCAGCCTCAGCGTCAGCATCGGCCGACCCGCGGGGCCTCGATCTGGAGCGGCTGCGAGGTCATCTCGACCGCGCGCGGCCGGGACTCGTGACCGGGGCGCTGCGCGGCCGGCTGATCGAAGGCGGCCGCTCGAACCTCACGTACGAGATCACCGACGGGAGCTCCCGCTGGGTGGTGCGCAGGCCGCCGCTCGGGCACGTCCTGGCCACCGCCCACGACATGCGCCGCGAGCACCGGGTGATCGAGGCGCTGCACGGCACGGCCGTGCCGGTGCCCGAGCCGATGCTGCTGTGCGAGGACGAGGAGGTGCTGGGGGCGCCGTTCTACGTCATGGAGTACGTGGAGGGGGTGCCGTACCGGACGGCGGGCCAGCTCGCCGCGATCGGGCCGGAGCGCACCCGGCGGGCGGTGCTGGGCCTGGTGGACACCCTGGTCGAACTGCACGCGGTGGACCCGGAGTCGGTGGGCCTGGGCGACTTCGGCCGGCCCGAGGGCTTCCTCGACCGGCAGCTGCGCCGCTGGGGCAAGCAGCTCGCGGCCTCGCGGGGACGCGAGCTGGCCGGGATCGACGAGCTGCACGGCGCGCTCGGCCGGGCGCTGCCCGACTCCCCCGCCCCGACCGTGGTGCACGGGGACTTCCGGCTCGACAACGTGCTGATCGGCGGGCCGGACGACACGATCCGGGCGGTGCTGGACTGGGAGATGTCCACGCTGGGCGATCCGCTCACCGACCTCGGGCTGCTCGTGATGTACAGCTCCGACCTGGGGCTGACGCAATCCCCGGTCAGCACGACGAGCGGGGCGCCCGGCCACCCGTCCCCCGCCGAGCTGGTCGAGCGGTACGCCGCCCGCTCCGGCCGGGACGCCGGCGCCATCGCCTGGTACACGGCCTTCGCGTGGTTCAAGCTCGCGGTGATCCTCGAAGGCATCCACTACCGCTACACGCTCGGGCAGACCGTCGGGGCGGGCTTCGACCGGATCGGCGAGCTGGTGCCGGTCTTCATCGAGCACGGACTGACCACCCTCCAGGAAGGCTGAGGAGCCGATCAGCATGGACTTCGCATTCGATGCCCGGACCGAGGAACTCCGCGAGCGGCTGCTCGCGTTCATGGAGGAGTACGTCTACCCGGCGGAAGCCCTCGCCGCCGAGCAGCGCGCACGGCTGGCCTCGCCCTGGGACACCCCGGCCGTCTTCGGTGAACTGAAGGCCGAGGCGCGCCGCCAGGGGCTGTGGAACCTCTTCCTTCCGGATGCGGAGCACGGCGCGGGGCTGACCAACCTCCAGTACGCCCCGCTCGCCGAGATCACCGGCCGCAGCCCGCACCTGGCGCCGATGGCGACCAACTGCGCCGCCCCGGACACCGGGAACATGGAGCTGCTCGCCCAGTTCGGGAACGAGGAGCAGAAGAAGCAGTGGCTGGAGCCACTGCTTGCCGGGGAGATCCGCTCCGCCTTCGCCATGACCGAGCCCGAGGTGGCCTCCTCGGACGCGACGAACGTGGAGACCCGGATCGAGCGCGACGGGGACGACTACGTGGTCACCGGCCGCAAGTGGTTCATCTCAGGGGCGATGAACCCGGACTGCAGGATCTTCATCGTGATGGGCAAGACCGACCCGGAGGGCGCCGATCCGCGCCGCCAGCAGTCGATGATCCTGGTCCCGCGCGACACCCCCGGGGTCGAGGTGCGGCGCGCCATGACGGTGTACGGGTACGAGGACCACGACCACGGCGGCCACGCCGAGGTGTTCTTCGACGGGGCCCGGGTCCCGGCGGGGAACCTGATCGGCGAGGAGGGCACCGGCTTCGCCATCGCCCAGGCGCGGCTCGGCCCGGGCCGCATCCACCACTGCATGCGTCTGATCGGGATGGCGGAGCGGGCCATCGAGCTGATGTGCCGGCGCGCGCTGGACCGTACGGCCTTCGGCAAGCCGCTGGCCGCGCAGGGCGTCGTGCAGAACTGGATCGCGGATGCCCGGGTGACGGTGGAGCAGCTGCGGCTGCTGGTGCTGAAGACGGCCTGGCTGATGGACACGGCCGGGAACCGGGGCGCCCACACCGAGATCCAGGCCATCAAGATCGCGACCCCGCGGGCGGTGGTGCGGATCCTGGACGACGCGGTGCAGCTGCACGGCGCGGGCGGGGTGAGCCAGGACTTCCCCCTCGCCGAGCTGTGGGCGGCGGCGCGGACCCTCCGCCTGGCCGACGGCCCGGACGAGGTCCACCAGCGGTCGCTGGCACGCCGGGAACTGAAGCGCTACCAGTAGCCGGGCCGCACCCGCCTAGGGGGTCGCGGCCAGGCGGCCCGCCGCCGCGTCGATGACCTCGTCCAGCACCTCGCGGGAGCGGAGCAGATCGCCGATCATCCGGTCGATCCGCTCCCGCTCGGTGGTCAGTTCGGCCACCAGCGCCGGGGTGGCGCGCACCGACGGGCCGCCGTCCTCGTCCCGCATGCACGGCAGGATCTGTGCGATCTTCGTACTGTGCAGGCCGGCCGCGTAGAGCTCCTGGATCCGGATGACCCGGTCGACGGCCCGCTCGGGGTAGTCCCGGTGGCCGCCGGGCGTCCGGTCGGACGCCAGCAGCCCCTGCTGTTCGTAATAGCGCAGCGACCGCTCGCTCACGCCCGTGCGCGCCGCCAGTTCACCGATCCGCATGCCCCACCCCGCCCTTGAACCTCACATCAGTGTCAGGTTTTACGGTACCGGCATGACGCACACACCGCAGGTACCCGCCGCATCCCGTCTCTTCGAATCCGCCCGCCTCGGCGCCCTGGAGCTGCCCAGCCGCCTGGTCATGGCGCCGCTGACGCGCAACCGCGCCGGTGCCGACGGCGTCCCGGGCCCGCTCATGGCCACCCACTACGCGCAGCGCGCCTCGGCCGGCCTGATCATCGCCGAGGGCACCACGCCGAGCGCCGTCGGCCAGACCTACCCCCACATCCCCGGCATCCACAGCGCCGAGCAGATCGCGGGGTGGCGCCGCGTCACCGATGCCGTGCGCGCGGCCGGCGGGCGGATGTTCCTCCAGCTCCAGCACGGCGGCCGGGTGGGCCACCCCGACACCAGCGGACACGTTCCGCTCGCCCCGTCCGCGGTGCGCTTCCCGGAGCAGCTGCAGACCCCCGCCGGGCTCCAGGACGCCGTCGCGCCCCGCGAGATGACGGCCGAGGACATCCGGTCCACCATCGCCGACTTCGCGACCGCCGCCCGCAACGCCGTCGAGGCGGGCTTCGCCGGGGTGGAGGTGCACTCCGCCAACGGGCACCTGCTCCACCAGTTCCTGGCCGGGAACACCAACCGGCGCACCGACGAGTGGGGCGGCTCCGTGGAGGGCCGGATCCGGTTCACCGTCGAGGTGGTCCGGGCCGTCGCCGAGGCCATCGGCGCGGACCGGGTCGGCGTACGGATCTCGCCCGGGGTCAACGTCAACGGCATCGAGGAGGGCGACACGGACGAGATCTACCCGGCGCTGGTCAAGGCCCTGGCGGAGGTGGGACCGGTCTACCTGCACCAGGTCCACGCCGACCCGCGGCAGCCTCTCTTCCGGGAGATCCGCGCGGCCTGGCCCGGCACCCTGATCGCCAACCCGCGGCTCTCCCACGAGGAGGTCGCCGCCGACGGCGGAAGGCTGCGGGCCGAGCAGCTGCTTGCCGGGGGCGCCGATCTGGTGGCGCTCGGCCGCGGGTTCCTCGCCAACCCCGACTTCGTGGAGCGGCTGCGCACCGGCGCGCGGCTCAACGAGATCCGGCCCGAGTTCCTGATGCACGTACACGGGCCGGAGGGCTACAACGACTACCCGGCGCTCCCTACGGACGCAGGGCGCGCAGCAGGAGGTCCGCGAGGTGATCGGCAACCTGCTGCGGCGTGAGCGGGCCGTCCGTGCGGTACCAGGTGGACAGGTGGTGCACGGACCCGAAGTGGTAGTCCACCACCAGGTCGGCGGGGGTGGCGGTGGAGAACACCCCCGTGCGCTGGCCCTCCTCGACGAGCGCCCGGAAGCGTTCGTGGTAGCGCCGGCGCTCGGCCCTCACCTGCTTGAACTTCTCCGGGCTGAGCTGGTGCATCGACCGGAAGAAGATCGCCGCGTCGTCGAGGTTCTCGATGGTCGTGACGACCACGTCGGCGGCGGCCGCCCGCAGCCGCTCCTCGACGGGCGCGTCGGAATCGGCCACCGCGTCGAGCCGCTGCTGCTGGAGGCGCAGCATCCGCGCGTACACCTCGTGCAGCAGGTCGTCCTTCGAGCCGAAGTAGTGGTAGAGCGCACCCTTGGTGACCCCGGCCGCCTCGACGATCTCCTGGACGGAGGTGCGGTCGTAGCCGCGCTCGGCGAAGAGCCGGGTGGCGACGGCCAGCAGCCGCTGCGGTACCGGGGCCTCGTGCGTGCCTTCGGGTTCCGTGGTCCTGGCAGCCATGGCGCCGACCTTCCCTTCCCATTCCCAGCTGTACGACCGTCCGACTGTTTTCAGCCGCGCTCGCGCAGTTCCCGTCGCAGGATCTTGCCACTGGTCGTCTTCGGAAGGACAGGCAGGATCTCCACCTGGCGCGGGTATTTGTACGCGGCGATGCGCTCGGCGCAGTACGCGGAGAGCTCGGCCGGTTCGGCCGAGGTGCCGGGGCGCAGGCTGACGTACGCCTTGACGCTCTCCCCGCGGTAGGGGTCGGGGACGCCGACGACGGCCGCTTCGCGGACGGCGGGGTGGGAGTAGAGCACGTCCTCGACCTCGCGCGGCCAGACCTTGAAGCCGGAGGCGTTGATCATGTCCTTCTTGCGGTCGACGACGTAGAGCCAGCCGGCCGCGTCCATGAACCCGACGTCCCCGGTGCGCAGTTCGCCGCCGGGGAAGGCCTTGGCGGTGTCGGCGGGCAGCCCCCAGTAGCCGGGCACGACCTGCGGGCCGCGTACGGCGATCTCGCCGGTCTCGCCGAAGGGCAGTTCGGCGCCGTGCTCGTCGAGGATGCGGACGACGGTGTCGGCGCCCGGGAGGCCGACCGAGAGGGTGCCGGAGGCCGGGTCGACGGGGGCTTCGAGGTGCGCGGGGACCGAGGCGCAGGGGGCGGTGCACTCGGTGAGGCCGTAGCCGTTGCGGAGGTAGAAGCCGAAGGAGGCGCGCAGCCGTTCGACGAGCGCGGGCGGCAGCGGGGCTCCGCCGGAGGAGACCACCTGGAAGGAGGCGAAGTGGTCGGGGGTGACGCCGGGGTGGGCGGCGAGGGCCATGAAGGCGGTGGCCGGGCCGACGGTGTAGGCGGGGCGGTGTTCGAGGAAGGCGTCGAGGACGACCCCGGCGTCGAAGCGGTGGGCGAGGACGAGCGTGCCGGCGTTGGCGAAGCAGGTGGCGAACTCGCAGACCATGCCGGTGATGTGGAAGAGCGGGGCGAGGGCGAAGTAGGTGGCGCCCTCGGGGAGGGGGTGGCCGGTGACCTGCCGTACCGCGTTGTAGGTGAGGGCACCGTGCGGGTTCATGGCGCCCTTGGGGGTGCCGCTGGTGCCGGAGGTGTAGCTGATGAGGGCGGTATCGCCGGCGGCGAGCTCCACATCGCGCGGCGCGGGGTGCCCCTGCCGGGCCACGCCGAGCAGATCCGCCGCCACCGGCTCGTCAGCCGCGTACGCGTCGAAGGCGGGGCCGTCCAGCCCCGCCGGCGATTGAGGCGACGGGCGCGGAGCGCCCGTGTGGGGCTCGGGGCGGAGCCCCGAGTCCTCGTGAGCCGCGCCGGCGTCCGAGGCGGGAACGGTGGAAGGGCGGGTAGGGGACGGCTCCGCGCAGCGGGAACCGGAAGGGGCCGGGAAGACCCGGGGGTCGTTCCGGGTCTGGAAGTCGCGGTCCGAGGCGGTCAGGGCGACCCGTACGGCCGTGCCCCGAACGGCCTCGCGGAGGTACGCCGACCACGCACCCCCCTCGCACAGCAGCGCAACGGCCCCCGAGTCCCGCAGGATGTGCCCGACCTCGCCGGACTTGTACATCGGGTTGAGCGGGACGACGACCGCCCCGGCCTTCCAGGCGGCGAGGACGCCCAGCACGAAGTGCGGCGTGTTCTGGAGCATCACGGCGACCCGGTCCCCGCGGCGGACGCCGCGCGCGGCGAGGTGGCCGGCCACGGAGTCGGAGAGCGCGTCGGCCTCGGCGTAGCTCGTGCGGCCGTCGAAGTAGGCCAGCGCGGTCCGCCCGGGGACGCGGGCCACGGCGTCCCGGAAGGCGTGCAGCACGCTCGGCGGCGGTGCGACGGGCGCCCGCTGGACCGGGCTGAGCAGGCCGAGCCAGGGCTTCGCCGCGTACGCGGAGGCCGCCGACGAGGGATCCGTCACCGGGTCTCCCACTTCTGCTGGAGGTGGTTCATGCCGGTCAGCCAGCGGTCCGGCTCGGTGGCGCGGGCCGCGTAGAAGTCCGCGACCTCGGGGTGCGGGAGGATCAAGAACCGGCCCTTCTCCATGCCGTCGAACAGCGCGTCCACGACCGCCTCCGGCTCGATCGCGGTCGGCGCGAGGACGAGATCGCCCGCCGAGCCCGCGGCGGTCAGCATGTCGGTGCGCACCCCCTGCGGGCAGATGGCGTGGACCTGGACGCCGCGGTGGCGGTAGGTCAGCGACAGCCATTCGGCGAAGGCGAGCGCTCCGTGCTTGGTGACACTGTACGGGGCCGCTCCGATCATGGTCAGCAGTCCCGCGGCGGAGACGGTGGACACGAAGCGGCCGTCCCCCCGCTCCAGCCAGTCCGGCAGGAGCAGCCGGGCGGCGCGGACGTGGGCCATGACGTTGGTGTCCCAGGCCGATTCCCAGACGGCCTCGTCGGCGAACGCGTCGCCGCCCGAGGCGAGTCCGGCGTTGGCGCAGTAGATGTCGATCCTTCCGCCGAGCGCGTCGCAGGCCTCGTCCACGATCTCCGAGGCGTCACCGGGCACGGCGGTCGCGCGGGCGCCGATGGCACTCGCCACGGAGGCGGCCTTGGCGGGGTCGAGGTCGTTGACGACGACGGTCGCGCCCTCGGCGGCGAAGCGGCGGGCGAGGGCCGCGCCGATGCCGCCGCCCGCTCCGGTGACGACGACTCGCTGGTCCTGGTACGCGCTCACGGGGATCACCTTTCGTGGCCGGACGGGGGGATCGAGGGATCAGGGGCAGACTAACCAGTCGGTATGTCGGGGCGGAAGGGGTCGGGCTCCTAGCGTGGCCGGATGACGCTGTCGCGACGCGGGGTGCTGGGACTGGCGGGGGCCATGGGAGCGGTGGGGGCGGTGGGAGCCTCCGCGCCGAGCGGCGCGCCGGCCGGGCGGGCGGCCCGGGCCAGGCGGGCGGAGCAGGCGGGCGGGGCCGGGCGGGCAGGGCTGGCCGGCCAGGAGGTCCTGGCCGGCCGGGCGGACCAGGTGGACCGGGTGGGCCGGGCCGACGCGGCGGACCGGGTGCGGACCGGTTTCGAGCGGCTCGCCGCGGACGGCTACGCCGCCCTCGCCGGCCAGCGGGTCGGAGTGGTCACCAACCCCACCGGCATCACGGCCGACGCCCGCCACCTGGTCGACGTCCTGCGCGCGGACGAACGGGTGAACCTCGTCGCGGTCTTCGGCCCGGAGCACGGCTTCCGCGGAACGGCGCAGGCCGGAAACTCCGAAGGCGCCTCCCGGGACCCTGCGACCGGCCTGCCGGTGTGGGACACGTACGACAAGAGCGGGCAGCGGCTCGCGGACGTGTTCACGGCGGCCGGGATCGACACCGTCGTCTTCGACATCCAGGACGTCGGGGCCCGCTTCTACACCTACATCTGGACCCTCTACGACTGCATGCGCGCCGCCGCCCTCGCCGACAAGGCGGTGGTGGTGCTGGACCGGCCCAACCCGGTGGGCGGCCTGCGGGTGGCGGGGCCGGTGCTGGAGCGTCCGTACGCGAGCTTCGTGGGCCGGGAGCCGATCGCCCTCGCGCACGGGATGACCGCGGCCGAGCTGGCCCTGCTGTTCAACGGCGAGTTCCTGACCGACAGGCCGGTCCGGCTGCGCACGGTGGAGATGACCGGGTGGCGGCGGGAGTCCTTCTTCGACGGGACCGGCCTGCCCTGGGTGCCGCCGAGCCCCAACATGCCGACCCCGGACACGGCGCTCGCGTACGCGGGCACCTGCCTGTTCGAGGGGACGAACCTGTCCGAGGGACGCGGTACCACCACGCCCTTCCAGGTGGTGGGCGCGGAGGGCGTCGACCGCCGGTGGGCCGAGGCCGCGAACGCGCTGGGCGTGCCCGGGGTGTGGTTCCGGGAGGCGTACTTCACGCCCACCTTCTCCAAGCACGCGGGGAAGGTCTGCGGCGGGATCCGGCTGATCGTGCACGACCGGGAGGCCTTCGACCCGGTCCGGGCCGGTATCGGCCTGCTGGTGACGGCGCGGCGCTCCTGGAGCGGCTTCGCCTGGCGCGAGGACCACTGGATCGACCGGCTGACGGGCTCGGACCGGGTGCGGAAGCTGGTGGACGCGGGGGCCGGGGTGGAGGAGATCGCGGGCGACTGGGCGGCGGGCCTGGCCCGCTTCGAGGCGGTGCGCGAGGAGTACGTGCGGTACGGGTGAGCAGACCCCTAGCCGGGTGGGGGGCGCGGCGGGATGCTGGGAACACCGGAAGGGCGCGGCGTGGAGGGGGACGTCATGTCGGGTGGGGCGGGGATCGGGGTCGGGCCGTACGCGGAGCTGACCTTCGACGCGGAGGGGGACGTGGACCGGGCCACGCAGGAGGCGGTGGGCCGGATCGACGCCACGGACCTGCTGGTCTTCGCACACGGCTGGAACAGTGACCGGTCCACGGCGACCCGGCTGTACGACCGGTTCTTCGCCCCCTTCCCGGGGCTGGTGGGGCCACAGGTACGGCTGGGGTACGTGGGAGTCGTATGGCCGTCGATCCGCTTCTCGGACGAGCCGATACCGGACTTCGAGGCGCCGGGCGCGCTCGCCGAGCCGGGCTTCGGGACGGCCCTGGACCCGGGCACCCGGCAGGCTCTCGGGGAGTTCTGGCCGGGGCGGGGGGCGGAGCTGGACCGGGTGGCCGAACTGCTGGAGGAGCGGCCGGATTCGGCGGCCGCCTTCGTCGAATTCGGGGCGCTCGTACGGGAGCTGGCCGGGCTGGACGCCGTACCGGCGGCGGTCGCCCCGGCGGTGCCCGCCCTGTTCACGGAAGACGTCCTGGAGGTGTGCCGGATCCTCACCCTCGCGCTGGCGGAGGCCGGCGCCCCGCCCGGGGACGCGGACGACGCGCGGGCGCTGTCGGTCGGCGGCGGGCTGCGCGGCCTGTGGAAGGGCGCCAAGGAGCTGCTGCGGCAGGCGACGTACTACCAGATGAAGAAGCGGGCGGGGGTCGTCGGCGAACGCGGTCTCGGCCCGGTGCTGGCCGTGCTGGCGCGCAGCCGCCCGGGGCTGCGGGTCCATCTGATCGGGCACAGCTTCGGTGCGCGGGTGGTGTCCTTCTCGCTGCGCGCCGTACCGGAGGGGGCCCGGCACGTGACCTCCGTGACCCTGCTCCAGGGCGCCTTCTCCCACTACGCCTTCTGCGACCGGCTGCCGCACGACGGGGGCCGCGGCGGCGACCTCGCCGGCCTCCAGCGCAGGGTCGCCGGACCGGTGGTGGCCTGCCACTCCCCCTACGACACCTCCCTCAAGGTGTTCTATCCGCTGGCCTCCCGGATGGCGGGGGATTCGGCCGGACTGCTGGGCTTCGACGAGCGGTGGGGGGCCATCGGGCACGACGGCGTGCAGGCGGTCCCGGGTGCGCCCCGGCTGAGCCTCGACGCGGTCCTGCGCGAGGGCGTGCCGGGGAGCGGTTGCGTCAGCGTGGACGCGGGTTCGGTGGTGCGGCGGGGCGGTGCCCCCTCGGGGGCGCACAGCGACATCTGCCACGAGGAGCTGGCCCGGGTGGTGGTTGCCGCGGGGCGCATGGGGCGCTGAGTTCCGGCCACGTGCCACCCGCACGCCTCGTCCGCCCCCGCATGCGCCCGCCGAGTGCCGGGCATGTTGGGCACATCGGTGGAGGTGAAGGTGTGATGGCGGGATTCCGGAGTCTGGCCTACCAGGTGCGCGACGCACGCAACGACCGGGCCCTGCGGCGCCATTCCCTGCGCCGCTGCCTGGAGCGGTTCGCGCCGTACGGGCACCGGGCCACGTGGTGGCACCTGTGCGACCGGCACGGGATCGCGCCCGAGGACCGGGGGGCGGATCCGCTGCGGCTGGTGGCCGCGCTGGAGGAGCTGGAGGACGCGCGGGCGGTCTGGCTGGAGTACGAGCGGCAGTTCGCGGAGCGGCGCCGGCGGGAGAAGTACCACGGGCTGCGCAGGCCGGAGTGGGCGTGGGGCGGCAGCGGGGACGCGGTGGTGCGGTGCGCGGATCCGGGGGTGCGGCCGGAGGGGGCGCTGGGCGAGGTGCTGCGGCGGCTGGTGCGGGCGCTGGAGTCGGAGCCGGGGACGGCGTGCCCGGTGTGCGGGGAGCGGGAGCTGCGGTGGCCGGACGGGGCGGCGGCCGCGGCTGCGGTCGGGCCCTGGGAGGGGGCGTGGGCCTGGGACGGGCCGGTGTGCGGGGGCTGCGGGATCGTGGTGCCGAGACCGGCGCTGACCGACCTCCACGGAGCGAGACGGGCGCTGGCGGACGTGCCGGCGGCGGGGGCGGCGTGAGGGCCCCGGTGCGGGTGTCGATGCCGGTGCCGTCACCGTCGCCGGTGTCGTTGCCGGTGTCGTTGAACGGTTCGCGGGGCGCCGCCGACGGGCCGGCCGTGCCGATGTCCCCTGCGGCGCTGGCGGAATCGGCGCTGGCCGCGGTGGCCGCCGGGGCCGGGGAGGTACTGGTGCATCCGCGGACGCCGTGCGGGCGGGAGAGCCTTTCGCCGCGGGTGGTGGGGCCGGTGCTGGAGGCGATGCGGGGCGCGGGGGTCCTCGTACCGCTGTCGGTGCCGGTGAGCATCGCGGCCGAGCCCGATCCGGCGGGGCGGCCGGCGCGGGTGCGGTCCTGGACGGTGCTGCCCGACCGGGCGGCGGTGGACTTCGCGGAGCCGGGGGCCGAGGAGTTGGCGGAGGCCCTGCTGGCGCGGGGGGTCGCCGTGGACGCGGTGGTGCCGCTGGGCGGGGCGGCCGGGCACGGGCCGATGGCGCGGTTCCTGGCCTGGCCGGTGCGGGCGCCCGGGCTGGTCCGGCTGGCGGTCGAGCTCGCGGCGGCGGATCCGGCGCTGGTGGCCGGGCTGCGGGGGCTGCCGCCGGTGCCGGTGCTGCTGTACGGGCGGGAGGACGCCGCCTGGCCGGTGCTGCGGCTGGCCGCGCGGTGCGGTACGGGCGCGCGGACCGGCGTGGGGGACGTACTGCACCTGCCGGACGGGCGGCGGGCGCGGTCGAACGCGGAGCTGGTGGCGGCGGCCCGGTCCGTGCTGGACCGGGCCGGCCCGGCGGGTGCGGGCGCGGGTGCGCGGCAGGCCGCTACAGGCGGGAGCCCGTGAGCCTTTCGCCGAAGGCGTCGTCCGGGTTGGACAGCGCGCAGGTCTCCAGTGAGAGGCAGCCGCAGCCGATGCAGTCCGTCAGGTGGTCGCGCAGGCGGCCGAGCCGGGCGATCCGCTGGTCGAGCTCGGCGCGCCAGGCCTCGGAGAGGCGGGCCCAGTCCTCGTGGTTGGGGGTGCGCTCCTCGGGGAGCCGGGCGAGCGCGTCGCGGATGCTGGCGAGCGGGATGCCCACGCGCTGCGCGGCCCGCACGAAGGCCACCCGGCGCAGCGCGTCGCGGGTGTAGCGGCGCTGGTTGCCGGAGGTGCGGCGGCTGCTGATCAGGCCCTTGGACTCGTAGAAGTGGAGCGCGGACACGGCCGCGCCGCTGCGGGCGGACAGCTGGCCGACGGTGAGTTCGTGGACGTTCTCGGGAATCTGCGGCACCCGGCCGAGGGTAGTCGGAGGTCCGTTGACATACACATACGGTCCCAGCATGCTGAGCAAGCGCTTATTCGAGTGAGAGTGTGAGAGGCAGGAGCAGGGCATGGCCGAGCCGAGGGTCTTCACGTCCGCCGAGGAACTGCACGCCGGGATCGGCGAGCCGCTGGGCCCGAGCGGGTGGCTGGAGGTGGACCAGAAGCGGATCGACCTCTTCGCGGACGCCACCGGCGACCACCAGTGGATCCACGTGGACCCCGTACGGGCGGCGGACGGGCCCTTCGGCTCCACCATCGCGCACGGCTACCTGACGCTGTCGCTGCTGCCGAGCCTGGTGCCGCAGATCATGCGGGTCGAGGGCATGAAGATGGGCATCAACTACGGGACGAACAAGGTGCGTTTCCCGGCGCCGGTGCCGGTGGGCTCGCGGCTGCGCTCCACGGCCGTGATCACGGAGGTCACGGAGGCCGGTGGCGGCGTACAGGTGACGGCCACGGTCACGGTCGAGCGCGAGGGCGGCGACAAGCCGGTGTGCGTGGCGGAGTCGGTGTCCCGGTACTACTTCTGAGGGCGTGCGCCCACCATGCGCAGGACGAGGTCGGCGTAGAGCGCGCCGACCTCGTCGGGGGTGCGCCGCCCGTCCGCGTTGAACCAGCGGGCCACGTCGATGCAGAGCGAGAGCACGGCGAGGGTGGTGCCGGGCACGTCGGGGGCGTCGAACTCCCCCGCCGCGACCCCGTCGGCGAGGATGCGGCGCACGGCGGCGTCGCTCTGCCGGCGCAGTGCCACGATCTCGGAGCGGTGCTCCGGAGCGAGAGCATCGAGCTCGTACTGGACCACGCGCGCGGTGGTGTGATGTGCCGCGTGCCACCGTACGAAGGACCGTACGGCGGCGTCGAGCCGCCCGGCCGCGGTCCCCGGGCCCGAAGCGGCCGTCTCCAGGATCTCCAGGGCCTTGTCGTGGCCGATCCGGCTGATCCGGTGGAGCAGCTCTTCCTTGGTCTTGTAGTGGATGTAGAGGGCGGCCGGGCTCATGCCGGCGCGGCCCGCGATGTCGCGGGTGGTGGTGGCGTGGTAGCCGCGCTCCGCGAAGGCCTCGACGGCGGCGACGAGCAGCCGCCGCGCGGCGTCGGGGGTGACCTCGGACCACGGCTGGTAGCCGCCGGCCGTCTCCTCCGCGCTGTCCATCGTTCACTCACCCTCTTCGCCGTGTGGGAGTGACACCTTACCCGAGGGTGAGCAAGCGCTTAGCTTTCCCGGGCGGACCTGTTACTTCGGGGCGAACGGATCGTACTCCGCCATGATCTTCTCCATGCGGGCCTGGTCCACCCGGCTGACGATCTGCGTGACCTCCTGCCGGTCGCGGATCACCTTGGCGAGCGTGAAGGCCGAGGTGGTGAGGTAGAGGACCGCGATGCCGAGGAAGGCCCGCACCCAGCCGTCGACCTCCAGGTTGTAGATCCCCACGGCCACGGCGGCGATGGCGATGCCGAAGGAGGCGACGGCCTGGCCGTAGTACGCCCCCGTGCTCTGCTGCTTGACCGGTGTCTCGTTCATGGCGCCAGCATCGTGGCGTGTGGCGGGGAGCACATCCGCACGCGTACTCAGATGCCTACTCAGGAATCCCGGGAGCTCGGGGTCCGCGGGATCAGAACGCGGAAACCCCGGTGCGGGCGCGGCCGATGAGCAGTTTCTGGATCTGGCTGGTGCCCTCGTACAGGGTCATCACGCGGGCGTCGCGCAGGAGTTTCCCGGCCGGGTACTCGTCGATGTAGCCGTAGCCGCCGTGCACCTGGAGGGCGTTGCTCGCGGCGCGCACGGCGGCCTCGGAGGCGAAGAGCTTCGCGGTGGAGGACTCGGTGGCGAAGGGCTGCCCGCGGTCGATGAGGTCGGCGACCCGCCAGGTCAGCAGGCGGGCGGCGTCCACGTCCACCGAGATGTCGGCGATCAGCTCCTGGACCAGCTGGTGGTGGGCGATCGGCTTGCCGAACTGCTCGCGCTGGGAGGCGTAGGAGACGGCCGCATCCAGCGCCGCCTGGGCGATGCCGACGCAGCCGGCGGCGACCGACATGCGCCCCTTGGCCAGGGCGGACATGGCCACCGAGAACCCCTTCCCCTCCGGTCCGAGCATCGCGGACGCGGGGACGCGGACGCCGTCGAGGGCGAGTTCGGCGGTGGCCTGGCCGCGCAGGCCGAGCTTGCCGTGGACCTCGCGGCGGGTGAGGCCGGGGGTGTCGGTGGGGACGAGGAAGGCGGAGATCCCGCGGTGGCCGGGCTCGTCGTTGGTGCGGGCGAAGAGCAGGACCACGTCGGCCCAGGTGCCGTTGGTGATGAACATCTTGCTGCCGCCGATGACGTACGAGCCCCCCTCGCGCACGGCACGGGTGGTGAGGCTGCCGGCGTCGGATCCGGTGCCGGGCTCGGTCAGGCCGAAGCAGCCGAGGGCGTCCCCGGAGCACAGGCGCGGCAGCCAGGCGTGCTTCTGCTCCTCGGTCCCCCAGGCGGCGATGGTCTTGGCGACGAGGCCGAGGGAGACGGAGACGATGCCGCGCACGGCGGAGTCGCCGCGGCCGAGTTCCTCGGTGACCAGGACGTAGGCGAGGTGGTCGCCGCCCGAGCCGCCGTACTCCTCCGGGACGGTCAGCCCGAGGAAGCCGAGAGCGCCGAGCTTCTTCACG
The DNA here is from genome assembly GCF_042673805.1 of Streptomyces sp. NPDC057010. NCBI lineage: Bacteria > Bacillati > Actinomycetota > Actinomycetes > Kitasatosporales > Streptomycetaceae > Streptomyces > Streptomyces sp. NPDC057010. Next base: position 56,297 of record NZ_JBHUSC010000033.1, on the reverse strand, counting down.
ATGGCCCGGTCCACGCTCTCGGCGCGGTCCCACTCGGCGGCGTAGGGAGCGACCTCGCGCTCGGTGAACTCGCGGGCGAGCCTGCGTACGGCGGCCTGTTCCTCGCTCAGCTCCAGGTTCACCGGGCACCTCCGGGCGGTTCGTCGCGGCCGTTAACTAGCACCGGTAGTTTATGGCGGGCAGGCCCTACTATGTGGCGCATGGCCAGACCGCGCAAGCCCCTCCTCAGCAGAGCCCGCATCGTCGAGGCGGCGGGTGCGCTGGTGGACGCGGAGGGGCTGGAGGCCGTGTCGACGCGACGGCTGGCGGCCGCGCTCGGGGTCAGCGGGCCCTCGCTGTACAACCACTTCCGCACGAAGGACGAGATCCTGGAGGCGGTCGCGGACGCGGTGAGCGCCAGGGTCGACCTGTCGATGTTCGAGGCGGACACCGGAGGGGACTGGCGCGCGGCGCTGCACGCCTGGGCGCACTCGTACCGGGACGCCCTGTCCGACCATCCGAACATCGTGCCGGTGCTGGCGCGCGGTCCGGGCCGCCGCCCGGCCGGCCTGCGGCTGGCGGACGCGGTGTTCGGCGCGATGACGGCGGCGGGCTGGCCGCCGGCGCAGGCGACCCGGATCGGCGCACTGATGCGGTACTTCATCCTGGGCTCGGCGGTGGCCTCGTTCGCCCGGGGTTTCGTGGACGACGAGACGGCCTACGACCCGTCGGACTACCCCCACCTGGGCCAGGCCCACCTGCTGGCCGAGCGCCAGCGGGAGGTGGACGAGGGCGCCTTCGAAACGGGCCTGGCGGCACTGCTGGACGGCCTGGCCCTCCAGTACGAGGCCCTGAAGGAAGCGGTGTGACGCGCGGGGACGGACGCCGCCGGCATCGGTGGCCGCGCGCACGCCCGGGGTCCGGCGCGGCCGACTGAGGTCGGACGCGCCGGTGCGCGTGCGGTGAGCCCCGCGGCGGCCCGGCGGGCTAGAACACGACGAGCGAGCGGCCGCCCTTGCCCGCCAGCATCGCGTCGAAGGCGGCCGGGATGCCGTCGAGCGTGATGCGGTCGGTGACCAGGGCGCCGAGGTCGAGGCGGCCCGCGCGGACGTGTTCGGCGATGACCGGGAGGTCGCGGGCGGGGTCGCTGTTGCCGTAGACGCAGCCGGTGAGGGTGCGGGCGAAGTGGAAGATCTCCAGGGCGTGGAAGGAGACCTGCTGCTCCTTGCCGCCGATGCCCACCACCGTGGTGCGGCCCCCGCGGCGGGTGGACTCCCAGGCTCCGCGGATGGTGTCCGCCCGGCCGACGCATTCGACGGCGACGTCCGCGCCCTGCCCGCCGGTGAGGGCGCGGATCTGCTTGGCGGTGGTGTCGGAGGCGAGCACGAACTCCGTGGCCCCGGCCGCTCGCGCCAGTTCCTCCTTGGCCGGGGAGACGTCGACGGCCACGATCGGGCCCGCCTGCGCGATCCGGGCCGCCTGGAGGGCGGCCAGGCCGACGCCGCCGACACCGAAGACGGCGACGGACTCGCCGGGGCGGACCTGGGCGCTGTGGTGGACGGCGCCGTAGCCGGTGAGGACCGCGCAGCCGAGCAGGGCGGCCTCGGCGAGCGGGATGCCGGCGGGCGCGGGCAGCACGCAGTTGGCCGCGACGACGGTCTCCTCGGCGAAGGCGGCCACGTTCAGCCCCGGGTGCAGCTCGGCGCCCCGGTCGTCGTGGGCGTAGACGGCCCCGACTCCGGTGAGCGCGTTGGCGCAGAGCCAGACCTCGCCGATGGTGCAGTGGTGACACTCTCCGCAGGACGGGGCCCAGTTGAGCACCACTCCGTCGCCGGGCGCGACGTGCGTGACGCCCTCCCCGACGGCGAGGACCGTGCCCGCGCCCTCGTGGCCGAGGACGGCGGGCACGGGCACCCGCATGGTGCCGTTGGTGAGGGAGAGGTCGGAGTGGCAGACCCCGGCTGCGGCGAGCCGCACCCGGACCTGCCCCGGGCCGGGATCGGGCAGCACGATCTCCCGTATCTCCAGCGGGGCTCCGACGGCGGGCAGGATGGCGGCGCGGACCATGGTCGTGTTCTCCGTCTGGTATTCGATGGGGCGGCGGCTCAGAACTGGGGGGCTGCGGGGGCTCAGAACTGCAGGGACTTGGTCTGGAGGTACTCGGCCAGACCGTGCGTGCCCAGCTCGCGGCCGACGCCCGACTGCTTGTAACCACCGAAGGGCGCCCGCACGTTGAAGCGGCCGCCGTTGATGTCCACCTGCCCGGTGTCCATACGGCGCGCGAAGGCCACGGCCGTCTCCTCGTCCGCGGCCCAGACGGCGCCGCCCAGGCCGTAGACGGTGCCGTTGGCGATGCGCAGGGCGTGCTCCTCGTCCTCGTACGGGAGGATCGACAGCACCGGGCCGAAGATCTCCTCCTGGGCGATGGTCATGTCGGAGGTGACATCGGCGAACACGGTCGGGGCGACGAAGTAGCCGCGCTCGTGCGGCGCGTCGGGGCCACCGGCGACGAGGCGGGCGCCCTCCTCGATGCCCTTGGCGATGAAACCGCGCACGCGCTCGTGCTGCTTGGCGTTGACGACGGGGCCGATGCGGGTGGCCGAGTCGGTCGGGTCGCCCGTGGGGTACTGGGCGACGGCGGCGGCCGCGAGGGAGACGGCCTCCTCGTAGTGGTCCCGGTGGACGAGCATCCGGGTGAGCGCGTTGCAGCTCTGGCCGGTGTTGTTCATGACGTGGCCCACGCCCGCCCCGACGGCCTTGGCCAGGTCGGCCCCGGGCAGGATGACATTGGCCGATTTGCCGCCCAGCTCCAGGGCGACCCGCTTGACGGCGGCGCCGGCGGTGGCGCCGATCTGCTTGCCGACGGCGGTCGAGCCGGTGAAGGAGACGAGGTCGACTCCCTCGTGGGCGGCCAGGGCCTGCCCGGCGACCGGGCCGGTGCCGGTCACCAGGTTGAAGACTCCGGCCGGGATGCCCGCCTCGTGCACGGCTTCGGCGAAGAGCCGTGCGGTCAGCGGGGTGTCCTCGGCCGGCTTGAGGACGAGGGTGCAGCCGGCGGCGAGAGCGGGCGCCACCTTTGCAACGACCTGGTGCAGCGGATAGTTCCAGGGCGTGATGGCGCCGACCACACCGACGGGTTCCAGCAGGACGGTGGAGTTCCCGATCCGCTCCTCGAAGGCGTACGAGGCCGCGAGCTCGGCGTACGAGGAGGCCACGGCGATCGGCGATCCGACGTGGACCAGCTCCGAGAAGCCCAGCGGCGAACCGAGCTCGGCGGTGATGGTCTCGGCGATCTCGGCCTTGCGGGCGGCCAGCACGTCGCGCAGCGCGCCGATCAGGGCACCCCGCTCGGCGGGGGCGGTGGCCGCCCAGCCCGGCAGGGCGGCGCGTGCCGCGCGTACGGCGGCGTCCACGTCCTCGGCGGTGCCGGCCGGGACCGAGCCGATGACCTGCTCGTCGGCCGGGTTGACCACCTCGATCCGGTCCTGGCCGACGGCGGGCCGCCACTCCCCGCCGATGTACATCCCGTCGTGGGCCTTCATGTCATTCCTCCCGAGCACGCACGAGCGCGTAGACCTGACCTCGCCAACACCCTACAAACTAGCGTCGGTAGTTTTCCGGGCGCCAGGGGCGGCCGGGATCAGATGATGCCGAAAAGCATCCCTGCCGCGAGGACCACCAGGGAGGTGAGGGCCGCCCATTTCACGGTGAACCGGGTGTGGTCGCCGAACTCGACCTTGGCCATCCCGACGAGGACGTAGACGGCCGGAACCAGCGGGCTGGACATGTGCAGGGCCTGGCCCACCAGGGAGGCGCGGGCGATCTCCAGCGGGGAGACCCCGTGGGCGGCGCCGGCTTCGGCGAGGACGGGCAGGACGCCGAAGTAGAAGCCGTCGTTGGACATGAAATAGGTGAGCGGCAGGCTGAGCAGGCCGGTGACCAGGGCCATGTGCGGGCCCATGCCCTCGGGGATGGCTCCGACGAGCCAGTCGGCCATGTGCTTGACCATGCCGGTGCCGGCGAGGACACCGGTGAACACGGCGGCGGCGAACACCATGCCGGCGACGTTGAGGACGTTGTCGGCGTGGGCGGCGATCCGGGCCTTCTGGTCGGGCATGTGGGGGAAGTTGACGGTGAGGGCCAGGGCGGCGCCGAGCAGGAACAGCACGGGGATGGGCAGCAGCTCCATGATCATGGCGGTCAGGAGGGCGACGGTGAGCCCGGCGTTGAACCAGTAGAGGCGCGGGCGCAGGGTGGCGCGGTGGGGGTCGAGGCCCTGGAATCCGTCGCCCTCGCCGGACGGCGCGTCGGAAGCGACGGAACCGGAGGCGGCCTCCGCGGAGCCGGATCCCGAGCCGCGGGTGGAGGTCGCGGCAGCCGCACCGGCCCCGGAACCCGCGGCGACGAGGGACCGGGACTCCTCCTCCGCCTCCGCCTCCCCGCCGGGCAGGACCAGGAGCCCGACGCGGCGGCGCTCCTTGAGGCCGAGGACGTACGCGAGGACGAACACGAAGAGCAGGCCCACCGCGAGGGCCGGGATCATCGGGACGAAGATGTCGGCGGCGTCGAGCTTGAGTGCGGTGGCGGCGCGAGCCGTGGGGCCGCCCCAGGGGAGGGTGTTCATGACGCCGTTGGCGGTGGCGGCGACGCCCGTCATGACCACCAGGCTCAGGCCGAGCCGCTTGTAGAGCGGGTACATGGCCGAGACCGTGATCATGAAGGTGGTCGATCCGTCGCCGTCGAGCGAGACGATCGCGGCGAGGACGGCGGTGCCCACCACGACCCGCACGGGGTCGGCTTTGCAGAACCGCAGGATGCCGCGCACGATCGGGTCGAAGAGGCCGACGTCGATCATCACGCCGAAGTAGACGATGGCGAACATCAGCATGGCGGCGGTCGGCGCGAGCTTCCCGACGCCGTCGATGACGTAGTCGCCGAGGTGCGCGCCCTTGCCTGCGAACACGCAGAAGAGCGCGGGGATGAGGACGAGCGCCGCGATGGGCGACATTTTCTTCAGCATGATCAGGACCAGGAAGGTCGCGATCATGGCGAAGCCGAGGAAGGTCAGCATGCAGGGAACGTAGGTGTCGCCTCCTTGCGCCAACAAGACGTCTGCGCGTGAGCAATACGAGCAAAACCCCAGCTCAGGGCAGGGGTGTCAGCTCGACGGGGAACCCGTTGAGGACGGCCGTGCCGGACAGCGGATCGAGCCGGCTGCCGTCGAGGAGCTGGTTGACGTTGACGCCGGGCGAGGCGGCGGCCACCGAGAGCCGGGAGCCGGCGCGGTCGTGTCCCCAGCCGTGCGGCAGGCTCACCACACCGGTGCGCACGGTGTCGGTCACCTCTACGGGAGCCTCCAGGGCGCCGCCGTCGGCGGTGATCCTGACCCGGCCCCCGTCGGTGAGGCCCAGCCGGCCCGCGTCCTGCGGGTGGATCTGGAGGGTGCAGCGGTTGGAACCTCCGGTGAGGGCCGGGACGTTGTGCAACCAGCTGTTGTTGGACCGCAGGTGGCGGCGGCCCACGAGCACCAGGCCGGCGGGGCGGTCGGCGAGCGCCGCGCGCAGCCTGGGGAGCTCGGCCGCGATCGGGTCCGGGAGCAGCTCGATCCTGCCGCTGCGGGTCCTCAGCACGCCCGGGAGCCGGGGCCGCAGCGGGCCCAGGTCGATGCCGTGCGGGTTCTGCCGGAGGTCCTCCAGGACCAGGTCGTACGGGCCCAGGCGCAGCATCATGTCGAGCCGCCGCTCGGGGCCGGTGCGGCCCGTCAGCAGGCGGGCCTGCTCCTGCGGGTCGGCGCCGAAGAGCGGCGAGTGCGGTTCGGTGACGGCCCGGGCGAGGGTGTCGGCGATGACGCGCTCGTCGACGGCCTCCGCCGGTGCGCCGTGCAGGCCGGAGACGGCGAGGACCAGCCGCGCGTGGATCTCGCACTCGTCCATCCGCCCTTCCTCCAGGGGGATGGCGGCGGGTGAGTAACGGGCCTGGTTGCGTATGGCGAACCCGTTGAACGCGAAGTCGAAGTGGGCGCTCTGCGCGGGCGGCGGCGGAGGCAGCACGACGTGGGCGTGGCGCGAGGTCTCGTTGAGGTAGGGGTCGACGGAGACCATGAAGTCGAGGCCGGACAGCGCCCGGTCGAGCCGGTCGCCGTCGGGTGCGGACAGGACCGGGTTCGAGGCGACGGCGATCAGCGCCCGGATCCGCGTCGCGCCCGGGGTTTCGATCTCCTCCGCCAGGGCGGAGATGGGGAGTTCGCCCTTGACTTCGGGGTGGCCGCTGACGCGGCTCGACCAGCGGCCGAGGATGAAGCCCTTGCCGGGACCGGCCGGGCGGGGCGCACCGGCGGTCGCGGAGAGCGGGAAGAGAGCTCCACCTGGCCGGTCGAGGTTGCCGGTGAGGATGTTCAGTACGTCGACGAGCCAGCTGGCGAGGGTGCCGTACTCGACGGTGCAGCTGCCGATCCGCCCGTAGACGGCGGCCGTGGGGGCGGCCGCGAGCTCGCGGGCGAGGGTGCGGATGTCATCGGCGGCGAGGTCGCAGGCGGGTGCCACGGCCTCAGGAGTGAAACGCCCGAGGGCGGCGGCGAGTTCCCCGAGGCCCTCGGTGTGTTCCTCCAGTACGCCGGGGGCCGCGAGCTTCTCCTCGAGGAGGGTGTGCGCGAGGGCGGCGAGCAGCAGCGCGTCGCTGCCGGGGCGGGGTGCGAGGTGGCGGTCGGCGAGCCGGGCGGTGCGGGTGCGGCGGGGGTCGACGACGACCAGGGTCCCGCCGCGGGCGCGCAGGGCCTTGAGCCGGCCGGGGAAGTCGGGGGCGGTGCACAGGGACCCGTTGGATTCGAGGGGGTTGGCGCCCAGGAGCAGCAGGAAGTCGGTGTGGTCCAGGTCGGGAACCGGAATGGCGAAGGGGTCCCCGAAGAGCAGCCCGCTGGAGACGTGCTTGGGCATCTGGTCGAGCGTGCTGGCGGTGAAGAGGTTGCGGGTGCCGAGGGCCTTCAGGAGGAGCGGCGGGTAGAGGGCGCCGGCCATGGTGTGGGTGTTCGGGTTCCCGAGGACCACGCCGACCGCCTGGGCCCCGTACTCGCCGACGAGCGCCGGTACGGCGGCGGCGATGGCGTCGAAGGCCTCCTCCCAGGTGGCGTCCTGGAGCCGGCCGTCGCGGCGGACGAGGGGGGTGCGCAGCCGGTCGGGGTCGGCGTCGAGGGCACCGAAGGCGGCGCCCTTGGGGCAGATGAAGCCGCGGCTGAAGACGTCGTCGCGGTCCCCGCGGGCGCCGGTGACGGAGGTGCCCTCGATGGTGAGGGTGAGACCGCAGGTGGCTTCGCAGAGGGGGCAGATGCGCGGGGCAGTGCGGGGCATGGGCCCTCCAGGGGAGGCAGGCTACGGCGCGGGCACGCTCGCCCCACCGAGCATACCGACCGGTAGGCACGGAGGGGAGGGGTCTACAGCGGCCGGTCGGCGGGAGGGGGTGGGCGGGCCAGGAGCGGCAGGATTCGGCGGCCGGGCCAGGACCGGCGGAGGTCGGCGGCCGGGCCGGAGCCGGCGGGGTCCAGGAGGAGCCGGGCCGGAGCCGGTGGGGTCGGAGGCCGCGTTCAGTCCAGGACGCGGGCCAGGTAGGCGTGCATCATCGCCCGGGTCTCGGCGACGATGCCGGGATCCCCCGCCGGGTCGGCGCGGAAGGCCAGTTGGATCAGCGCGTCGGTGGCCTCGACGGAGACGAGGACCGCCCGCTCGAGGGTGGCGTCGGCGGTCAGGCCGAGGTGGGCGCAGAGCAGTTCGGTGAGGCGGGCGGCGACCAGGTGGTTGGGGTCCGCCTCCGGGCCCTCGGCGGGCGGGGCGGGCACGCCGAAGTCGACGAGCGCGAAGCCGGGGACGGTGCGCTTCATGACCAGGTACTCGTCCAGTACGGCGTCCACGACGGGCCGCCAGTGGGTCGCGGGGAGGCCGGCGAGGCGGTCCGCGATCCCGTCGGCGTAGCGGTCCAGGTTGCGGTGGGCGAGGGCGATGGCCATGGCCCGCTTGTTGCCGAAGAACCGGTAGACCGAGCCGATCGGCACTCCGGCGCGCAGGGCGACGGCGCGGGTGCTGAGGTTCTCGTATCCGGTCTCGTCGAGCAGTTCGGCGCAGGCGTCGAGGATCCGGGCGAGCCGGTCGGCGCTGCGCTGCTGGATCGGAGTACGGCGCAGGGAGTGGGCGGGGGGCACGGGGTCCATCATGCCGCTCCGGGGTTCTCGGTTCGGCGGCAGCCTCAGTTCAGCAGGAGGCCGAGTCCGCCGACGGTGTAGGTGATCATCAGCGCGAGCAACGGGAGCTGGCCGGCGACCGCCCGGGCGGGCGGGAAGAGGCGGACGGAGCGGTCGTGGGCCGCGACGACGCCGAGCACGTGGCCGGTGACGACGGCGATGACCTGGAGGGCGGCGAGAGCCCCGGGACCCAGTGGGGACAAGGGTTCCGGGGCGTTGTCAGTGCCCAGTGCCATGCTTACCGTGCGTGGTCCTTCGACTACCAGGAGGGAGAAGTAGTGGGCGATCAGATAGCCGAGTGAGATCGGCACGAGTGAGTGCGCGAAGGCGGTCAGCGGGCCGGGGTGCGGGCCGCTGACGAGGCGGGTCGCCGCGGCGCACAGGCAGTAGAGGGTGGCGACGAGGGCAATGGAACCGAGGAGTCCGAGTGTGGCCGTGGGGGTGCGGCCGAGGGGGGAGGTCTGCAGGGCGTTGATCCACGAGGGGTTGTCGGAGAAGCCGTCGTAGGCGGTGGAGCCGAGCAGGACGCAGACGGTGGCGACGAGTCCGGGCCGCTCGGGCGTCGCGTCGAGTCCGTGGAAGGGGTTACGGAGAACCAGGCGGCCGTCGCTGCGGCGGCCGAGGGGGGAGAGCCGGGCGAGGAGCGCGGAGTACGTCTCGAAGGCGTCTCCGTCGTCGAACCAGCGCTCGCCGAAGCGGGCGGCGAGCAGGAGCTGTGCGGCGGTGTAGGCGGTGAGGGCGATGAGGAGGGTGGTGGTGGATGCGGGGTCGGGAGCGGCGAGTTCGAGCCAGGTGAAGCCGAACAGTCCGGCGGCGGCGGGCCATTGGCCGAGCCGTGCGGGGAGCGGGCGGTCGGGGCCGCCGTCGGCGCCGCGCCGGGCACGGGAGAGCAGGAGGTGCAGGGTGCGGAGCGGGTTGAGCAGGCGCCAGACGGGGCCGAGGAGGAGGGAGGCGGGGACGAGTCCGACCCAGAAGAGGACGTAGACGGCGCCGGGAGCGGGGTTGTGCGCGGGGTCGTCGGGACCGAGGAGGAGGTGGAGGAGGACGGCGAGCGCGAGGGCGAGCCCGAGTCCGCGCAGGGCGGTGCGGGTGGCCGGCGCGTCGGCCACCCGCTGGAGGGCGGCGGGCAGGGCGAGCCCGGAGCGGTCGCCACGGAAGCGGGAGGTGGACCAGAGCAGTGCGAGTCCGAGGAAGGAGACGAAGAGCGCGGTGAAGGCTCCGGCGAAGGCGTAGAAGGGAGAGACGGGCAGATCGTGCTGGGACCCGATCCCGTGCGCGAGGGCGGTGAGCGGATCGGCCGGGTGAGGGACCACGCCCTGGCCTGCCGCACCACCGGCCGGAGCCTGCGGGGGCAGGGGCAGGGGCAGGGGCAGGGTCATCGGACGAGGAGCTGGGTCAGGACGAGGGCGGACTCGTGGGTCTCGACCTCGAAGAGGCCGGTGCGGTCGGCCGTCAGGATCAGGGTGGCCTCCTGGCCTGCCGGCAGGGCGAGTTCCTTGTCGTAGCCGTGGACGTGCAGGGTGTCCGCGCGGTCGCTGGTGACGCGCAGGGCAACGCGCTCGCCGCGCTTGAGCTCGGTGCGGGCGGGGGCGGGGCTGACCTTGCCGTCCCGGACGGTGATGGTGACCGTCCGGTCGGCCGGTGGGGCCTGCGCGGGCTCCGGAGTACCGGTCGGGGTCGGCGCGGGGTGGCTGTGGGACGGCTGGCCCGGTGGGCCCGCGGTCAGCGGGACCGCGGTTTCCACCGGCTTGCCGGACACCGCCCAGGCGGTGTGGTCGTCCGCGTACAGGCGGACGGTCAGGGTGTGCGTGCCCTCGGGGACCTGCGCTGCGGGCAGGTGGAACCAGGGGCCGTACAGCCGGGCCAGTTTGCGGCCGTCGAGCTCCAGGTGGGCGTGGCCCGCGCCCGGGAGGGCGGCGCCGCCGGTGCTGTCGGGGGTGAAGCGGAAGTTCTGCACGGCCAGTTGGAGGTTCCAGCCGTCCTCCGAGTCCGGGCGGGTGGTGAGCTGGACCTCCGGTGCGCCCTCGGCCGGGACCTCGCGGAGGCGGTGGCCCGTCCCGTCTTCGGTGGTGAGCAGAGTGCCCACGCTGCCGGAGGCCTGCTCGTGGCTGGTGCCGGGCTTGTGGTGGGTCGTGGCCCGCCCGCCACAGCCCGTCGCCGCTCCCCCGCCGAGCAGCAGGGCCAGCGCGAGCAGGGCCGCCGCGCGGGCACGCCGGCCGCGCCTGCCGGGCCCGCGGGGCGGGCGGGGCGGGCGGGGCGGGTTGCCGCAGGCGTCGCACCGGCTGCGGTCCTCGGTCCGGTCGCTCACGGCTGCCCTCCTGCGGTCGTCGGGCCGGTCGCTCCCGGCTGCCCTCCCGGGGTCCGCCCGTTCCGCCCGGTCGGGGTGGTGGGGGTCATGGGGTGGGCTCCGATGCGGTGAGGGAGGGGGTGGGGGTGTCCGGGGTCGGGGCGCGGTCGCCGGCCGGGTCGCCGCCCGGGCCGGCGGGGCGGGCCGGGGTGCCGGGGCGGGCCGAGGCGATGACCGCCCACAGGATCCAGATCACGGCCACCAGGGCCCGGACCCAGGCGGGGCTCAGGGGGGTCCAGGGGATCATCAGGACCGCCTTGTCGAAGGCGTCCAGCAAGGTGAGCCCGGCGAGCAGGAGGGTGAGGCGGGCCAGCCAGGGGCGGGTGGGGCGCAGGGCCAGGCCCACGCCCGTCCACCACAGGCCCAGCAGCAGGAGGGCCAGCGCCGGGACGGCGGTGGCCACCAGGCCCGTCGTGGAGCCGGCCACGTCCAGGGCCAGGCCCGCCAGGCCCAGCAGCGAGGCGACCGTGCCCAGACGGGAGCCGCGCAGGCGGCGCCACCACAGCACGCCGCCGACCAGGAGGAGGACGCCCGCCACCGCGAGGGCGATCTGGGTCTCCACCCGCTCCAGGCCCCGGGCGCCGTACCAGTCGCAGCCGGCCGGGAGCTTGCGCGCCTGGACGTTGTAGTCGGCGCAGACGAGGAGCTGGACCAGCTTCACCGGTTCGCCGACCAGACGGGCCGAGGCTCCCGAGACCTCGCCGCGGGCGCCCCCGCACCGCGGCACCGTGCCCGGGGTGGAGCCCTCGGGGCCGTCCTGCCAGCAGTTGCCGCGGCCCTGGCCGTCCCACCACACGTCCATGCCGTTGGGGCGGGCGGTGCCGGACTTGTCCTTGCCGAGCACGTTGCCGGCGTACCGGTTGTGGTGGGAGGTGTCCGCCTGCTTCGACCACGCCTCCTCGCCGCGGATGAAGGCGGGCACGGCGGACAGGAAGAAGCCCGCCCGGCGGTGCCCGTACACCCAGTTGTTCTCGTACAGGTTCCAGTTGCCGCCCGCGGTGATGATGCCGGTGCCCGGCGGCATGGAGATCTGCGGGCAGACCACGCCCCGTTCGTATCCGCGCTCGATCGGCGGCTTGGCGCAGGTGCCGTCGGCGACGTAGCCGTAGTAGTCCTGGTTGTTGTCGTGGATGAGGTTCCGCTCGAACCTGGCGTGGTTCTGCGGGAGTCCGGGGTGTCCGGGGAAGGCGCTGTCCATCGAGGCGCCGCCCATGTTCTGGTCGAACTCGTTGTCGTGCACCCATACCGAGTCGCCCGCGGTGCCGGAGTAGCCGACCATGTTGTGATGGCTGTGGCAGCCGGTGATCTCGATGGAGTAGCGGGGGACGTCGTAGCCGCGGCCGTCGTTGATGTTGGAGGCGCTGCCCGGGTAGATGCCGGAGTCGCCGTTCCCGTAGGACTCGCAGTTCTTGTAGAGCCCGTGGTCGCTGGCGAAGGTCAGGAAGCCGTACTCGTCGTTCCACCGGGTCAGAACGTCGTCGATGACGAAACCGTCGCCCGCGAGCACGTACAGCGAGTTGAAGGTGGTGCGCTGGGCGGTGAAGTTGCGGAAGTAGATGCCGTTGGACTTGTCGGCGCGCAGGGCGTTGAGCTTCTGGTACTTGGCGTCGATGACCACGTCCAGGCGGGACGCCCCGGTGCCCTCGATCTGGAGGTCCGTCTTGCCGAGGATGGCGACGAGGTTCTGGTTGTGCCGGCACTTCACCTGCTGCTCGTAGGTGAGGATCTGGTAGCCGAGTGAGGAGTTGGGGGCCTTCAGCTCCGCGCACTCCCCCGTCGGCTTCGGCAGCGAGGGCTCCTCCTCGTAGAGGCCGGGGAGGATCGCGATGTTCATTCCGGGCCGGTCGACGGCGTCGACGGCCTCCTGGAGGTGGCGGTAGCCGCTCTTCGCGCAGCGCTCGTACAGGGCGAGGTTGCGCTGCCGCAGCTCCTCCGGGAAGGCGGATATCCGGCGTTCGAAGTCCGGGCGGTCGGTCTTGCAGACGACGAGGTCGGGCTCGGCCTTGCGGTACTGGGGCACGGAGCCGGAGCCGTCCGGGAGGGCGACGGGGCGTTCCTCGTGCGCGCGGGCGGCGGGCGCGGCGGCGAAGAGGGACAGGAGGGCGAGGAGGGCGGCGAGGAGCGCCGCCGGCACGGCAGGGAACCTGCGGGTCCACGACATGCGCGTGAGAGTAGAGCAATGTTCATCTTTTCGGATCCCCTCTGCGCGAATCCGTTCCCCCGCCGACTCGATGCGCCGTTGACGCGCGGGCCGCGGAATCCTACTGTCGACCATAGGATTCCTTCGACGGAGCGGGAGCAGCACATGAGCGAGCAGGCCAGGAAGACGGCGGAGGGGCTGGAGTACCTCACCGGCTTCGGCAACGAGCACAGCTCGGAGGCCGTCCCCGGCGCGCTGCCGCACGGCCGGAACTCGCCCCAGCGCGCACCGCTCGGCCTCTACGCCGAGCAGCTCAGCGGCAGCGCGTTCACCGAGCCGCGCAGCCACAACCGCCGCTCGTGGCTGTACCGGATCCGCCCTTCGGCGGCGCACCCGCCCTTCACCCGGATCGACAACGGGGCCCTGCGCACGGCGCCCTTCACCGACGCCGCCGCGGACCCGAACCGCCTGCGCTGGAACCCGCTGCCCGACCCGGCGCCCGGCACCGACTTCCTGGCCGGCCTGTGGACCCTCGGCGGCAACGGCGACGCGGCCCAGCGCACCGGCATGGCCATCCACCTCTACGCCGCCAACACGGACATGACCGACCGGGTGTTCAGCGACTCCGACGGCGAGCTGCTGATCGTCCCCGAGCGCGGCGGCCTGCTCCTGCGCACCGAGCTCGGCATCCTCGCCGCCCGCCCGGGCGAGGTGGCCCTGATCCCCCGCGGCGTGCGCTTCCGCGTCGAGCTCCTCGAGGACGACGCCCGCGGCTACGTCTGCGAGAACTACGGCCAGCCCTTCGAGCTGCCGAACCTGGGCCCGATCGGCGCCAACGGCCTCGCCGCCGCCCGGGACTTCCGGGCCCCGGGCGCCGCGTACGAGGACGTCGAGCGCCCGACCGAGGTGGTCAACAAGTTCTGCGGCAACCTCTGGACGGCGACCTACGACCACTCCCCGCTCGACGTGGTCGCCTGGCACGGCACGCACACCCCGTACGTCTACGACCTGCGCCGTTTCAACGTCCTGGGCTCGATCAGCTACGACCACCCCGACCCGTCGATCTTCACCGTGCTGACCTCGCCCTCCGACACCCCGGGGCTCGCAGGCGTGGACTTCGTGGTCTTCGCCCCGCGCTGGCTGGTCGGCGAGGACACCTTCCGCCCGCCCTACTTCCACCGCAACGTGATGAGCGAGTACATGGGCCTGATCGAGGGCGCCTACGACGCCAAGGCCGAGGGCTTCCTCCCCGGCGGCGGCTCGCTCCACAACATGATGTCCGCGCACGGCCCCGACCGGGAGACCTTCGACAAGGCGAGCGCCGCCGAGCTGAAGCCGCAGAAGATCGACGACGGCCTGGCCTTCATGTTCGAGACCCGCTGGCCGATCACCGCCACCGCCCAGGCGGCCGGCGCGGAGCACCTCCAGCGCGGATACGACGACGTCTGGCAGGGTCTCCAGCGCCACTTCCGCGCCTAATATGCGCAGCACGCCGCCCCCGTCCAGCCGTACGGAGAACCACCCGTGACCGCCTTCGCCCCCGACTCGCTGGTGCTGAACCGGAAACTGCCGCTCTGGTACCAGGTGTCACAGTCGCTGCGCGCCTCGATACTCGGGCGCACCCCGGACGCCTCGCTGCGCCTGCCCACCGAGGAGCAGCTCGCCGAGCACTACGGGGTGAGCGTGCTGACCATGCGGCAGGCGCTCAAGGAGCTGGAGGGCGAGGGACTGATCAGCCGGCACCGGCGGCGCGGCACCTTCATCGAACCGGGTGCGCGGCGCAGCGCCCCCGTCCGGCTGCTGGGCTCGGTCGACGCGATCGTGGCCCAGCAGTCGGGTGACCGTACGACGATTCTCGGCCACGGGCGGACGGCGGTGTCCGGGGAGCTGCTGGAGCACTTCCCGGACACGCCCGAGGTGGTCACGTACCGCCGGCTGCGCCACGACCGCGAGAGCGGAGAGCCGACCAACTGGGTGGAGAACGCGGTCCTCCCGGAGTTCGCCGGGGCGGTGGAGCTGGCCGATCTCGAGCGGTGGCCGATGACGAAGGTGCTGCGGGACGTCGTGGGGGTGCGCATCAGCCGCATCACGGACACGGTGGAGGCGCGGCTGGCCGACCCGGAGACGGCCGAACTGCTCCAGGTCCCCCTGCTGAGCCCGATCCTGCACTACACCGGCGTGACCTACGACGAGGACGGCCGGGTGGTGGACGTGGCGCGCATCCGCTACCGCGGCGACCGGTTCTCCTTCACGGTGACGGTCGACGCGCACTGACGCGGGGGCGCGCCGACGACGGTCCGGTCCTACCGCTCCTCCTCGTCCTTGGCGCGCTCGCCCTCCGCCTGCGACGGCGTGGTCCGCATCGTCTGGGGGTGCTTGCGCTGCGCCTTCTCCCGCTCGTCCATGTCCTCGTCGAGGCGCTCGCCCTCGGCCTGCGACGGAGTCGAGTATTCGTCGTACTGACTCATGACCGTCTCCTCGGTCGATACGGTACGTATGCGTACATAAGGAGCGTAGCGCTTCGGCCTGGACGCAGCCCGGCCACCGGGCGCCGTCGCTACCATCGGCGGCGTGAGCGAAGACGTACCGCTGCTGGACGATCTGATGCCCTGGGCCGTGGGCGGCCTGCGCCTGGGCCGGGACTGGGTGGCCGCACCCGATCCGGCGGCCCTGCGCGCCCGCTGGGCCGCCCTGACCGCGGCCGAAGGGGCCGAGCGGGACCGGCTGTTCCGCCCGAGCCGCAGCCGCACGCCCGCCGCCGGCGCGGCCGCGCTGCCCGGCCAGCGCTCGGCCGCCACGGCCCGCTTCGCCGACGAGCCCGGCCCGTGCCCGGAACCCGTACGGGTGCTGCGCGACCCCTTCGACGAGCAGTGGCTCCTGCCCGACCAGCGGCTCATCGACACGGCCCGCCCGGAGCTGTGGCGGGTCCGGGACGAGCACCAGCTGTTCGCCGTCGAAACCCCGGCCCCCGGCCTGCTGGTCACCGCGCACCTCCCGGCCGGCCGGCTCGGCCGGATCCGCCCGCTGCACCGGCGCCCCGGCGGAGCCGAGCCGAACCTCGCCCCGGGCCTGCTGCCCCTGCTGGGGGAGCGGTACGGCGGCTGGGTCACCCCCGAGGACGTGCTGTGCTGGATCCTCGCGGCGGGCAGGCCCGGGCCGCGCGGGTACGAGGTCCCGTTCCCCGCCGATCCCGGGCTCTGGCGGGCCGGTCTGGAGCTGGGCCACCGGCTGCTCACCGTCCAGCTGCGCGGAGCCCGCGGCGGCGAGCCGCCCCGGCTGCCCGGCGGGCGGCGCCCTTACGTCCGCTCGGCGGTCGTGTCCTGGCCGCACGAGGTGACGTACGAGGCCGAGGGCGAGAGCCTGCGCTTCGGCGGCGGGACGGTGTCGCCCGTGCCGGCCGGCGCCTGGGAGTACGAGGTCCAGGGCGTCCGGGTGCTGGAGGCCTGGTTCGCCGCCCGCAGCGCGCACCGCGATCCGGACGCGGACGGCCTGGAGGCGCTCGGTCCGGCCGAGTGGCCGCAGAGCTGGACCTCGGAGCTGCTGGCCCTGGTCACGACCCTGGCGCTGCTGGCCGATCTGGCCGCGGAGCGGGCCGCGTTCGAGCCGGGTCCCGCGCTGCCCGCCGGCGAGCTGCGCGGGGCCGGGGTGCTGCCGCCACCGGGCTGGGCCAGGCGCCCGGCCTCGGTCCTGGACCACCAGGAGGAGGGCCCGGGCGGCCAGTTCGCCCTGCTCTGACGCTCGCCCCGGGCGGCTCTACGGAGCCCACGCCCCCAGCAGCCGCGTCACCGTCCGGTCGAACACCGCGGCCATGTCGAGCCCCGCCCCGGGGACGGGGTCGACGGCGCCCCTGAGGGCTCCGGCCAGCAGCGGGTACTCCCCCGTGGCCAGCCGTGAGCCGAGCCAGGCCGTCCGTACGCGCTGTTCGGCGGCCTCGCTCCAGGGCAGCGACCGGGCCCGCTCGGCGAGCGCCAGTTCGCCCGCCACGTACGTCGCCACCGTGCCGTTGACGGCGGCGACGAGCTCCAGCTTCTCGTGGCCGGCCGCCTCCAGCGGGACCAGGCAGGCCAGGCTGCGCTCCAGGTACCGCAGGGCGTTGGGGCCGAAACCGTACAGGGGGCTGAGCAGCCGGGGCAGCCACGGGTGCCGGAGCATGAGCGCCCGGGTCTGGCGGGCCAGCGCGAGCAGGTCGGCCCGCCAGTCGCCGGTCGGCGCGGTGAACTCGTACTCCCCGCTGACCGCGTCGACCATCAGCTCATACAGGTCCTCCTTGCGCGGCACGTAGTTGTACAGGGACATCGTCCCGGCGCCGATCCCGGCCGCCACGCGCCGCATGGAGACGGCCTCGATCCCCTCCGCGTCCGCGATCCGCACCGCCTCCGCGGCGATCGACGCGCGGCTGTGCGCGGGCCGGGGGCCGCGGCCGGCCCGCGGCGGGCGGGCCCAGATCACTTCGGGTTCAGCGGGTCGCCCACCGGCTGCCATCGCTCACATCACCTCGTCCGTCTCGCCACCATCTTAGTTACGTACGCCGTACGTAGTGAGGTAGGGTGCCGCACATGACTACTACGTACGCTGTACTTAGTGAGGGTCTGGAGAAGAGCTACGGAGAGGTCCGCGCCCTGCGCGGCCTCGACCTCGCCGTGCCGACGGGCACGGTCTGCGGCCTCCTCGGCCCCAACGGCGCGGGCAAGACCACCGCCGTCCGGATCCTCACCACCCTCACCGCACCCACCGGTGGCCGCGCCCTCGTCGCCGGCCACGACGTCACCCGCGAGCCCGCGCGCGTGCGCCGCGCCATCGGCGCCACCGGCCAGTACGCCTCCGTCGACGGGGACCTGACCGGCCGTGAGAACCTCCGCCTGTTCGCCCGTCTCGCCGGACTGCACGGCTCCGCGGTCCGGGACCGCGCCGACGGACTGCTGGAGCGCTTCGGGCTCGGCGAGGCCGCGGACCGGCCGGCCTCCACCTGGTCCGGCGGGATGAAGCGGCGCCTGGACCTGGCCGCCGGGCTGATCACCCGGCCCCGCGTGCTCTTCCTCGACGAGCCCACCACCGGCCTGGATCCGGCGGCCCGCGAACAGATCTGGACGGCCGTACGGGACCTCGCGAACGAGGGCACCACCGTGCTGCTGACCACCCAGTACCTGGAGGAGGCCGACCGGCTCGCCGACGACATCGTGGTCGTCGACCGCGGCCGGGCCGCCGCCACCGGCACCCCGGCCGAGTTGAAGGCCCGGATCGGCGCCCGCGCCGAGGTGGCCGTCGCCGCGCCCGAGGCCCTCGCCGGCGCCGCCGTCGTACTGGACCGGCTCACCGGAGGCCTGCCGGTGCTGGACGAGGGGCGCCTCACGGTCGGCGTCACCGTGCTCGACACCGCGCTCACCCTCCCCCGGATCATCCGCGAGCTCGACACGGCCGGGGTCCCGGTCACCGACGCGAGCCTGCGCCCGCCCACCCTCGACGAGGTGTTCCTGCGCCTCACCCGCACCCCCGTGCCCCCCGCCGAGAAGGAGCACGCGGCATGAGCACCCTGCTGTCCGACGGCGGAGCCGTCCTCACCCGCCAGCTCCAGAAGGCCCGGCACGCCCCGGCGCTGCTGATCCTCACGCAGACCATGCCGATCACGATGCTGCTGTTCTTCGGCTACGTCTTCGGCAGCGCGCTCGCCATGCCGGGCGCCGAGTACCGCGAGTTCCTGGTCCCGGGGCTGCTCGCCGCCACCGCCGCGAACGGGCTGATGACCGGCATGTTCACGGCCGCGCAGGACGCCCACCGCGGGGTCATGGACCGCTTCCGGACGCTGCCGATGAGCCGGAGCGCCGTGCCGCTCGGGCAGACCGCCGCCGACCTGCTCACCACCGCCGTCTCCCTGGTGCCGCTGATGCTGGTGGGGCTGGCGATGGGCTGGCGGGTCGAGAACGGCCTGCCCGGCGCGCTGGGGGCGTTCGGCGTGCTGCTGCTGTTCCGCTTCGCCACCGCGTGGGTGGGCACGTACCTCGGGCTGCTGAGCGCGAGCGAGGAGGCGGCGGGCCAGCTCGGCAGCGCCACCTTCGTCCTGCCGATGCTGTCCAGCGCGTACCTGCCGACCGCCGGGCTGCCCGGGTGGCTGCGTACGGTCGCGGAGTGGAACCCGATCAGCGCGGTGGCGACGGCCGTGCGCGAGCTGTGCGGGAACGCGGGGGCCGAGCCCTCGGCGGGCGCCGCCTGGCCGGCCGTGCACCCGGTCGCCGGGGCGCTGCTCTGGTCGCTGGTCCTCCTCGTGGTGTTCATGCCGCTCGCCACGCGCAGGTTCGCGCGGGGCCGGGGCTGATCCCGGCAGGCATCGGCAAACCGAGGCAGGCCTTGGCGGATCTTGGCGGATCTCTTCACTCCGCATGGGTGACAGATCACGGTCCGACCAGGTAGGCAGGGCTCCATGGCTACCGAACCGCTCCCCCTCGCCGGCATCACCGTCGTCGCCGTCGAACAGGCCGTCTCGGCCCCCTTCGCCACCCGCCAGCTCGCCGACCTCGGCGCCCGGGTGGTCAAGGTCGAGCGCCCCGACGGCGGCGACTTCGCGCGCGCCTACGACACCACCGCGCGGGGTCTCGCCTCGCACTTCGTGTGGGCCAACCGCGGCAAGGAGTCCATCGCGCTCGACCTGAAGGACCCGCGCGGCCGGGAGGTCCTGCACGGCCTGCTGGAGGGCGCCGACGTCTTCGTGCAGAACCTCGCGCAGGGGGCCGCCGCCCGGCTCGGGCTCGACTCGGCGGCGCTGTGCGCCAGGTATCCGCGGCTGGTCGCCGTGGACGTCTCCGGCTACGGAGCGCAGGGCCCGTACGCCCACAAGCGCGCCTACGACATGCTCGTGCAGTGCGAGGCGGGGCTGGTCTCGGTGACCGGCACCCCGGAGCGGCCCGTCAAGGCGGGGATCCCGGCCGCGGACATCGCGGCGGCCATGTACGCCTTCTCGGGGGTGCTCGCCGCCCTGCTGCGCCGCGGGGTGACCGGGCGCGGGGGCAGGGTGGAGGTGTCCATGCTGGACGCGCTCGCCGAGTGGATGGGGCATCCGCTGCACCACACGATGCACGGCGGGGAGCAGCCCGTGCGCACGGGCCTGGCGCACGCGGTGATCGCACCCTACGACGCCTACCCGACGGCCGACGGGGACCGGGTGCTGCTGTCGGTGCAGAACGACCGCGAATGGCGGCGCCTGTCCCAACAGGTTCTGGAGCGGCCTGAGTTGGCGGATGACCCGGCGTACGCGACGAACGCCGCGCGCACCGCCAACCGGGAGAAGACCGACGCGGTGGTGGCGGAGGCGCTGGGTCTGCTGGGTGCGGACGAGGCGATCGGGCGGCTGGAGGCGGCGGGCATCGCCTGTGCCCGGCTGAACTCGGTGGCCCAGCTGGCCGCGCATCCGCAGCTGGCGGCACGGGACCGCTGGCGGGAAGTGGAATCGCCGGCCGGACCGCTGCGGGCCCTGCTGCCGCCGATCGGGCTGCCGGACGGCGCGGCACCGCACATGGGTGCGGTGCCGGCGCTGGGTGAGCACACCGAACCCCTGCTGCGCGCCCTGGGGATGACGGGAGCGCAGATCTCGGTGCTTCGCCGGGACGGTGTGATCGCGTAGGGGCCGGGGAGCCGGGGCCGGGACGACCGGGGCCGGAAGGCCTCGGTCCGGGGGCGGTTTACGAGCGGCGGCTGCCGAAGAGCGTGCGACGCAGGCGGCGCAGCGGTGCGAAGAGCGAGACGCGCGCGCTCCGGCTCCGCAGGCGGTGCGTGTGGTCGCGGGAGGTGAGCTCGCGCATCAGCAGGGTCGCCTCGGCGGTCTCCCGGTGCGGGACGGCGGGACCGCCCAGCACGGCGAGATGACGGTCGAGGCGCGAACTGGTCGCACCGCTTCCGCAGGTGATGGCAGGCACGCGTGGCGGCCTGCTGCGCATAGCTATCTGTTCCATGATCTCTCCCCACCCGTACGAGGGCACCCGGCCCGGGCAGGTTAACCCTATCGCCCTCGCGGCGCGCTCGGGTATCCCGGTGGTGTGAATTACCCCTGTGGCGACGGGGAGTTGACGATTACTCAGCGGAGTCAATCGTTACTCTCCGCACAAAAACGGCGCAGTTGGGACTCTCTGCACGAGTCTCGTCACGGCAGGGGCCACTTGTCGCGCTCTGCGCTAACTTGGAGTGATCACCTGGTGACATATGGGCGCATGCGCACACACATGGGGGGCTCGCATGAGTGGGAATGTGGCGGGTGCGGGTGGGGAAACGAGTTCCGATCGTGTCATCTCGGGCCGCTACCGGCTGCTCGAACCCCTCGGCCGCGGTGGGATGGGCATCGTGTGGCGGGCCCGGGACGAGGTGCTGGCCCGCGAGGTCGCCGTCAAGGAGGTGCGGGCGCCGGCCGGGATGGAGCCCGCCGAACTCCAGCGGATGTACCGGCGCCTGGAGCGGGAGGCCTGGGCGGCGGCCCGGGTCTCGCACCGCGGGGTCGTCACCGTCTACGACGTGGCCTCCGAGGGCGGCCGGCCGTGGATCGTGATGGAGCTGGTGCGCGGGCTCTCGCTGGCCGACGTACTGGAGGCGGAGGGTCCGATGACCCCGCAGCGGGCCGCGCACATCGGTGAGCAGGTGCTGGCCGCGCTGCGCTCCGCGCACGACTCGGGGGTGCTGCACCGCGACGTCAAGCCCGGGAACGTGCTCATCGCCAACGACGGCCGGGTGGTGCTGAGCGACTTCGGGATCGCGAGCCTGGAGGGCTCCTCGGCGATCACCATGACGGGCGAGGTGGTCGGCTCCCCCGAATTCCTGGCCCCGGAAAGGGCGTTGGGGCGCGACCCGGGGCCCGAATCGGACCTGTGGTCGCTCGGGGTCCTGCTGTACACGGCCGTCGAGGGGGTTTCGCCCTTCCGGCAGGAGACCCCGCTGGACACGCTGCGGGCCGTGGTGGACGGGGAACCGCCCGCGCCGCGGCGCGCCGGGCCGCTGGAGCCCGTACTGGAGGGGCTGCTGTGGAAGGACCCGGCCGGGCGGCTGCCCGCGGCGGAGGCGGCCCGGATGCTGCGGGTGGTGGGTGCGGGCGGGGCCGTACGGGCCTACGGCGGGGCGGTGTCGGGGCCGGACTCGCCGACGGCGACCGCGCAGGAGCACCGGCACGAGCACCACCGGCACGGCGGGGCGGGGGCGCCGTACGGGGAGCCCACGCCGCCGATGCCGGCACCCGTCGCACAGCCCGGCCCCGGGCCCTCGCCGCACCGGAACGGCCGGGCCGGGCTGGTGCTGACCGCCGGGATCGTGGTGCTGCTGCTGGCGCTGGCCGCGCTGGGGTGGCTGCTGCTGAAGGACCGTGCGGGCGCGGGCTCCGGGAGCGGGGGCGGGAGCGGCGGGCCGAGCGGTTCGGCGACCACCGCCCAGTCCGTGACCACGTCCCCCTCCGCGCGCCCGTCCGCGTCCGCTTCGGCTTCGGCTTCGGCTTCCGTCTCGGCCTCGTCCTCGGGCGCTGCCGGGCAGCACGTGTCGGTGTACGTCGACGCCGTGCGGACCTCCTACACCGGCAGTTGCCCGCCGCCCGCCGGGAGTGCGCCCGCGTTCACCGCCACCGTCGAGGTGGAGCGGGTCCCGGCCGTCCTGGAGTACCGCTGGGCGACGCGGAGCGGGAAGACCTCGGGCCCCGGCTGGCAGTCCGTCACGTACGAGGCGGCCGGGCCCAGGAGCCGGCGGCTGGAGCACACCGAGCTCGCGCACGTGCCGGGCGCGGTCTTCGAGGACGCGGTCCGGCTGGAGGTACGGGGCCCTGCGGAGGTGACCACGCAGTGGGTGGGGACGTCCGTGACCTGCGAGGAGGAGACCCCGACCCCGACGGGCGGGGCCTCCTCCCCCGGCACGAGCGCGTCACCGTCCACCGCGCCGACGGCGGGGTCCGATCAGGCGGCGTTCGTGAAGACGGGCAGGTAGCCGCCGGACTGTCCGGCCGCGGTGGGGTGGTAGGACTCCCCGATGTTGAGCCAGTTGACGCTGTGCAGCCACGCCGCGCCGGAGCAGATCTCGTGGCCGGTGAACGCGCCGGCGACCGAGGCGAAGGTGAAGCCGTGGTCGGCGGCGCGCTTGGCTATCGCGGCGTTGAGGTAGTCGGCGGCGCCGTTGATGGCGGAGCGTTCGCCCTCGGTCAGTCCGGCGACGCAGGTGCCGTTCAGCTTGTAGAAGCGGGGATAGCCGAGGACGACGACGTGGGCGTTGGGCGAGCGGCTGTCGATGGCGTTGTAGACCTGGTCGAGCTGGCCGGGGAGGGTGGAGTCGACGTACGCCTTGGCCTGGTTGACGCGGTTGACGCAGGTGGACTCGGACTGGAGCACACAGGTCGTCATGACGTCGGAGAATCCTGCGTCGTTGCCGCCGATGGTGATGGAGACCAGGTCGGTTCCGGAGTTCAGCGGGCCGAGCTGGTTGGCGAGGACGTCACCCGTACGGGCGCCCGAACAGGCGGCGAAGGAGAAGGTCTGCGGGGAGTGGGCCGCGGCCCACAGGGCGGGGTAGGCCCGGGTGGTGCGCTTGCAGTCACCGCTCGCGCTGTCGTAGTTGCCGGCGCCGACGCCGGAGGAGTACGAGTCGCCGAGGGCCACGTAGCCGAAGTCGGCCTGGGCGGCGGCCGCCTGGCCGCCGCCGAACAGGGCGGCGCCGGCGGCGAGTAAGACGGAGGAGGTGAGGGCAGCGAAGCGCGACAGTCTCATGCTCATGGGGGTGCGGCTCCTTGTGGGGGTTACTCCTGAGTTACTGCTGAGTCCGTGGTACAAGGAGCGGAGACTGGCTGGAAGTGTCCATGCCAAGAATATTCGGAGCAGGGTTGCGCCCGGAATCTTCACGCGCACTGCGTTTGGAGGAGGAACCGGGACACCCGATCCGGCGAAACACGGGTGCACGAGGGCACGGTGTGCCGGATCATGGGCGCCATGCCAGCCAACCCGCATGACGCGCTGCCGATCCGGCTCAACGTCGACGACAGCGACTCGCCGTCGGATGTAGTCGACGCGCTGTTCCTCGGGCGGTTCGCGTCCGGTGAACAGCCGTACTCGCACAGCGTGTCCATCGACCGGGTCAAGCCGGGGGTCAGCCTGCTGCCGCCCCGGGCCACGGTGTTGCGCTCGGCGCGCGACAGCGACCGCAGCGCCACCCTCGCCGAGGGCGAGGGCTGGACCATGCTCGTCTCCCGCTGGAGCCGGGGCGCGGACGTCACGGTGACGGCGGTCAGCGACGAACTCGCGGAGCGGGTGCTCGGCGAGGCGACGGAGGGCGCGCAGGACGAGCCCGAACCGCAGCCGGAGAACGTCACGATGGGCTTCTGGTACGTCTCGCCGCGGCGCGGCCCGTACCGGACGACCCGCCAGATCGCGGCCGGGACCTGGGCGGAGGTGCGGCCGAACTACACGGCGCCGGTGGCCGGGGCGATGGACCGGCTCATGAAGGTGACCCCGGACGACATCGCGGGTCGGCTGCTGCTGCTCCACGGGCCGCCGGGGACGGGCAAGACGTCGGCGCTGCGCACCCTCGCCCGGTCCTGGCGGGACTGGTGCCAGGTGGACTGCGTCCTGGACCCGGAGCGGCTGTTCAACGACGTGGGCTACCTGATGGACATCGCGATCGGCGAGGAGGAGGGCACGGCGAAGGGCCGCTGGCGGCTGCTGCTGCTGGAGGACTGCGACGAGCTGATCCGCGGCGAGGCGCGGCACACGGCCGGACAGGCGCTGTCGCGTCTGCTGAACCTGACGGACGGTCTGCTCGGCCAGGGCCGCAACGTGCTGGTGGGCGTCACGACGAACGAGGACCTGGAGCGGCTCCACCCGGCGGTGGTCCGGCCGGGGCGGTGCCTGGCGCGCATCGAGGTCGGCCGGCTGACCCACCGGGAGGCGGTGGACTGGCTGGGCACGGAGGAGGGCGTGTCCCGCGAGGGCGCCAGCCTGGCCGAACTGTTCGCCCTGCGTCGCGGCACGGGCCCGGCCGCCGTACCCGCGCTCCCGCCGCAAGGGCACACGGAGGCAGGCCTCTACCTCTAGCCACCGGGTCCAGCCTCGCCGGCGTTTGAGGCGCGGGGGTCCGGGGGCGGGCCCCCGGCAACGGCGCAGCACCCGCGGTACCACGGGGGCACATCCAGCCCCTCCGGCGTTTGAGGAGCGGGGTGCGGGGCGGAGCCCCGGCAGCGGGCGGGGGCTAGCCGGCGGCGTAGCGGGCTCGGAGGGCGTCCGCGGCAGCGGCAAGGGCTTCGGGTTCCGACAGGCCCAGCCGGTGCACCCGTTCCGCGAAGGCCTGCGCGGCGGCCGCGGCCTCGCGGGCCGCGCCCTCCCCCGCCGCGGCGACGAACGTCCCGTTCCGCCCCCGCGTCTCGATCACCCCGTCCGCCTCCAGCGCCCGGTACGCCTTCGCGACGGTGTTCGCGGCCAGCCCCAGCTCCTCCGCCAGCCCCCGCACGGTCGGCAGTTTGAACCCCGCCGGCAGCCGCCCCGATCGCGCCCGGTCGGCGATCTGCGCGCGCAGCTGTTCGTACGGGGCGGCCGAGCCCGCCGCGCCGCTGATGGTGATCTTCAGGTTCGTCGAGGTCACGCGGGT
Source organism: Streptomyces sp. NPDC057010 (assembly GCF_042673805.1). Lineage (NCBI taxonomy): Bacteria > Bacillati > Actinomycetota > Actinomycetes > Kitasatosporales > Streptomycetaceae > Streptomyces > Streptomyces sp. NPDC057010. The sequence goes on along the minus strand of NZ_JBHUSC010000033.1, from coordinate 31,022 downwards.
GATTGTCCCCCATCGCCGGTTAATTGGGAGGCGCCGTACGCGCATGCGCCCGTAGCGTCGGCCGTTCACCGGCAACGACGCCTGCAATGCACCGATGCTCGCCATCAACACGCGGTTCGGATACGACATCTGCGCCACCGAAATGCGCTTCACGAAGCAACTGAAGAGACTGGAGACAGTGTGACCGAGCCTCAGCTGACCGTCGTCCTGACCAAGGCCGGAAAGCTCAAGATCCGCTACCCGGCGGCGCAGGTCGCCGACGACGGCGACCGGATCTCCGTCCGCGCCCCCTGGGCCGCCGAGGGCGTACGGGACTTCGGCTTCGTGCGCTTCGAGCCCGGCGACGTGTTCGTCGAGCACTTCTGGCGCACGCGCTGGTACGCGGTCAAGGAGGTGCGGACCGGCGCGGGCGTCCTCAAGGGCTGGTACTGCGACGTCACGCGCCCGGCCCTGGTGCGGAGCGGGGAGATCCTGATCGAGGACCTGGACCTCGACCTGTGGGTCTCGGCGGACGGCTCCTCCGTACTGCGCCTGGACGAGGACGAGTTCGCGGCGAGCGGCCTGGCCACCAGCGACCCCGAGGCGGCCGCCCAGGCCATCCGGGCCCTCGACGCCCTGGACGACCAGGCCCGCACCCCGGCCGGACTGGCAGCCCTCCTCGCCTGACGGCAGCCCTTCCTGTGGCCCCGCCTGGGCGAGGATGCCCGCATGAGCCAAGAATCAGATGAGGTGCGCGAAGCGATCGCAGGCGAGCTGCGCCTCATGGACCCCGGCGTGCGCAGTTCACGCTCGCTCGCCCGACAGCTTCTGGACCCGGACTTCACAGAGGTCGGCGCTTCGGGGCGGCGGTGGACGTACGACGAGATGCTTGCGGCGATGCCCGAGATGGACGGTGCGACAGAGGGCGGTCCGCGCTACGAGCCCTCAGAGTTCACCGGTGTCCTGCTGGCACCCGGTCTCGTGCACCTCACCTACGAGACCACGCTGGATGGGAACCGGGCACGGCGGAGTTCGCTCTGGCGCAAGCAGGGTACGGCCACGACGTGGCGGATGTACTACCACCAGGCCACCCCCATCCCACCCGACAGCAAGTAACCGCCTGCGCCTACCCTGCTGACCATGCGCAACGAGAGGCACGACGAGCCGCTGTCGGATGACGAGGTGGAGCTCTTCATCCAGTACCTCCACCGATACGCCATCCACGCTCTCGACCAGTGGCTACAGCTGCGGGTGGGCCGCGAAGAGTCCCCCGTATACGTCACCCTCAGCCTGAAACCGGACCCGGAGACGGACCCCTCTGTCTACCGGCGGCCCTGACGGCCGACGTCTGGAGTGCTCCGGTGCCCCTCGGCGTGCCCGACTGGGGGCAGAGGGCTTGGGGTGGCAGGCTCCGCGGGCTCGTTTCCTGAGCTCTCTCTTACCTCTTCCTTAAGCGGAGCCTAAGGATCAGCTTGTGGGGGGCGAAGGGGGCGGAAGGCGGGGTTCGGGCCGTTAGCTTGGCGGGGCCAGCGGAGGGCCGGGAACGGCGCCGCCGGGGGGCGGCGCCGCACCGCCCCGACCGCTGGCACATCCTGCCTTGCGCCCGAAGGAGATCCCCCCATGTCCGCACGCCGACGCAGCCGCACCGTCACCCTGATCCGTATCGCGTCCGCCGGCCTCGCCCCCCTCGCGGTGGCCGCGTACGCCGCCGCGCCCGCGGCCGCCCACGGCTCGATGACGGACCCGGTCAGCCGGGTGGCTGCGTGCTACGCGGAGGGCCCGGAGTCGCCGAAGTCGGCGGCGTGCAAGGCCGCCGTCGCGGCGAGCGGGGCGCAGGCGTTCTACGACTGGAACGCGGTGAACATCGCCAACGCGGCCGGGAACCACCGGGCGCTGATCCCGAACGGCCAGCTCTGCTCCGCCGGCAACGACAAGTACCAGGGGCTCGACCTGGCGCGCGCCGACTGGCCGGCCAGCCCGATGACGGCGGGCGCGCACACCTTCCGCTACAAGGGGACCGCGCCCCACAAGGGTTCCTTCGAGCTGTACGTGACGAAGGACGGCTACGACCCGTCGAAGCCGCTGAAGTGGTCCGACCTGGAGCCCGCGCCGTTCGCGAAGGTCACCGACCCGGGCATGCAGAACGGCGACTACGTCTTCACCGGTACCGTCCCGAACAAGTCCGGCCGCCACCTGATCTACAGCATCTGGCAGCGCTCGGACAGCCCGGAGGCCTTCTACACCTGCTCGGACGTGGTCTTCGGCAAGGACAACGGGGGCAATGGCAATGGCGGCAACGGGGGTACGGGTGCCGTCCCGAGCACCAAGCCCAGCGTGAAGCCCAGCGCCAAGCCGAGCTCCGCGCCGTCCGCCGATCCGCGGCCGCAGGCGCCGACGGACCAGCAGATCGCCGATGGCGCCGACAAGTCCACCGTGGAGCACAACGGCCACGGCGACAACGACCCGAAGACGAACGCGAAGGCCGCCGCCGCCCCGGTCCCGTCGCAGTCCACGCAGAGCAACCGCAACCTCGCCGAGACGGGCGGCAGCAGCGCCACCCCGGCGATCGCGATCGCCGGGGCCGGCGTCCTGGCCCTCGGTGCGGCCGTGCTGTTCGGGCTGGCCCGCCGCCGTGCTGCGACGGCGGGCCGCCACGGCCGCTAGTTCACCGCGGACCGCGTGCGCGTCAGTCGAAGACCGAGGCGCACGTGGTCCGTTCGGCGTGCGCCGGGTCGAGGGCGTTCACCGCCTCGTGCCAGGCGATCCGGTCCGTGAGACCGATGGCGACGTGCTCCGAGAGGTCCAGGACGCACAGGTCCTGGAGGACGACGTTCTTCACGCCCGGCCCGTCCAGGAAGGCGCTCCGGTACGGGGTCACCACCTCGTCGTACTTGGTGGCGATCACCGTGTACGCGACCCCGGGCACGGTGTCCCCGCCCGCGTTCAGCTTCTGCTGGAAGGCGGATCCGGCGATCTGGTCGGCCAGCCCCGGGGTGGCCGAGCTGATCAGGTCCTCGGCCCCCGGGAAATACGGGAGCAGTTGGGTGAGTCCGAGCAGCGTGGTGCCGTGGTTGTCGGGGGCCAGCCCGACCAGGGCGTTGACCTTGGCGGCGCCGCCGAGGAACTTCAGGTAGTAGCGCGGCATCATGCCGCCCTGTGAGTGCCCGATGATGTCGGTCTTGGCGGAGCCGGTGGCGGCGAGCACCTTGTCGACGAAGACGTCGAGCTGTGCGGCGGACTTGTCGATGGGGCCGAGCCCGTTGAAGAAGGGCACGCCGGGCAGTTGCCCGTAGTCGAGCGAGTAGACGCAGTACCCGCGGTGCACGAGGTACGGCGCGAGGCCGAGCCAGTTGTCGACGGAGTTGCCGAAGGTGCCGTGCACGAGCACGACGGGGCGCGGGTGCGCGGCGGACGGCTTGCAGGACCAGTTGTTCCAGCCGCTGCTGGGTGCGGACGCGGCCTGCGCGGCGCCGGTGGGGGCGACGAGCGCGGCGGCGGTGAGGGTGAGGACGGCCAGCGGGCGGAGCAGGCGTCTCCAGGGCAGCATCGTGTGATCTCCTTGCGGGTCGACTCAAGGGGATGGTGCGTGGGGGTTCATCCCGTGATCCGGATCACAAAGGGGTGCTGCTGCCGCCAAATTACGGGCGGGTAGCAAAACTGGGAAGTTACGCGTCGGTAAAAATCGCGCGTGTCGCCCGCCGGTCCACTACGCCGCGAGCGTGCCGCGAGCGATGACGTGCGGCCCGAAGCGGGCGCGGACGCGGTCCGTGACGGCCTCCAGCCGGCGGGCCTTCTCGTCCTGCGGGTCGAAACTCAGCTGCCGCGCGGCCCGTTCGGCGGGGATCAGGTCCTCGGCGCGCAGGGACAGGGCGCGCACCCGGGCCCGCTGGAGGCCCAGGCCCTCGTAGAGGGCGTAGGCCGTGGCGGTCAGCGCGTCGGAATGCGCGGTGGGTTCGGCCAGGGTGCGGGTCCGGGTGAGCGTGGTGCGGTCGGCGCAGCGGACGCTGAGCGAGAGGGCGCGGCAGACCTGCCCCCGGCCCTGTTCTTGTGTACGGAGCTTCGCGCCGAGTTCCTGCGTCAGCGAGAGCAGCGCCCGCCGGTGCCGTACGGGATCCAGCTCGTCCCGGTCGAAAGCCCGCTCGGCGGCGACGGCCAGGGCGGCCGCGCCCGGCCGGACGGGGGTCCGGTCGATCCCGAGGGCGCGCTCCTGCACCTCGCGGCCGAGCCGGGCGCCCAGGATCCGCCGCAGGGCGGCGGGCGGGGCGGCGGCGACCCGGCCGACGGTGTCCAGGCCGTAGGAGCACAGGGTCCGGGCGGCCTTGGGGCCGATCCCGTCGAGGGCGATGACGGGCTTGCCGGCCAGGAACCCGACGACGGCGGCGGGCTCGTCGGGGATCACCCGGGTCCCCCCGGGCGGGGCCTCGCGGGCCGCGGCCCGGGCCAGCATGGGGTTGCCGGCCACGCCGACGGTGCAGTCCACGCCGTAGAGGGCGAGGGACCGGACCCGGACCACGGCGGCCAGCCGGCCGGCGTCGCAGCCGAAGTACCGCAGTGCGCCCCGGACATCGGCGAGGGCCGCGTCGGGCGGCAGCGCCTGCACGGCCGGGGTGAGCCCGCCGAGCAGCGCGAGGACACCGGCGTAGGCCTCGGCCCCGAGCGGTGCCCCGTCGGCGGGGTGCAGTCGCAGGCACATCACGGCGCGCGGGTCGGTGGTGCTCATCCCGCGCTCCCGGGACTGGAGTGCCACAGCTTGCGCCCGGTCGCGGGACCGGTGCCCGGCGGCTGGAGATCGGCCCAGGGGTTCATCTCGTACCCCGTGGACATGCGGATCGTGCGCCCACGGCCGGCTCCCGCCCCGGCCCCGGAATCCGCCCCGCCGGCCTGACCGGCCTCCGGTCCGGAGCCGGGCTCCCGACCGGCCCCGGAACCGCGACCGGAGCCGGTGGCCGCGCCCGGACCTTCACCGGAATCCCGGTCCCGGCCGGACCCCCGGCCGGAGCCGGTGCCGGTGCCGGAGGCGGAGCCGGTGCCGGTGCCGGAGGCGACGGCCAGCCGGGCCGCCACCGCGTCCAGGCCGCCCGCCGCCCGCAGTTCCACCAGCTCCGCCAGGTTCCACGCCGCCGCCCCGACCACGCTCAGGCTCTGCGGCCCGCGCCGCTGCACGACACCCCGTACCAGCAGCAGGAAGGAGTGGAAGACGGTGTGCGCGCACCGCTCGTGGCTGTCGTCGAAGAACGCCAGGTCCACCAGGCCCGTGCCGTCGTCCAGCGTCGTGAAGATGACCCGCTTCCCGGAGCGGATCGGCGGCGTCTGGGTGGCCGCCTTGGCCCCCGCGACCAGCACGGTCTGCCCGTGCCCGGCATCGCGCAGCCGCTGCGCCGGGACCACTCCCAGCTCGGCCAGGAAGGCCTGGTGGTCCCCCATCAGGTGCCGCGAGGCGTCCACGCCGAGGACGCCCAGCTCGGCGCTGAGCCGTTCCGCCTCGGAGAGGTCCGGAAGCCCGACGGAGGCCGTGGACCGACCGCCCTCCAGGGGGAGTTGGGGCCCCCGGGCCCCGCGCGCCCCGGCCGCCCGGTGCGCGCCGTGCAGTTCCGTCAAGTGGAGCAGCAGATCGCGCCGGTTGGCACCGAAGGAGTCCAACGCCCCTACCTGCGCGAGCCGTTCGGCCACCGGCCGCCCCGGGTGGGCCCGGTCCCAGAAGTCGCGCAGGGAGGCGTACGGCTGCCCGGACTCGATCCGCAGCGCCTCCGCCTCGCTGATGCCGTGGACGTCGGACAGCCCCAGCCGCAGCCCCCACACCCCTGCGGAACCGGACACCAGTTCGATACGGTGGGCGACCGCCGACCGGTTCACGTCCAGCGGCAGCACCGGCACGCCCCGCCGCCGCGCGTCCGCCAGCAGCAGCCGCTTCGGGTACATCCCCGGATCGTGCGTGAGCAGCCCGGCGTAGAAGGCCGCCGGATGGTGCGCCTTCAGCCACGCCGACTGGTACGTCGGCACCGCGAAGGCCACCGCGTGCGCCTTGCAGAAGCCGTACGAGCCGAAGGCCTCCACGATCTCCCAGGTCCGGGCGATCACCTCCGCCGAGTAGCCCCGTTCACCTGCCTTCGCCGCGAACCAGACCCGGATCCGGCCCTGCGACTCCGGGTCGGACAGCCCGCGCCGCACCCGGTCGGCCTCGTCCCGCCCGCAGCCGGTCATGACGTGCACGATCTCGATGATCTGCTCGTGGAAGACCACCACCCCGTACGTCTCGCGCAGCGCGTCGGCCAGGTCGGGGTGCGGGAAGCGCACCGGCGCCCGCCCGTGCCGGGCCGCGATGAACGGCCGCACCATGTCGGCGGCCACCGGCCCGGGCCGGAAGAGGGAGATGTCGACGACCAGGTCGTGGAAGGTGGCCGGCTGGAGCCGCCCCACCAGGTCGCGCTGGCCGGGGGATTCGATCTGGAAGCAGCCCAGCGTCTCGGCCGAGCGGATCAGCTCGTACGTGGCCCGGTCGCCCGGCGGGACCTGCGCCGGGTCGTCGAGGTCGAGCTCCTCGCCCGTGCCGCGCCGGATCTCGGCGACCGCGTGGGCCATCGCGGACTGCATCCGCACGCCCAGCACGTCGAGTTTGAGCAGTCCGAGCTCCTCCACGTCGTCCTTGTCGAACTGGGACATGGGGAAGCCCTCGCCGCTGGTGGGGACGACGGGCGTGCGGGCGAGCAGGGAGGCGTCGGAGAGCAGGACGCCGCACGGGTGCATGGCGATCCCGCGGGGCAGCGCGTCGAGCGATTCGACGAGCTCCCACAGCCGCCCGTACGACTCCCCGCGCACGTCGCGCAGTTCGGGGAGCTCCTCCAGTGCGGCGCGGGCGTCGCGGGCCCGGATGTGCGGGAAGGCCTTGGCGAGCCGGTCGGTGACGGCCGGGTCCATGGACAGGGCGGCGCCGACGTCGCGGATGGCGTGCCGGACCCGGTAGGTCTCGGGCATGGAGACGGTGGCGACGCGCTCGGTGCCGAACCGGCCGATGATCCGCCGGTAGACCTCCAGCCGGCGGGCGGACTCCACGTCGATGTCGATGTCGGGCAGGACGCGGCGGCGCTTGGACAGGAAGCGCTCCATCAGCAGGCCGTGCGCGACGGGGTCGGCGTGCGCGATGCCGAGCAGGTGGTTGACGAGGGAGCCGGCGCCGGAGCCTCGGGCGGCCACGCGGATGCCCATCTCCCGTACGTCGTCCACCACCTGTGCGACCGTCAGGAAGTACGAGGCGTAGCCGTGGTAGGCGATGATGTCGAGCTCGTGGTGCATGCGCTCCCAGTAGGCGGGGTCGCCCGCGTAGCCGCGCAGCACCATGCCGGCGGCGGCGCGGGAGGCGAGGACCCGCTGGGCGGTGCGGTGGGCCGCGCCGACGAGCCGGGCCTCGGGGAAGTGCACGGAGCCGATGCCGAGGTCGTCCTCGGGGTCCACCGCGCAGGCCTCGGCGGTGTGCCGGGTCTCCGCGAGCAGCCGTCGCGCGTCGGCGGGGCGCAGGCCGGCGGCCCGGGCGATCCGGTCGGCGGCCTCTGCCATGGCGTCGGCGTCCTTGAGCCAGCGCTCGCCGGTGTCGAAGGGCTGCCGTACGGGGGTCAGCCGGCGGGCCGCGTCGAGGATGTCGGCGACCGGGCCCTGGCCGGGGTCGGCGTAGCGGACGGCGTTGGTCAGCACGGCCGGGACGCCCTGCTCGGCGGCGAAGCCGACGGTACGGGCGGCCAGCCGGAGCGAGCCGGGGCCGGTGCCGGTGCGGCCGTGGTGGACGGCCTCCAGCCGGAGCGAGTCCCCGTAGACCTCCCGCCAGGGCGCGAGCAGCCGCGCGGCCCGGTCGGGACGCCCCGCGGCGAGCGCCCGGCCCACCTCGGAACCGGGCCCGAGCAGCACGAAGACGCCTTCCCCGCGCAGGGCCTCCCAGGGCACCACGGGCCCGTCCCCGGAGGGAGCCGCGTGGGCGGCCGTGACCATCCGGCAGAGCTCGGCCCACCCGGCGGCCCCGTCCCGGGCCAGGAACACGGCCCGGGGGGCGGACTCGTCGATGAAGGCACCGCCCTTGACGGGGTTCCGCCGCCGGTACGAGGCCTCGCCGGAGCCGCGGCCGGAGGCAGACCCGGAGCCGAAACCAGAGCCGGAGCCGGAGCCGAAGCCGAAACCAGAGCCGGCGCCGACCCCGCCCGCACCGGACCCGCCCGAGCGGAGGCCGGCCGAGCCCCCCGACCCGGCCGACCCCGCCGAGCCCGCCGAGCCCCCCGCAGGGGACACCGCCAGGTCGGCGCCGAACAGCGGCCGGATCCCCGCCTTCGCGGCCGCCTTCGCGAACCGCACCGCACCCGCCAGGGTGTCGCGGTCGGTCAGGGCGAGGGCGTCCATGCCCCGCTCGGCGGCACGTTCCGCCAGACGTTCCGGGTGCGAGCCTCCGTAGCGCATGGAGAACCCCGAAACGGTGTGCAGATGCGTAAAACCGGGCACCCGCGGCCTCCTGCTTCGCTCGTGTCAACACCTCCCCCGTCTCCACCATAAAGCAATTCGAATGTCCGTGCGAAACATTTGTTCGATCATCCATTCGGCCCTCCCCTGCTGCGTCCCGCCGCCTCCGCGTCGAGCGTGAGAGTCATGACCCAGCCCACCCGGAGTCCGGACGCAGCTCCGTCCAGCGGCTTCCTCGCCGAGATCAAAGACGCCGTGACCACCCGGGCGGCCCTGCTCGTCCTGGGGGTGCTGGCCCTCCAGCTGGCCTTCGTCACCTCGTACATCGGGGCCTTCCACCACCCCAAGCCCAGCGAGATCCCGATCGCCGTCGCCGCCCCCCTCGCGCCGGTCGCCGAACAGACCGCGAAACAGCTCGGTGCGCTGCCCGGCAAGCCGCTCGACACCCGCGTGGCCGAGGACGAGGCCGCGGCCGTCCGGCTGATCGAGAACCGGGACGTGGACGGCGCGCTGATCGTCGACCCCGCCGGCACGACCGACCGGCTGCTGGTCGCGGGCGGCGCCGGCGCCTCCCTCTCCCAGGCCCTGGAACAGATCGTCGGCCTGGCCGAGAAGGCCCAGGGGCGCACCCTCCGGGTCACCGACGTGGCCCCGGCCGACGCGGGCGACGCGCGCGGCCTGAGCTCCTTCTACCTGGTCGTCGGCTGGTGCGTGGGCGGCTACCTGTGCGCCGCGATCCTCGCGATCAGCGCAGGCGCCCGGCCCGCGAACTCCGCCCGCGCCGTCATCAGGCTCGGCTCGCTGCTCGCGTACTCCCTCGCCGCGGGCCTGCTCGGCACGGTCATCGCGGGCCCGGTCCTTGGCGCGCTGCCCGGCAACATCATGGGCCTGTGGGGGCTGGGCACCCTGGTCGTCTTCGCGGTCGGCGCGATCACCCTGGCCTTCCAGGGGCTGGCGGGCGTCGTCGGCATCGGCCTGGCGATCCTGCTGGTCGTGGTCTTCGGCAACCCGAGCGCGGGCGGCGCCTACCCGTACCCGCTGCTGCCGCCGTTCTGGAAGGCCATCGGCCCGGCCCTGCCGCCGGGCGCCGGGACGTACGCCGCGCGCTCCATCGCGTACTTCAAGGGCAACGGCGCGGCCGGGCCGATGCTGGTGCTCGCCGCCTGGGCGGTGGCGGGCTCGGCGGTCACGCTGGCCTGCGCGGTGTTCCGCCGGGGCCGGCCGGGAGCCGCGGTCGGCAGCGGCCTCCCCGACGACGCACCGTCCGTCCCCCGCTTCACGGCCGGGGCCGAGGGGCCGACCACCCCCCGGTGAACCCCCTGGCCGGGGCCGGGGGCAGCGCGGGAGCCGGGGCCGGCACGGGAACCGGGGCCGGCACGGGGGCCGGGGCCGGGGCCGGGGCGGGGCCGGGGCGGGGCCGGGGCCGGGGCGGGGTGTCGTCCGGGACGGGCTTCGATGTTCGGCGCCTTTCCGAGGCGAGTTGTCGGGCGGTAGTGGGCGCCGAATTCATCTCGTTTTAGTCCCGGCCGACACCCCACCCCGTCCCCGACCCCGGCCCGGCACATTCAGCCCGGCCAAATCCAGCCTCGCCGGCGTTTGAGGCGCGGGGCACGGGGCAGAGCCCCGATCTTTGAGCCGCACCCGTGCAACCGGGCCCGGCCAAATCCAGCCCCTCCGGCGATTGAGGAGCGGGGTCCGGGGCAGAGCCCCGATCTTTGAGCCGCACCCGTGCAACCGGGCCGGGCCACATCCAGCTCCTCCGGCGATTGAGGAGCGGGGTGTGGAGGGGTCAGGCGGCTCGGTGGACGATCTCGCCCGCCACCACCACCGTTTCGGCCACCGTGCCCGGGATCCGGTCCGCCGGGACGCGCAGGATGTCCCGGGACAGGATCACGAAGTCCGCCGCCTTGCCCACCGTGAGGGAGCCCCGCTCCTCCTCCAGGAAGTTGGCGTACGCGGAGCCCATCGTGTAGCCGTACACCGCCGTCTCCGCGTCCACCGTCTCCGCCGGCTGCCACGGCTCGCCGCCCGCCAGGGGCCGCCGCGTCACCGCCGTGTAGATGCCGATCATCGGGTCCATCTCCGCCACGTTCCAGTCGCTGGAGAACGCCAGGACCGCCCCCGCCTCGTGCAGGCTCCGCATCGGCCACGCCTTGTGCCAGCGCTCCGGGCCCACGTTCTCGGCCCAGTCCTGCCCGGGGCCCGCGATCTCCGGCGCGCAGTGCCTCGGCTGCATGCAGGCCACCACGCCCAGCTCCGCGAAGCGCTCCACGTCCGCCGGGTCCAGGCATTCCACGTGCACGACCTGGTGACGGGCGTCGCGCGGGCCGTTCACCGCCCGCGCGTGCTCCACCGCGTCCAGGACGGTCCGGATGCCCCGGTCGCCCGTGGCGTGCACGAAGCACTGGAAGCCCCGCGCGTCCAGCCCGGCGAGGAGCTCCGCGAACTCCTCCGCCGGGTAGAAGGTCTCGCCCCGGTGGTGCCCGCAGCCCGCGTACGGCTCCAGCAGCGCCGCCGTACGAGGTTCCACCACGTCGTCGATGTACAGCTTGAGCGGGCCCACCCGCAGCCGGTCCCCGGAGAACCGGCGGGCCGCGTCCTCGAAGTCGGCCAGGTCGGCCTCGCCGGTGCCGCGCGGGTGGAACAGCGCCGCGACGATCCGCGAGCGCAGCCGGCCCTCCGCCCGTGCGCGCTCGTACAGTTCGAGGTCGTCCAGGGAGTTCTGCGGCTCCACGACCGTGGTGATGCCGAAGCCGATCGCGTCGTCGAGGCTCTTGGCGAGGCGGCCGTACTGCCGGTCCGGCGAGGCCCACGGGACGCCGAGGTCGCGCAGCGCCCGGTGGCCGTCGCGCGAGAGCCCCTTGACGGCGAAGTCCTTGACGAAGCCGGTGGGTTCGCCGGTCTCCGGGTCCACCGCCGCCGTGCCGAAGGGCAGGTCCGTACGGTCCCGGGTGATGCCCAGGCGCCGCATGGCCGCCGTGTTCAGCCAGGCCGTGTGCACGTCGTACGAGAGCACGAGCGCCGGAACGTCCCCGGTGACCGGGTCCAGGTCGGCGGCCTCCGGCATCCGGCCGCCCGGGATGGCGGAGTAGTCGAAGGCTTCGGCCTCGATCCATTCGGCGCCGGGGTTGGCCTGCCGCCAGGCCAGGATCCGCTCGTGGATGCCCTCCAGGGTGCGCACCCCGGCGAGCTGCACGCAGGCGTCGTCGGAGCCGAGCCGGACGTGGTTGTGCGCGTCGACGAAGCCGGGCAGGACCAGCTTCCCGCCCGCGTCGATCCGCTCGGTGTCCGGGCCGGCCCAGGCGGCGGCCTCGGCGTCCGGGCCGAGCCAGACGATCGTTCCGTCGTGGACGGCGAGGGCCTCGGCCTCCGGGAACTGCGGGTCCACGGTGTGGATGCGGGCTCCGGTGAGCAGCAGGTCGGCGGGGAAGGGACGCGGTGCCATGTGAAGGTGCTCCATTGCGTGGGACGTGGTCGGTCAGGCGGCCGGGGCGGCGGTGGCCGCGGCGTACGCGGGGACCCGGCCGCGGGCGAGGGCCCAGTAGGCGAGGCCGGAGACGACCGAGCCGAGGAGGGTGAGGTCGGCGCCGCCGAGCGGGGCCACCAGCGGCCCGGTCCACAGCTCGGAGTCGCAGGTCAGGGCGGCGAAGACCATGCCGGCGAGCAGGGCGGCCATTCCGGCGGGGTGGTAGCCGGCGCGGTACCAGTAGGCGCCCGCGCTCCCGGCGTGCAGCGCGTCGGAGTCGTAGTGGCAGCGGCGCAGCAGCATGTCGGCGAGGAAGACCCCGCCCCAGGGCGCGAACACGATGATCAGGAGGGAGAGGAAGGAGAGCAGGGAGGTGGTGAAGTCGGTGAGGAACAGCGCGGCGAGCGAGCCGATCGCGGTGACGGCGGCGCTGATGACGATGGCGCGGGCGCGGCTCCACGGGATGCCGAGGACCTGGAGGTTCAGGCTGGAGGAGTAGAGCGTGATGATCGAGTTGGTGACCGAGCCGCCGAGTACGAGGGCCAGGAACAGCGGCTGGAACCAGCCGGGCAGCAGGCTCTCGGCGCCCGCGACCGCATCGGTCATGTCGGTCTGGGTGGCGGCGGCGACGCCCGCGACGCCGAGGGCCACGGAGGAGACGAACCCGCCGAGGGCGCCCATCCAGGTGATCGACTTCAGGGAGGTGGTCCGGGGCAGGTAGCGGGTGTAGTCGGCGGGCATCGGCAGGTACGAGAACGGCCCGGCGAGCATGACGACGAAGGCGAGGCTCCAGCCGGACAGGCCGGGGGCCGCGGCGGGGGCGCCTGTGTGGGCGCCGGGCAGGAGGAAGACGAGCAGCGCGCCGAAGCCGACGGCGAGGACGTAGGCCATCCAGCGCTCGGCGAACTGCACGGTGGCGTGGCCCCACATGGCGACGGCGAAGGTGAGCGCGAGGGTGATGCCGAGCGAGAGCCCGCGCACCAGCCGGCCGCCGCCCAGGCCGACCTCGGCGAAGAAGACCTCCAGCGCGAGCGTCCCGACGACGGTGTTGACGATGGTGTAGCCGATGCTCACCACCCAGTTCAGGACGCCGGCCGGGAAGTTGCCGCGGACGCCGAAGGCGGCGCGGGAGATGACCAGGGTGGCGGTGCCGGTGCGGATGCCGCTGAGTCCGGCGGCGCTGACGGCGAAGAAGGACAGTCCGCTGATCACGACGACGGCGGTGGCCTGCCAGAAGGAGAGCCCGAAGGCCACGGCGAGGGCGCCGTTGATCACGTAGGTGAAGGTGAGGTTGGAGCCGAACCAGAGCCAGAAGAGGTCCTTGGCGCCGCCGTGGCGCTCGGCGTCGGGGATGGGGTCGATCCCGTGGGTTTCGACCCGGAACACCTCGTCGACGTCGGCTGTCGTCTGCTGCGTCATGCGCACCCCTGATCTTGAACGCCGTTCTAAGTTCTTGAATGGCATTCAAGATGCGGGCCGCACCCCGCCCACGTCAAGACCCCGTCCGGGATAAGGTCGGGCCAGGTGAGACGGGAGGGCGGGACCGGTGGCGGGAGCGGGAGCGGGGGCGGCACGGCGGCGCGACGGGCAGATCGCCCAGGAGCGGATGCTGGAAGAGGCCATGGCGGCGATCGCCGAGAACGGGCTCGCGGCGCTCACCATGTCCGCGCTGGCCGAGCGCCTCGGCACCAGCGGCGGCCACATCCTGTACTACTTCGGCAGCAAGGACCGGCTCCTGCTGGAGGCCCTGCGCTGGAGCGAGGAGCAGCTCACCGGCGAGCGCCGGGCCCTGCTCGGCCGCCGGGTGACGGCCGCCCGCAAACTCGACCAGTACCTGGAGCTCTACCTCCCCGAGGGGCCGCGCGACCCGCGCTGGACGCTGTGGATCGAGCTGTGGGCCCGTACGGCCTCCAACGAACCGCTGAAGGCGGCCCAGGAGGAGATCGACGAGAGCTGGCAGCGGGACCTGGAGGCGCTGCTCGCCAAGGGCGTGGACCAGGGCCGCTTCGCCCCCATGGACGTCCCGGCCCGCGCCTCGGAACTGCTCGCGCTGCTGGACGGGCTGAGCACCCGGGTGGTGCTGGGCCAGCGCGGCGCGGACCGCGCCCGGGCCCTGGGCCAGGCCCGCTCGGCGGCGGCCCTCCTCGTCCCGCGCACGGAGCGGGCGTAGCGGACGCGCAGGACGCACAGGGCCCGCGCAGGGCACGTACGAAGGCCCGCCCGGCGCTCGCGCACCGGACGGGCCTCGCGCTCCCGCTCCCCCGGGGTCACCCCCGCTCGGAGGCGCCCTCGGAGGCCTTCCGGGCCGGCGCGCCCCCGGCGTTGCCGTAGTACGCCTGGCGCATCAGCCGCTGCATGTCGTCGATCATCGGCATCCGCGGGTTGGCGGGCGCGCACTGGTCGGCGTAGGCGTTCATGGCCTGGGTCGGGAGGGCCTCGATGAAGGCGCTCTCGTCCACGCCCTCCTCGGCGAAGGAGGCGGGGATCCCGCACTCGCTGCGCAGCTCCTCCACCGCCCGGGCGTACGATTCGACGCCCTCGGCCGGGGTGGCGGCCGGCAGGCCCAGCATCCTCGCGATCTCCTGGAAGCGCTCCGGGGCCCGGTAGACCTCGGCCTTCGGCCACGGGGTGGCCTTGTGCGAGACCGTGCCGTTGTGGCGGATCACGTGGGGCAGCAGGATCGCGTTGGTGCGACCGTGGGCGAGGTGGAAGGTGTTGCCCAGGGTGTGCGCCATGGCGTGCACCAGGCCCAGGAAGGCGTTGGCGAAGGCCATGCCCGCGACCGCCCCGGCGTTGTGCATCTTCTCGCGCGCCTCCGGGTCGCTCGGCCCGTCGACGACGCACCGCCGGAGGTTCTCGAAGATCAGCCTGATCGCCTGGAGGCAGAGGCCGTCCGTGTAGTCGTTGGCGTACGCGGAGACGTAGGCCTCGGTGGCGTGCGTCAGGGCGTCGAAGCCGGAGTCCGCCGTGACGGTGGGCGGCAGGCCCATGGTCAGGACCGGGTCGACGATGGCGACGTCCGGGGTCAGCGCGTAGTCGGCGAGCGGGTACTTCTGGGCCGCGGCCGGGTCGGAGATGACGGCGAACGGGGTGACCTCGGAGCCGGTGCCGGAGGTGGTCGGGATGGCGACCATCCTGGCCTTCTCGCCGAGCGAGGGGAACGTGTAGGCGCGCTTGCGGACGTCGAAGAACTTCTCCTTCGTGTCGGCGAACTCCACCTCGGGGTGCTCGTACATCAGCCACATGATCTTCGCGGCGTCCATCGGCGAACCGCCGCCGAGGCCGATGATCGTGTCGGGCTCGAAGGCGCGCATCATCGCGGCGCCGGCCCGCACGGTCGAGAGCTCCGGGTTGGGCTCGACATTGTCGATGACCTGGACGGCGACGGCGCCTTCGCGGGCCTGGAGGATGTCGGTGACCTTCTGCACGAAGCCGAGGGCGACCATCGTCTTGTCGGTGACGATCGAGACGCGGCTGATGCCGTCCATCTCGCCGAGGTAGCGGATGGAGTTGCGCTCGAAGTAGATCTTCGGCGGGACCTTGAACCACTGCATGTTGGTGTTGCGCCGTCCGATCCGCTTGACGTTGATCAGGTTCACCGCGGTGACGTTGTTCGACACGGAGTTGTGGCCGTAGGAGCCGCAGCCCAGGGTCAGGGAGGGGAGGAAGGCGTTGTAGACGTCGCCGATGCCGCCGAAGGTGGAGGGCGAGTTGGCGATGACGCGGACCGCCTTGACCTTCCGTCCGAACTCCTCGACGAGTTCCTCGTCCTCGGCGTGGATGGCGGCGCTGTGCCCCAGGCCGTGGAACTCGACCATCGCGGCGGCCAGTTCGAGGCCGTGCTCGGTGCCGGAGGCCTTCAGGGCGGCGAGGATCGGGGAGAGCTTCTCGCGGGTCAGCGGCTCGCCGTCGCCGACCTCGTTGCACTCGGCCAGCAGGAGGGAGGTCCCGTCGGGGACGCTGAAACCGGCCTGCTCGGCGATCCACTGCGGGGACTTGCCGACGACCGCCGGGTTCAGCCTGGCGCCGGAGCAGCCGGCGGCGTGGGCCGTCGTACCGAAGACGTACTCCTCCAGCTTGGCCTTCTCGGCCGCGGAGACCACGTGGGCGCCGAGCCGCCTGAACTCGGCCAGACCCTGCTCGTAGATCTCGGCGTCCAGGATGACCGCCTGCTCGGAGGCGCAGATCATGCCGTTGTCGAAGGCCTTGGAGAGCACGATGTCGTGGATCGCCCGGTTCAGCTTGGCGCTCTTGTGGACGTACGCCGGGACGTTCCCCGCGCCGACGCCGAGGGCCGGCTTCCCGCAGGAGTAGGCGGCCTTGACCATGGCGTTGCCGCCGGTGGCGAGGATGGTGGAGACGCCCGGGTGGTTCATGAGGGCGCCGGTGGCCTCCATGGAGGGGGCGGTGATCCACTGGATGCAGTCGGCCGGAGCTCCGGCGGCGACGGCGGCGTCGCGGACGGTGCGGGCGGCCTCGGCGGAGCAGTTCTGCGCGGAGGGGTGGAAGGCGAAGACGATCGGGTTACGTGTCTTCAGGGCGATCAGCGCCTTGAAGACCGTGGTCGAGGTCGGGTTGGTGACCGGGGTCATCGCGCAGACGACGCCGACGGGTTCGGCGATCTCCGTGATGCCGTTCAGCTCGTCGCGGCGGATGACGCCGGCGGTCTTCAGCCCGCGCATCGAGTTCACCACGTGCTCGCAGGCGAAGAGGTTCTTGACGGCCTTGTCCTCGAAGAGGCCGCGGCCGGTCTCCTCGACCGCGAGCTCCGCGAGCTCACCGTGCCGGGCGAGCGCGGCCAGCGAGGCCTTCTTGACGATGTGGTCGACCTGCTCCTGGTTGAACGACTCGAACCGGTCGAGCGCCTTGAGCGCCCCCTGGACCAGTCCGTCCACCATCTCGTTGGCCTGCATGGCAGGGCTCCTTCATTTCGACCCCGTTTTTCCTGATGTCTCAATTCGACACCCGGGACCGGAATCCGCCCCGCCGAAAAAGCCCTTTCCCGGCGGGCAGAAGGTCGGTTCAGGCGCGTTCATCCATGCAATAGATGGCGCCTGACCTGCACGAACAGAGAGGGACCAAAGACCCCTGTGCGCTTGTGAAAACTTTCACAAGAATTTCTCGAACTCCCGCAGTTCCTCCACCACCGCCTTGCCGGTCGCGGTCAGTTCTGCCGCGCCGGAAAGCCGGTCCAGGGCGCGCTCGACGTCGCCGCCGCCCCCGCCCTCCCCGCCTTCCGCCCGCCGGTACGCCTCGACCGCCACCTGTACGTACACGTCGGCCAGCAGCTCCGACACCGGCACCGGCCGCTCCCGCCAGGGCGATGCGTGCAGCCACTCCCCGTCCAGCACGTACAGGTCGGCCACCTCGGTCAGTTCGCGCAGGCGGGCCCGCCGCCGCCCGGTGAGCAGCGCGAGCGCGGTCTCCCGTACGCCCCCCGCGTACGGCACGCCCAGCGCGCCGGGCCCGCACCTCCCCGCGCCCCCGGGGCCGGTGAGCGGCGTGAGCGTGCCCAGCCCGGCCACGGTCTCCCGCGCCAGGACCGGCGCCGTGCGGTGCAGCAGGTCCCGGGCCGCGTCGAGGTGGCGCCGCCACGCCCCGGCCGCGGAGCGGTCCAGCCCGGGCAGCGGCGGCCGGGCGTAGCAGTCGCGGTAGGGGTCGAGGTCGTCCAGGGCCACCGGCGCACCGTCCGCCCCGGCCCCCCGCCATGCCCGTACGGGCTGCCAGCCGGGTTCCGCCCGCGACGGCGCGAAGCGCCGCTCGCTCCCGTCCTGCCTTACGGAGAACCCCTCGTCGGCGGCCCTGATCCGGGCCTGCGTCCCGCCGGTGCGCAGCAGCCCGAGGGTGGGCAGGTACACCTCGCCGCCCCGCAGGACCACCCTCGCCGGCAGCTCCGACCGGCCCCGCACCACGGCCGCCGCGGCCAGCGCGGACAGCCGGGTGGCGGCCGGCTCGTCCGGCGCCCGCCCCTGCCGCAGGGCGTCCAGGGCTCCGAGCAGCCAGGTGCGCGTGTACGGATGGTCCAGTACGGCATCGAGGGCATCGGGCGCCTCGGCCTCGACGGCCGTGATCAGCTCCCAGGAGCGCTGCCAGTCCGGACCCCCGGCCCCCGCCAGGTCCTCGTGCAGCCGGACCAGCAGGACCCGGGTCAGCTCCTGCTGGGAGGCCGCGAGCGCGGCGGGCCCGCCGGCCTCGGGTGCGACGGCGGCCCGGCCGGCGCGCCGTTCCACACCCTCCACGAGCTCCTTCAGGTCGGCGCAGTAGACGGAGGGGTTGTCGAAGCCGGTGGCGGCCCGGTACCGGTGCGCGTAGAGGCCCCCGCCGCACGAGCGCACGACCGGGCAGCGCCGGCACGGTGCGCTGACACCGGCGAGGCCCGACTGCCGGGCGCGGATGCCGGGATGGGCGGCCACCTCGTCGAAGCCGTGCCGGAAGACGTCGAAACCGGTGGCGGCGGCGCCCTCGTGGGCGGTCTTGAGGGAGTCGGCCTGCTCCAGCGTGCCGTCGGTCTCCACGACGACGAGGTCCGTGGGCGCCAGGCCGAGCGATTCGGTCAGGCTCGGCCCGCCGCGCAGGGTGCTCAGGAGGGAGTCGAACATCCGGACCGGTACCGGCCGGCCCTGCGCGTCCCAGTGGTCGAAGGCCTCCAGGAGCCACCGGGCGTAGGTGTCGGGACGGCCGTCGGGCCTGGCCGGGGGCGTCTCCCACGTGGCGTGCGGCAGGAGGAAGTCGATGCGCGGCGGTGCGAGCGCGGTGAGCGCGTCGAGCACGGCGACCGGGTCGTTCTGCGCGTCGATCGTGCAGAGCAGGCCCTGGTAGAGGTGCCGGTGGCGGTCATGGCCGAGCAGCGCGAGCGCCTTGAGGACGCGGGGGTGGCTGGTGCGGCCGTTGGCGAAGCGGCGGTGCCGGTCGTTGGCCGCGCGGTCGCCGTCGAGGGACACCCCGACCTTGACCCCGTAGGCGTCGAACAGCTCGAGGAACTCCTCGTTCAGCCGGAGCCCGTTGGTGTGGATGCGCAGGTCGAGACCGGTCACCCCGTCGAGACCGCGGGTGAGCACCTCGCACAGCCGTCGCAGCCGGGCGGGGCCGGCCAGCAGCGGCTCGCCGCCGTGGAGGATGACCGTCACGGAGGGCAGCGCGTGGGCACCCGCGTGCTCGGCCAGCCGCTCCGCGATCCGTTCCGCGACCGCTTCGGAGATCACCGCGGGCCGCTGACGCCAGCTCTGGTCCGCGTGTTCGTAGACGTAGCAGTGGTCGCAGGCGAGGTCGCACCTGCTGTGCACCTTGACGACGAACTCGCGGAAGGGGATGAGCCGCGCGGCACCGGCCCCGGTGAACGCCATCGCTGTGGGCGCGCCCCCGCTCAGAGGGACGAGTTGAAGGTGACCGTCCGGGCGCCGGTGGCGGTCGCGCCGGGGAGCACCCGGGCGATGCGCCGGTCGGCGTCCGTGCCGCGGGCGGTGAGCGAGGCCAGCGAAGGCCTGCTGCCGCGCTCGTGCCGTGCCGGTAAGACCGCGGGCTGCTGCTTCTGAGTGGTCGTCACGGTTCCCCCTCCGGGTCGTGGCTGTGTTTCCATCAAGAGCTGTCGTCATGAGACTAGGGACATCGGTGGGAAGCCGAAAGACCACGGAGGCGTCGTGCGCGTCGAGGTGAGGACAGGAGACGGCCGCTTGCTCGTGGCCGAGGTCTGGGGAGCGCCGGACGGAGTGCCCGTACTCCTGCACCACGGCATGCCCGGGAGCCGGCTCGGCACCGCGTTGAGCGATGTCACCGAGCGGTATCCGTGCATCCGGTTCTTCGCCTACGACCGGCCCGGATACGGGGACTCCGACCGGTCCCCGGGGCGGACGGTGGCCGATGCCGCCGCGGATTCCGCCGCCGTCGCGGACGCCCTGGGCGTGGACACCTTCGCCGTCGTCGGCCGTTCCGGGGGCGGTCCGCACGCCCTGGCCTGCGCGGCGCTGCTCCCGGAGCGGGTGACGGGCACGGCCGCCCTGGTCAGCCTCGCGCCGTGGGACGGGGCCGGACTCGACTGGTTCGCCGGCATGACCGCCCACAACGCCGCGCACTACGCGCTCGCCGTCCGCGACCCGGCGGCCCTGGAACGCAAGCTCGCCCCGCGCGCCGCGGCGATCAGCAACGACCCGGGGCGGCTGCTGGAAGAGCTGCGGGCCGACCTCTCCGAGGCCGACCTGCCGGTCCTCTCGGACCACGCCGTGCACCGGGTGCTGATGGACAACTACCGGGAGGCGCTGCGCACTTCGGTGTACGGCTGGCTGGACGACAGCCTCGCCTTCTGCCGGCCCTGGGGGTTCGACCCCGGCTCCATCGCCGGCCGCGTCCTGCTGTGGCGCGGCGCGGAGGACTCCTTCTCCCCCCTGGGCCATTTCCGGTGGCTGGCCGGGCACATCGAGCACAGCACCGCGGTGATCAAGCCGGGGGCGGGTCACTTCGCCGCTCAGTACGCGCAGCCGGAGGCCCTGGACTGGCTATTGTGACCTGCGGCGCCTCCTCGACGGGGGCGACCACCGCCTCGCGGGCGCCCTCCAGGCACTGGATGATCCGCTCGTGCGTGTCGCCGACGCTGTCCACCACCTGTATCCGCATGTAGAAGGCGCGCACCTCGTCGATGAACCGCTTCGAGAACACGCCCACGCCGACGGTCTCGTAGGTACCGGTCGCCACCAGCGGGTATCCCGGGCCCATCCCCACGAGCCGGAAGTCGACGGTGGGCCGCAGCCCCGCGTCGGCCAGCCGTTCGCCGACCCCCGCCAGGCCCGTCCACTCCGGCTCGTGTCCCGGCCGGTCGGGCGGGTCCGCGGCCAGGACGAGCCGGTAGTCCACGTGGTCCACCACCACGTTGTGCTGGCCGCCGTTGAGGACTCCCACGCTCCAGGCCTTGGCGGTGCCCGGCAGGTGCCCCGCCACGTACTCGGACCGCCAGCCCAGTGCGGGCCGTACCGTACGGGCGTACTGGGCCCGTGCCAGGACGGCGCCCGCCGAGACGGCCAGCAGGCTCGCCAGGGGTTCGGCGCTCATCAGCTCCAGGCGCCACGGCCACTGGGAGCGGGCGTCCGCGGGCACGTTCCCGCGCACGATCTCCCAGACGAGGACGGCGCCGAGTACGCACAGGAGCACCAGGGGCGCGGTGAACAGCCAGCGGTTGCGGCGGATCCGCCGCTGCGCGGCATCGGCCCCCGCGCCTCCCCGACCGGACGGTGCAGTGGTCATCCGCGCCTCCCCTTGCCCCCAAAGATGAGCCCCCGCCCATGAGTTGGGCGGGGGCTCACGATTGTGCCGCAGGGCGGGCGCGGTGGCCTACCCGTCGGCCGGACCGGCCGGGGGCGTCCGGCTCAGTACACGCTGACCCCGTAGGCGTTGAGCGCCTCGACCACGGGCTGGAAGTAGGTGGTTCCGCCCGAGGAGCAGTTGCCGCTGCCGCCCGAGGTGAGGCCGACCGCGCGGGTGCCCGAGTAGAGCGGGCCGCCGCTGTCGCCGGGTTCGGCGCACACGTTGGTCTTGATCATGCCGTAGACGATGTCGCCGCCGCCGTAGTTGACGGTGGCGTTGAGCCCGGTCACCGATCCGCTGTGGGTGCCGGTGGTGGAGCCGCGCCGCTTCACGGACATGCCGACGGTGGCGTTGACGGCACTGGTGATGTCCTGGCTGCCGACGCTGCCCGGCGGGACCGGGGAGTTGCTCGCGTACTTGATCAGGCCGTAGTCGTTGGTCGGGAAGCTGGATCCGACGGTGGTGCCGAGCGTGCTGGTGTGGGCCGAGTTGGTCCACCAGGTGCCCGCGCCGTCCGTACAGTGCCCGGCGGTCAGGACGTAGTACGTACTGCCGCTGCGCACGTTGAAGCCGAGCGAGCAGCGCCAGCTCGACGCGTAGATCGCGTCGCCGCCGGAGAGCAGCTTGGTCAGTTTGCCCGGGGTGCGCTCGATGCGCAGGGCGCCGGCGTCGGCTCCGGCCTCGCGCTTGATTCTCGCGAGGTCGGCGTCCGAGACGGTGGAGTCGGCGGTGACCACCAGGGTCCCGGTGGCGGGGTCGGTGTGCCAGGCGGTGCCGGCGACGTCGGCACGCAGGACGGACGCGCCGGCCGAGGCCAGCCGTGCGGCGCTGAAACCGCCGCCGTCCCGTGCGTCCGCGCTCGCCACGGTGGGGGCGGCGAGTGCTGCGACGGCGGCCAGGCCGGTGGCCACCGCGAGCAACCTGGTACGTGTGATGCTCTTGATCCTCACTTATCGTCCTCCGAGAGGTTCGGGGGCCCGGCTGTCGTGGGGGTGCCGGAGCCCGTGAGGCGCAGTCGGGGCACGGGAACGCTCTCTGTTTGCGCCGTGTCCCTGACAAGCACTGTCGGGAGTGTCCTGGCGTCAGATACCGGTCGCAAGGGCGCCTTTCAGCCGCCGCTCGCCGGCCGCCACTTCGAAGGGGAGGGTGTTCCCCGGCGGCGGGAAGGGACAGATGAAGTGGTCGGCGAAGGCGCAGGGCGGCAGCAGGGTCCGGTTGAGGTCGACGTCGATCGAGCCGTCCCGCGCCGGGATGCCGGGCTTCAGGAAACGGAACCGGTAGCTGGAGCGCCCGCCGGTGGCATCACCGAAGACGGCCCAGAGGCCGCCGTCCTGCTCGTCGACGGCGACCTGGAGGGTGTGTTCCACGCCCTCGAAGCGGAAGCGCAGCTCACCGCCGAGGCCGAGCCCGCGCGCCCGCCCGTCGGCGTTCTCCACCTGGACGGTCCGGTGCTCCCCGTACGGCCGGAACTCCCCCGGCAGCACGAAGGAGGGGTCGTACGGGGTGGCCTCGATCCCGTCGAAGGCGCGGCGGTTGGCCGCCTCGGGGTCGTAGACGCGCACCGCCCACTCCCCCTCGCGCCGGATCACGACCAGCCTCAGCAGTCCGGCCGCCACGCGGGCGTGCGAGGGCGGCGCGTCGTCGGCGGCGAGCAGCACCTCGCCGGTGAAGGGCTTCTCGTCGAGGCTCAGGCCGTCTTCGGGAGCGGCCGTCAGCTCCACCCCGGCCCCGGTGGCGCGCCATAGCCCCGGAACGGCCGGAATTCGACCTTCCGGGTAGTCGGCCAGCCAGTGGGTGCCCGTCAGCGCGAGGGGCCCGTAGGCCGCGGAGACGGTGGCCACCCGATGCTCGTGCCATTTCCGCCAGGCGGCGGGCTGATCATCTGCTTCATCGCTCATGCCGCTCAACCCTTCCACACCGGTCCGGACGGGAACCGCGGGCTACTCCGTCCGGACCTGCGGAAACTGAAGGTCCCTCAGCAGGTGTTCTGCGAGTCCTCAGCAGCCGCAGTCGCACCCGCAGTCACAGCCGTCGCAGCAGCCGCCGTCCCCGCAGCAGTTGCAGCCGTCGCAGTTGCAGTTGCCGCAGTCGCAGTTGTCGCACCAGGGCTGCTTCTTCTCCCGGGACCACGGCCCCTCGTGCTCGGTGCAGCACAGCTGGCAGGTGCAGAACAGCCCGAGGGCCACCGCACAGCCGGCCAGCAGGCCGCGGCGCGGCTTCTGCGGAGGCGGACCGCCCCAGCCGCCGCCACCGCCACCGGGCCCCATCGGCGGCGGCATGCCCGGCCCGCCCGGGACCTGCTGCGGCGCGCCCGGCGCGTAGGGGTTGGAGCCGTACGGAGTGGAGGCGTACGGGTTCGCGACGTACGGGCCGCCGCCCTGCCCGGCGGCGTTCATCCCCACGTGCCCGCAGCTGCTGGTCCCGAAGGCCCGGTCCACCGAGGTCCGCAGCTCGTGCACGAGCAGCCGGTGGGCGAGCCCGGCGTCCGCGAACTCCACCTCGCGCAGCGCCAGCCGGATCCCGTGCAGCGCGTCGTCGCACAGCCGCCGCGCCTCGGTGAGCGAGGTCCCGGTGGCGGTGAGGGGGTTCCAGGCTCCGGCCGCGGCGTCCGCGCCCTGGTCCTCCACGGCGTCGAGCAGGTGCGCGAGCCGCCCGAAGTACCGGCCCGCCTCGGCGAGCGCGGGCGCGTTGCCTGGACGTCCGGCCAGCTGCGCGGTATGGGCGAAGGCGGCGGCCGTCGCGGTCTCCGTCGGCTCGGTCACCACCAGCACCGGCGTGCCGAGCCCGGCCAGCGTCTCGATGCCCGCCTGCCGGTCCACGGCGTCGACGAGGACCGCCGTGTCGAAGCCGAGCGAGGCCCCCGTGCGTGCTCCGGCGCGGTCCCAGCCGCGGGCCACCCTGCGCGCGGCCGCGGCGATGGGGGCCCGGGCCAACAGCCCGTCCCGGTCGGCCACGTGGTCCCGCACCTTCGCGGAGGCCAGGACGAGCGAGACGGCGGCCGCGAGCCGCGCCCCCTCACCGTTGGCCACGGGCGCGGTGCGCATGCCGCGCAGCGGGCAGGGGCCGGCGGTGCGCCGGGCGCCGGGCGCGGGGCCCGACTGAGCCTCCGTCAAAACGGAGACGAGCAGCCCGTCGTAGTTGGTGACGATCCGGGCGAACTGGCCGTGGTCGCCCCGAAGTGCCAGGCACAGCCCGCAAAGATGGGCCATCCACTCCGTTTTGAACCGCTCGCCCAGCCGGTGCGTGCAGGGTCTGACTATGCCGAACAAAACCGCTTCCCCCGTGTGTCGTACGCGTGCCTGCCGGGCATCGTATCGAGCCGTGTCACTCACTCGTACGTCCCCATCGTTCACCCGTACGGGGGCACCAGTCGTATTTTCACTCAGTCAGCAGTGGTAGCTGCCAGGATCCTTGACCGTGCAACGGATGTTCTGCACCAGTACCGTCACGAAACCCCTGCGCGGCGACTATCCACTTGGCGCGTTGTCAGCATCATGGACGACCATAGGGGCAGCGGAGAGAAGACAACTGACCGCGGTGAAAGGAGGCGTCCATGGGTTCGGTGCGCAAGGCGAGTGCCTGGCTGGGTCTCGTGGAGGACAGCGACGACGAGCGTTACTACGACGACGACTACGCGGAGGCGGCTCAGGGTTCGGTGGCCGGCCCCGGCGACCAGTGGGTCACCGACCCGCGCGTCCGGGTGGCCTCGGAGTCCGCCGTCGAGCAGGGCCGCCGGATCGCGACGGTCACCCCCGACGGCTTCCGTGACGCGCGTGGAATCGGCGAGCTGTTCCGCGAGGGCGTCCCGGTCATCGTGAACCTGTCGTCGATGGACCCGGGCGACGCGAAGCGCGTGGTCGACTTCGCGGCCGGTCTGACCTTCGGGCTGCGCGGCTCGATCGAGCGGGTGGCGACCAGGGTCTTCCTGCTGACCCCGGCCGACACCCAGATCGTGAGCGGCGAGCCCGCCGGCCGCTCGCGCGACTTCTTCAACCAGAGCTAGGCAAGGTTCTCACCGGAAGGCGTCCAGCCCGGTGAGCGCCTTGCCCAGCACCAGTTGGTGCATCTCGACGGTGCCCTCGTAGGTGAGGACCGATTCGAGGTTCGTCGCGTGCCGCATGACGGGGTATTCGAGCGAGATCCCGTTGGCCCCGAGGATGGTCCGCGCGGTGCGGCAGATCTCGATGGCCTCGCGGACGTTGTTGAGCTTGCCGAAGCTGATCTGCTCCGGCCGCAGGGTGCCCGCGTCCATGCGGCGGCCCAGGTGGTGGGCGAGCAGGATCCCCTTGTGGAGTTCGAGGGCCATGTCCGCCAGCTTGGCCTGGGTGAGCTGGAAGCCGCCGATCGGCTTCCCGAACTGCTCCCGCGTCCTCGCGTAGTCGAGCGCCGACTCGAAACTGGCGCGCGCCGCGCCCATGGACCCCCAGACGATCCCGTAACGGGCGTGGCTGAGGCAGCCGAGCGGTCCCTTGAGCCCGGTGACACCCGGCAGCACCGCATCGGCGGGCAGCCGCACGTCGTCCATGACCAGCTCGCTGGTGACGCTCGCCCGCAGCGACCACTTGTGCTTGATCTCCGGCGCGGAGAACCCGGCGGTGTCGGTCGGCACCGCGAACCCGCGGATCCCCTCGTCGGTCTGCGCCCACACGACGGCGACCGCGGCCACGGACCCGTTGGTGATCCACATCTTGCGCCCGTTGAGCACCCAGTCACTGCCGTCGCGCTTGGCGTACGTCCGCATGGCGGCGGGGTCCGACCCGATGTCGGGCTCGGTCAGCCCGAAGCAGCCGATCAGCTCACCGGCGGCCATGCCTGGCAGCCAGCGCTGCTTCTGCTCCTCGGAGCCGTACTTCCAGATCGCGTACATGGCGAGGGAGCCCTGCACGGAGACCAGCGACCGGATCCCGGAGTCGGCGGCCTCCAGCTCCAGGCAGGCGAGCCCGTACTGCACGGCAGTGGCACCGGCGCAGCCGTACCCGGTGAGGGACATCCCGAGCGCCCCGATGGCCCCGAGCTCACGGGCCAGCTCCCGGATACCGGGCAGCTCCCCGCTCTCGTACCACTCGGCGACGTACGGCAGCACCCGGTCGGCGGCCCAGTCGCGCACGGTGTCGCGGATGGCGAGGTCCTCGGGCCCGAGCAGCTCGTCGAGCCCGAGCGGATCATGAGGCAGGAACGGTGACACGGGGCCTCCCGGCGGCCTGAGTCGTAACCTAGCAGCGCAAGTTTTACGCCCGCCCGACGCTATTAGCCTCCGTCCCCCAAATCCAGCCCCACCCGGCCCCAGCGGAGGCAAATCCAGCCCCGCCGGCGTTTGAGGCGCGGGGGTGCGGGGGCGGAGCCCCCGCAACGGCGCCGCACCCGCCGGCGGCGGTCAGCCCACCTGCTCCGCAGGAGTCACGCACGGCTCCGCCGAAGCCTGCGCGGGCAACCGCACCGCATCCGGCCCGCCGCCAGGCGCCCCGCACTCCATGACCTTCGGCAGCTTCAGCGCCATCACCGCCCCCGCGAACAGCAGCCCCGCACTCACCACCAGCGTCACGTGCAGCCCGTGCACGAAGGCGTGCCGGGCCGCCGCGTACAGCGACTCCCCCGCCGGCCCGCCCAGCTGCGCGGCGATCTGGTAGGCCTCGCCCAGAGAATTGGCCGCGCCCGCCGAGTCCGCCGCCGAAACCCCCGGCACCCCCTCCAGCCCCGGCCGGTACGCCGCGTTCATCACGCTGCCCAGCAGCGCGATGCCCATCCCCGCGCCCAGCTGGTACGAGGTCTCGCCGATCGAGGCCGCGCCGCCCGCGGTGGCCGCCGGCGCCTCGCTCAGCATCGACTCGTACGCCGCGAACAGCGTGGTCTGCAGCCCGAAGCCGAGCAGGATGAAGCCGGCGGTGAGCAGCACGGGCCGGTCGTGCTGCCCCATGAAGGTGAGCAGCAGTACGGCGCCCGCGGTCAGCAGGAAGCCCAGCGAGACCATGGTGCGCGGCCCGATCCGGGCCAGGGTGTAGGACCCGGTGGCCCCGGCCGCCATGGCGGCGAAGGTGAGCGGCAGCAGCCGCAGGCCGGTCTCCAGCGGGCTGAGGTGCAGCACCAGCTGGAGGTACTGGACGGCGATCAGCTCCAGGCCGACCAGCGCCAGCATGGCGAGCACGATGCAGCCCACGGAGGTGGAGAAGGCGGCGCGCGAGAACATCCGCATGTCGATCAGCGGATGCGCACGCCGCTTCTGCCGCCGCACGAACAGCACGAGCAGCACCACGCCGAGGGCCAGCGGCACCAGCGCCTGGGCGTCGAGCAGCTGGCGCTCGGCGCCGAGCCGCTTGATCCCGAGGACCGAACCGAGCACACCGGCGGCGGCCATCACCGCGCCGAGCACGTCCCACGGCCCGTCGGCGGCGCCCTTGGACTCGGGCAGCAGCCAGCGGCCGAGCGGCAGGATGAGCGCCATCAGCGGGATGTTGATCAGGAAGACGGAGCCCCACCAGAAGTGCTGGACGAGGAAGCCGCCGAGGACGGGGCCGCTGGCCGCGCCGATCGCGGCGACGGCGGTCCAGATGCCGATGGCGAGCGCCCGCTCGCGCCGGTCGGGGAAGACCTGGCGCAGTATCGACAGCGTGGCGGGCATGATCATCGCGCCGCCGATGCCGAGCAGGGCCCGGGCGGCGATGAGGACCTGGGCGTTGTCGGCCAGGGCGGCCATGGCCGAGGCCACGCCGAAGAGCCCGTAGCCGAGGAGGAGTATGCGGCGGCGGCCGACCCGGTCGCCGAGGGTGCCGAAGAGGATCAGCAGGGCGGCGCAGACCAGGGGGTAGGCGTCGACGATCCACAGGAGCTCGATGGAGCCGGGGCGCAGGTCCTCGGTAACGGAGGGGACGGCGACGTGCAGGATCGTCGCGTCGAGCGCGACGAGGACCAGGCTGACGCACAGGACCGCGAGAACGACCCAGCGGTTGGCTCCGCCGGAGGCCGCGCGGACCCGCTGCCAGGGGGAAGGGGTCCTGGTCCCGGCCGCGTTCGTCCCCGACATGCATGTACCTCCCAGGTGATCCCCCGCGCTCGGCGGACCAGCGTCTGACGGAGCCGCGGGGGGTGGTGCGCTGTGCGGCGTCCAACGGGGTCCGGCATCGACACGCGAGTGAACGGTCAGCGTACGCGAGTTCGCCTGTCCGACACGTGGCCAAGCTCTCATCCCGACGGCGGCCTCCGTGTGGCGTGCGCCACTTCGCCCCACCCCGCCCCTCCCCCGTGTACACGCGTGCTCACGGCCCGTGGTTCTCGGCCGCGCCCACCGCCCCTCGAACGGCCGCCCACCGGCCGCCGCCACCGATAATCATGCCCGTGAAAGATCTTGGATTTCGCCGGGCCGCGCCCGCGCTGGCCGTCTTCGCGGCGGTCCGGCTGCTCGGGCTGGCCGTGCTCGCGGTGTGGTGCGCGGCGGCCGGCAGCAGCCCGCACACGCTGCTGTCGGCCCGCTGGGACTCCCTCTGGTACGCCCGCATCGCCGCGGAGGGATACGGGTACGAGGTGCTCCTCCCGAACGGGGACGTCCACTCGAACCTGGCCTTCTTCCCCCTGCTGCCCTGGCTGGAGCGGCTGGTGTCGGCGCCGACCGGGCTCTCGTACGGCTCGGCGGGCCTGGTGGTCTCCGCGGTGGCGGGGCTCGCCGCGGCCTGGGGGATCTTCGCGGTGGCGGACCTGCTCCACGGCCGCCGGGCCGGGGTGCTCGCCGTCGCCGTCTGGGCGGCGCTGCCCGTCGGCATCGTGCAGTCCATGGCGTACAGCGAGTCGCTGTTCACCGCGCTCGCCGTCTGGGCGCTGTACGGGGCCCTGCGCGGCCGGTGGCTGACGGCGGGCCTGCTCGCGGCCGGTGCCGGGCTGACCCGCCCGGTCGGCGCGGCGGTGGTCGCGGGGGTGTGGGTGGCGGCCGCCTCGGCCCTGCGCCGCGGGGAGCGGTCCTGGCGGATGGCGGCCGGGGTGCTGCTGGCTCCGCTGGGGGCGGCGGGGTACGCGCTGTGGGTCGGCGCGCGCACCGGGGGCGGTCTCTTCGGGTACCTGGACGTGCAGGCGGGCTGGGGCAACGGCTTCGACTTCGGCTGGGCCTTCGCCCGTTTCATCGGGGCCAAGCTGGCCTCCTCCGCCTTCGCGGCCGGGGTCGGCCTGATCGCGGGGGTCGCGCTGGTGCTGTGGCTGTACGGGCGGTGCGTACGACAGCGGCAGCCGGCTCCGCTCCTCGTGTACGGCGGGATCGTCGTGGCGCTCGCACTGTGCGCCTCCGGGTACTTCGGCTCCAAGCCGCGGCTGTTGCTGCCGGCCTTCCCGCTGTTCCTGCCGGTGGCGGTGGCGCTGGCCGGGTGGCGGACGCGGCGGGCGGCCGCGGTGCTGGGGGTCGCGGCCCTGGCCTCGGCGGTCTACGGGGCGTTCTGGCTGAACGGTTCGGGACCCCCGTAGCGGCCGACGTAACGGAATGGATCATTCCCCTCCATCTTTCAGCAAAGGAAATGACCTGTGGCGATAAAGCCCGGGTAAGTGTGCGAAACAATTTCCCGGGCAGTGGATCAGCCGGACTCCAACCACTGCCGAAATGCCGGGAATTAACTCCGCGTGAGACCAACTCCACATCACATGGTCATCACAAAGCCCGCGATTCGCGCGGGCCGAGCATCGGCTCGCGGTAACGTCGATTGAGTGCGTACCGACCAAATCCTGACCCGTCTGGAGCGGGTGTTCGCCCGGCTGGACCGGGAACCAGAGCGACCGGCTCATCTGCAAACCCCGCAGATGAGCCGGCACCGCGTCGTGCTCCTGGGTTCCACCCTCGCCTTCTACCTGGCGATCGTGGTGGCCGTGCTGACCACGTCCTGGCTCGTCCGCCTGGACTGGCAGGTCATGTTCTTCCGGCCCTACGAACAGTGGCCGCAGGTCCACGCCTTCCTCGACTACCTCGTCGTACTGGGCCAGCGCGGGCCCACCGCCGTCATGGTCGCCGCCTGGCTCGGCTGGCGCTCCTGGCGGCAGCACACGCTGCGCCCGCTGATCGCCCTGGGCGTGGCGCTGCTGCTGCTCAACATCACCGTCGGCTCCGTCAAGCTCGGCCTCGGCCGGCTCGGTCCGCACTACGCCACCGAGATCGGCTCCGCCGAACTCTTCGCGGGCGGCGATATATTTCCTTCCGGCCACACCGCCAACGCTGTCGTGACCTGGGGAATCCTGGCCTACCTGGCTTCCACCGTGGTCACCCGGCGGGTGCTGTCCGTGGTGTCCGCGGTCGTCTCGCTGAGCGTCGGCGCCACCACCGTGTACCTCGGCACCCACTGGGTGAGCGATGTGCTGCTCGGCTGGTCCGCGGGTCTGCTGATCCTGCTGGCCCTGCCCTGGTTCGAGCCGCTCATCGCCCGGACCGAGGCCTACGTCTTCGAGCTGCGCGAGCTGCTGCGCCGCCGCGCGGAGACCGGGCGGATGGCCGCCCCGGTCGCGACCGCCCTCATGCCGCTGCTCTCCGCGGGCGGCAAGTGGCAGCTCCGGCGGGTCGACGACCCCGCCGGTGAACCCTCGTCCGCGTCCGCCGTGCCCGCAGCGCAGACCGCCCAGGCGGTCCCCGCCGGGCACGCGCCGGCGCCCCGGCCTGCGGCGATCATCTCCGGCCGGCCGCACCTGATCAGGTCCGAGCGGACCCCGATCACCCCCGTCGGCAGCCGCCGCCCGGCGCACACCGACCGGACCGCCGCCCGGGGGCCCGCCGCCCGCCCGGTCGCCGGCGGCTGAGCCGACCGCCGCGGGGACGGTACGCACCACCCCACCCCGCGGACCACGAAGGCCCGCAGGACGAACGGCGAGGGCGGGCCGGGTCAGTGACCCGGCC
>NZ_JBHUSC010000032.1:0-81553 GCF_042673805.1 Streptomyces sp. NPDC057010 | reverse complement strand
CTGCGCACCGACGTCTCCGGCGACCCGACCTTCGCCGAGCTCGTCGCCCGGGTCCGCGAGACGGACCTGGCGGCGTACGCCCACCAGGACGTGCCCTTCGAGCGGCTGGTGGAGATCCTCAACCCGGCCCGCTCCATGGCCCGCCACCCCCTCTTCCAGACCATGCTGGCCTTCAACAACAACGACCAGCAGGGCGCGCGCAGCGCCGTGACCCGGCTCTCCGACCTCACGGTCACCGGCCTCCCGGTCGACTCGGGGGTCGCCAAGTTCGACCTGGCGCTCAACCTCGCCGAGTCCTTCGACGAGGAGGGCACCCCGGCCGGTCTGGGCGGCGTACTCGAATACGCGACGGACCTGTTCGACCGCGCCACGGTCGAATCCGTGGTGTCGCGCTTCCTCCGCCTCCTGGACACCGTCATCACCGACCCGGGGCAGCCGGTCGGCCGTGTGGATGTACTGGCCCCGGGGGAGCGGGAGCGGGTGCTCCACGGCTGGAACGCGACCGCGCGCGCCCTGCCGTCGGCCGCCGATGTGGTGTCCCTGTTCGAGGCGCGGGCGGCCGGTGCGCCGGATGCCGTTGCCGTGGTGTCGGCCGGTGTCTCGTACTCGTACGGGGAGCTCGACGCGGCGTCGAACCGGCTCGCGCACTGGCTGCGTGAGCAGGGTGCAGGGCCGGAGGGTCTGGTGGCGGTGAAGTTGCCGCGTTCGGCCGACCTGGTGGTCGCGTTGCTGGCGGTGCTGAAGTCGGGTGCGGCGTACGTGCCGATCGACCCGGAGTATCCGGCGGACCGGATCGCGTACATGCTGGAGGACGCGGCTCCGGCGGTCGTCCTGGACTCCCTGCCCGACGTATCCGCCTACTCGGCGAAGGCGCTGGACTTGACCGTCCCGTCGGAGTCTCCGGCGTACGTCATCTACACCTCGGGTTCGACGGGCCGCCCGAAGGGCGTGGTCGTCCCGCGCGGTGCGCTGCTGAACTTCCTGGTCTCGATGCAGGATCGTTTCGCCCTGTCGTCCGACGACCGCCTGCTGGCGGTCACCACGGTGGCCTTCGACATCGCCGGGCTGGAGATCTACCTCCCGCTGCTGAACGGCGCCTCGGTCGTGCTCGCCGACCGGGACGAGGTCCGCGAGCCGGCGGCCCTGCGCGCCCTCATCGAGACCCACGCGGTCACGGTCATGCAGGCGACCCCGAGCCTGTGGCGCTACGTGGACCCGTCCGTGCTGGGCGAGATCCGCGTCCTGGCGGGTGGCGAGGCGCTGCCGTCCGATCTGGCGGCGCAGTTGGCCGCGCACGCGGCTTCCGTCACGAACCTGTACGGGCCGACCGAGACCACCATCTGGTCCACGGCCACCGAGGTGACCTCCGCTGACGTCACCATCGGCGGTCCCATCGCCAACACCCAGGTCTACGTGCTCGACGCCGCCCTGCGGCCGGTCCCGGCCGGGGTCGCGGGCGAGCTGTACATCGCGGGCCACGGTCTGGCGCGCGGGTACCTGAAGCGCCCGGGCCTGTCGGCGGAGCGGTTCGTCGCGAACCCGTACGGCCCGGCCGGCTCCCGGATGTACCGCACGGGCGACCTCGTCCGCTGGTCGAAGGACGGCGAGCTCGTCTACCTCTCCCGCGTCGACCAGCAGGTCAAGCTCCGCGGCCACCGCATCGAGCTCGGCGAGATCGAAGCAGCCCTCACCTCCCACGAAGCCGTCGACCGGGCCGCCGTCCTCGTCCGCGAGGACACCCCCGGCGACCAGCGCCTCGTCGCCTACCTCGTGCCCAGGAGCGGCGTCTCCCTGCCCTCCCAGGCCCTGCTGCGCAAGCGCCTGGCCGAGGTGCTGCCCGAGTACATGGTCCCGTCGGCCGTCCTGACCCTCGACGCCCTCCCGCTCACCCCCAACGGCAAGCTCGACCGCCGCTCCCTCCCCGCCCCCGACCTCGGTCCGGACGCCCAGGGACGCCGCCCGCGCACCCCGCAGGAGGAGATCCTCTGCGGTCTCTTCGGCGAGGTCCTCGGCCTGCCCCAGATCTCCATCGACGACGACTTCTTCGTCAACGGCGGCCACTCCCTGGCCGCCATGCGCCTGGCCGGCCGGATCCGCTCCGTCCTCGGCGTGGAACTCCCCATCGCGCAGCTCTTCGACGCCCCGACCGTGGCCGGCCTGTCCGCGGCCCTCGCCGGCGGCGGCGCCGTACGCCCCGAACTCGCCCCGTACGCACGTCCGGAGCGGATCCCGCTGTCCACCGCCCAACAGCGACTGTGGTTCCTCAACCAGTTCGAAGGCCCCAACCCCGCCTACAACGTCCCGGCCGCCCTGCGCCTGACCGGCGCCCTCGACCGCCCGGCACTCGCCGCCGCCCTGCGCGACGTCGTCGCCCGCCACGAGTCCCTGCGCACCGTCTTCGCCGAGGACGCCGACGGCGCCCACCAGGTCGTCCTCGACCCGGCCGACGTCCACCCCGAGCCGCGGATCGTCCCCGTCACGGAGGACGCCCTCGACCGGGCGATCGGCGACGCCGTCGCCGAGGGCTTCGACCTCGCCGCCGAGATCCCGCTGCGGACCCGGCTGTTCGAGCTCGCGCCCGGCGAGCACGCCCTGCTGATCGTGGTCCACCACATCGCCGCCGACGGCGGCTGGTCCATGCCCGTCCTCGTACGCGACCTCACCGTCGCCTACGCGGCCCGCACCGCCGGCGAGGCCCCGGCCTGGAGCCCGCTGCCCGTCCAGTACGCCGACTTCACCCTGTGGCAGGCCGAGCTCCTCGGCTCCGAGGAGGACCCCGACAGCCTGGCCGCCCGCCAGCTCGCCTACTGGAGGGAAGCCCTCGCCGGACTTCCCGAGGAGCTCGCCCTCCCCGTCGACCGGCCGCGCCCGGCCGTCGGCACCAAGCGGGGTGGCCGGATCCCCTTCCGGGTCTCCGCCGAAACGCACGCCCGCCTGGAGGACGTGGCCCGCCAGCAGCAGGCCAGCTCCTTCATGGTCGTCCAGGCCGCGCTCGCGCTGCTGCTCGCCCGGCTGGGCGCGGGCGAGGACATCCCGATCGGCACGCCCATCGCGGGCCGCACGGACGACGCCCTGGAAGACCTCGTCGGCTTCTTCGTCAACACCCTCGTGCTGCGCACCGACCTGTCCGGCGACCCCACGTTCGCGGAGCTGGTCGGTCGGGTGCGGACGGCCGACCTGGCGGCGTACGGGAACCAGGACGTGCCCTTCGAACGGCTCGTGGAGGTACTCAACCCCACGCGCTCGATGTCCCGGAACCCGCTCTTCCAGACCATGCTGACCTGGAACAACGCCTCCCAGCAGGAATCCCTGAGCAGCGGGATCCAGCTGCCCGGACTGCGGCTGGCCGGCCACGAACTGGACACGGGCGTCGCGACCTTCGACCTCCTGTTCGCGGTCACCGACCTGCGCGGCGACAAGGGCGCCGCGGCCGGGCTCCAGGGCACCCTGGAGTTCAGCGCGGACCTCTTCGACCCGGAGACGGCCGAGGCCCTGACCGAACGCTTCGTGCGGGTGCTGGAGGCGGTGACGGCGGAGCCGTCGGGTCCCGTGCACCGGGTGGAGATCCTCGCCGATGCCGAGCGCGAGCAGCTCCTGACCGCCTGGAACGCCACGGAGACGGCCCACGCCCCGCTCACTCTCCCGGCCATGTTCGAGGCCCGCGCGGCTGCTGCCCCCGATACGCCTGCCGTGCTGGCCGGCGACACCGCTCTCACGTACGGGGAGTTGAACGTGGCGGCGAACCGGCTCGCCCGCTGGCTCGCCGATCGTGGTGTGGGTGCGGAGTCGGTCGTCGGTGTTCGCCTGCCTCGTTCTGCGGACCTGGTGGTGGCGATGCTGGCGACGCTGAAGGCGGGGGCGGCGTATCTGCCGCTGGATCCGGAGTATCCGGCGGACCGGATCGCCTACATGGTCGAGGACGCCGCCCCGGCGGTGGTCCTGGACGCGCTCCCCGACACGTCGGGATACGCGGACGGGGACCTGGACCTGGCCATCCCGGCCGAGGTTCCCGCATACGTCATCTACACGTCGGGGTCCACGGGTCGTCCGAAGGGCATCGTGATGCCGGCCGGTGCGGTCCGCAACCTCCTCGCATGGCACGAGGAGGCCGTTCCGGGCGGTCCCGGCACGGTCACCGCCCAGTTCACGGCGGTCAGTTTCGACGTGTCGGTCCAGGAGATCCTCTCTGCGGTCGTCTCGGGTCGGACGTTGGTGGTCTGCCCGGAGGAGGTCCGCCGGGACCCGGCCGCCCTGGCCGCCTGGCTCGCGGAGCACCGTGTCGCGGAGTTGTACGCGCCGAACCTGGTCGTGGACGCGGTCTTCGAGGCCGCCCGCGACCTGGATCTCCCTCTCCCCGACCTGGCGCATGTGGCGCAGGCGGGCGAGGCGCTGACCCTGCGGGAGCCGGTCCGCGCGCACTACGCGGCCGCGGGTGGCTCCTCGGTGCTGCACAACCACTACGGCCCGGCCGAGACCCATGTCGTCACCGCCTACACCCTGCCCGCCGACCAGGAGCAGTGGCCGCGGGTGGCTCCGATCGGCCGTCCGATCGACAACTGCCGTGCCTACGTACTGGACCGGCACCTGCGGCCCGTCCCGGCCGGCGCCTCCGGCGAGCTGTACCTCTCCGGAGTCCAGCTGGCCCGCGGCTACCTCAACCGCCCCGTCCTGACGGCGGAGCGGTTCACGGCCGACCCGTATGGTCCGCCCGGTACCCGCATGTACCGCACCGGCGACCTGGCCCGCTGGACCCGCGACGGCGAGCTCGAATACCTCGGCCGCGTCGACCACCAGGTCAAGCTCCGCGGCTTCCGCATCGAGCTCGGCGAGATCGAAGCCGCCCTGACCTCCCACGCGGCCGTGGCCCGCGCCGCCGTCCTGCTCCGCGAGGACAGCCCGGGCGCCCGCCGTCTCGTCGCCTACGTCGTCCCGCCCACCGGCGAGAGCGTCGAGACGGGTCTGCTGCGCAAGCACCTCGCCGCCGCCCTGCCCGACTACATGGTCCCGGCCGCGTTCGTCACCCTCGACGCCCTCCCGCTCACCCCCAACGGCAAGCTCGACCGGGCCGCCCTCCCCGCCCCCGACCACGCGGCGACCGGCGCCGGCCGGGCACCCCGCTCCCCGCAGGAGGAGATCCTGTGCGGGCTGTTCGCGGAGGTCCTGCGGCTGCCCTCCGTGACCGTCGACGACAACTTCTTCGAGCGCGGCGGCCACTCCCTGCTGGTCACCAAGCTCACCAGCCGGATCCGTACCGTCCTCGGCGTCGAGCTGTCCGTACGCCGGCTCTTCGAGACGCCCACCGTGGCGGCCCTCGCCGCCTCCCTCTCGACCGCCGACCGGGCCCGCGGAGCCGTCGTACGGGCCGAGACGCGGCCGGAGCGGATCCCGCTGTCCTTCGCGCAACAGCGCCTGTGGTTCCTGCACCGGCTGGAAGGGCCCAGCGCCACCTACAACCTCTCCACCGCCCTCCGCCTGACCGGGCCCCTGGACCGCGAGGCCCTCGGCGCCGCCCTGCACGACGTACTGGCCCGCCACGAGTCCCTGCGTACGGTCTTCGCGGAGGACGCGGACGGCGCCTACCAGGTGGTCCTCGACCCGGAAGCCGCGCGCACCGAGCCGGTCCTCGCCACCACGACCGAGGCGGATCTCGCGGACCGGCTGGCCGAGGCCGCGCGCCACGGCTTCGACCTCACCCGCGAAGTCCCGCTCAGGCTGTCGCTGTTCGAGGTCGGCGAGCAGGACCACGTCCTGCTGATCCTGCTGCACCACATCGCGGGCGACGGCTGGTCGACCCCGCTCCTCGCCCGCGACCTGACCCGCGCCTACGCGGCCCGGAGCGCGGGCGGGGCACCGGACTGGGCCCCGCTGCCCGTCCAGTACGCCGACTACACCCTGTGGCAGCGGGCCGCCCTCGGCTCCGCGGACGAGGACGGCAGCGTGCTCGCGAGCCAGCTCGCCCACTGGAAGGACGCACTGGCCGGCCTCCCCGAGGAGATCGCCCTTCCCACCGACCGGCCACGGCCGGCGGCCGCCACCTACCGGGGCGGCCTCGTCCCGGTGGAGATCCCGGCCGCGCTGCACGCGGCGCTCGCGGGCGTGGCAAGGGACCGGCAGGCCAGCCTCTTCATGGTCGTCCAGGCGGCCTTCGCGGCCCTGCTGCACCGGCTCGGAGCCGGGGACGACATCCCGATGGGCACGCCCATCGCGGGCCGTACGGACGATGCCCTGGAGGAGCTGGTCGGCTTCTTCGTCAACACGCTCGTGCTGCGCACCGACGTCTCGGGCGACCCGACCTTCGCCGAGCTCATCGGCCGGGTCCGCGAGGCGGACCTGGCGGCGTACGCCCACCAGGACGTGCCCTTCGAGCAGCTGGTCGAGGTCCTCAACCCGAACCGCTCGCTCTCCCGGCACCCGCTCTTCCAGACGATGCTGCTCTGGAACAACAACGACCAGAGCCTCGGCGCGGACGCCGCCGGAGCCCTCGCCGAACTCACCGTCGCCCCGCTGCCGGTCGCGACCGGCGTCGCCAAGACGGACCTCGCGCTGAACCTGGCCGAGTCCTTCGACGAGCAGGGCGCGCCCGCCGGTCTGCGCGGCGCGCTGGACTTCGCGACGGACCTCTTCGATCCGGCCTCGGCGCGGACGCTGGTGGCCCGCTTCGAGCGGCTCCTGGCGGCCGTCGCCGCCGACCCCGAGCTGCGCGTACGCGACATCGACGTGCTGGGGGCGGGGGAGCGGGAGCAGGTGCTCGACACCTGGAACGCGACCGCGCGTGAGCTGCCGGCCGCCGATGTGGTCTCCCTCTTCGAGGCGCGGGCGGCGGCGACACCGCAGGCCGTGGCGGTCCGGTCGGGCGAGGTCGCGTACTCGTACGCGGAGCTCGACGCGGCGTCGAACCGGCTCGCGCGGTGGTTGCGTGAGCAGGGCGCGGGTCCGGAGCAGCTGGTGGCGGTGACGCTGCCGCGTTCCGCCGGCCTGGTGGTCGCGTTGCTGGCGGTGCTGAAGTCGGGTGCGGCGTACGTGCCGATCGACCCGGAGTATCCGGCGGACCGGATCGCGTACATGCTGGAGGACGCGGCCCCGGCGGTCGTCCTGGACTCCCTGCCCGACACCTCCGGCCACTCGGCGGCGGCACTGGGCCTGGCCGTCCCGTCGGAGTCTCCGGCGTACGTCATCTACACGTCGGGCTCCACGGGCCGCCCGAAGGGCGTGGTCGTCCCGCGCGGCGCGCTGCTGAACTTCCTGACCGGCATGCAGGACCGCTTCGAGCTGGGTGCCGACGACCGCCTGCTCGCCGTCACCACCGTCGCCTTCGACATCGCCGGGCTGGAGATCTACCTCCCGCTGCTGAACGGCGCCTCCGTCGTCCTCGCCGACCGCGAGGCCGTCCACGATCCGGCCGTCCTCGCCCGCCGGCTGGCAGAGGCCACGGTGGTGCAGGCGACGCCGAGCCTCTGGCACGCCCTGCTCGCCGAGGACCCGGCCGCCCTGCGCGAGGTCCGCGTCCTGGCGGGTGGCGAGGCGCTGCCCTCCGATCTGGCGGCGCAGCTGGCCGAGCACGCGGCCTCCGTCACGAACCTGTACGGGCCGACGGAGACGACCATCTGGTCGACCGCCACCGAGGTCACCTCTGCCGAGGTCACCATCGGCCGGCCCATCGCCAACACCCAGGTCTACGTCCTCGACGCCGCCCTCCGGCCCGTCCCGGCCGGAGTCGCGGGCGAGCTGTACATCGCGGGCCACGGCCTGGCGCGCGGGTACCTGAAGCGGCCCGGCCTGTCCGCCGAACGCTTCGTCGCGAACCCGTACGGCCCCGCCGGCTCGCGCATGTACCGCACGGGCGACCTGGTCCGCTGGACGGCCGACGGCGAGCTCCACTACCTGTCCCGCGTCGACCAGCAGGTCAAGCTCCGCGGCTTCCGCATCGAGCTCGGCGAGGTCGAGGCGGCCCTGGCCTCCCACGAGGCCGTCGCCCGCGCCGCCGCACTCGTCCGCGAGGACGCCCCCGGCGACAAGCGCCTGGTCGCCTATGTAGTTCCCGTAGAGGGCGCCTCACTAGAAGTGAATGAGCTGCGCAGGCACGTCAGTGCCTCGCTGCCGGGATACATGGTGCCCTCGTCCGTCGTCCAGCTCGAGACGCTGCCGCTGACCCCGAACGGCAAGCTCGACCGATCCGCCCTGCCCGCCCCCGACCACCGCACGGCCTCCTCCGGCCGGGCACCGCGCACGGAACGCGAAGAGCTGCTGTGCGGGCTGTTCGCCGAGGTGCTGAAGACCGACGCCGTCACCATCGACGACGACTTCTTCGACCTCGGCGGGCACTCGCTGCTCGCCACCAAGCTCATCGGCCGGCTGCGGTCCGCGCTCGGCGTCGAGGTCCCGGTCCGCGTCTTCTTCGAAGCGCCGACCGTGGCCACCCTCGGCGAGGCGGTGGCGGAGCTGGAATCGCGGAACAAGGCCACCAAGTCCGCCTCCCGGCCGGCGCTGCGCCCGATGCTCAGGCCGAAGGAGAACTCGTGATTCCGCTGTCGTTCGCGCAACGCCGCCTCTGGTTCCTGCAACAGCTTGAGGGCGCCAACTCCCTCTACAACATCCCGACCGCGCTGCGCCTGACCGGAACGCCGGACCTCCCGGCGCTCCGGGCGGCACTCGGCGACCTGGTGGCCCGGCACGACAGCCTGCGCACCCTGATCGCCGACGGTCCGGACGGCGCCCACCAGGTGGTACTGGCGGCCGGATCCGCCACCCCGCAGCTCACGGTCGTACCGGCCGGAGCCGCGGCGGACCCGGCCGCGCTGGAGGCGGCGCTCGCGGAGGCGGTCCGTACGCCCTTCGACCTGGCCGCCGACCTCCCGCTGCGGGTCTGGCTGTTCGAGCAGGGGCCGGAGCAGTACGTGCTGCTCCTGCTCCTGCACCACATCGCGGGCGACGGCTGGTCGCAGCCGCTGCTCGTCCGCGACCTGGTCACCGCGTACGCCGCCCGCGCCGCCGGCGAGACCCCGCAGTGGGCCCCGCTGCCCGTCCAGTACACGGACTTCACCCTGTGGCAGCGCGAGGTGCTCGGCTCCGAGGACGACCCCGACAGCGTCGTCTCCCGGCAGCTCGACCACTGGCGTTCGGCCCTGGCCGGCCTGCCGGAGGAGCTCGCCCTCCCCGCCGACCGGCCGCGCCCCGCCACCGCATCCCACCGCGGTGACACCGTCACCTTCAGCGTCCCGGCGGAGGTGCACGCCCGCCTCGCGGCGGTGGCGCGCGAGCAGCACGCCTCCCTGTTCATGGTGGTGCAGGCGGCCCTGGCGGTGCTGCTGCACCGGCTCGGCGCCGGCGAGGACATCCCGATCGGCACGCCCATCGCGGGCCGTACGGACGACGCCCTCGAAGAACTCATCGGCTACTTCGTCAACACCCTGGTCCTGCGGGCCGACCTGTCCGGGGACCCGGCCTTCACCGAGCTCGTGCGGCGCACTCGCGAGGCCTC
The DNA here is from genome assembly GCF_042673805.1 of Streptomyces sp. NPDC057010. Classification (NCBI taxonomy): domain Bacteria; kingdom Bacillati; phylum Actinomycetota; class Actinomycetes; order Kitasatosporales; family Streptomycetaceae; genus Streptomyces; species Streptomyces sp. NPDC057010. The sequence goes on along the minus strand of NZ_JBHUSC010000032.1, from coordinate 72,075 downwards.
CCTGGCCGCGTACGAGAACCAGGACGTGCCCTTCGAGCGGCTCGTCGAGGTCCTCAACCCGCCCCGCTCCAAGGGGCGGCACCCGCTCTTCCAGACCTCGTTCACCTGGGACAACAACGACCGCAGCGCCGCCCGCGCCGCCCTCGCCGAGCTTCCCGGCCTGACGGTCGAGGGCCACCCCGTCGCGAGCGCGTCCGCCCGCTTCGACCTGGCCTTCAGCATCTCGGAGGAGGCCGGGGACCGGCACTCCGGTCTCGTGGGCGCGCTGACCTACGCCACCGACCTCTACGACCGCTCCACCGCCCAGACCCTCGCCGACCGCCTTGTGCACGTCCTGACCCGGCTCGCCGCCGACCCCGACCTGCCGGTCGGGCGGGTGGACGTGCTGGGGGCGGGGGAGCGGGGGCAGCTCCTCGACGCGTGGAACGCCACCGCCCGCGAACTGCCGGCCGCCGATGTGGTGTCCCTGTTCGCGTCCCGGGTGGCCGGGGCGCCGGATGCGGTGGCCGTGGTGTCGGGCGAGGTCTCGTACTCGTACGCCGAGTTGGACCGGGCCTCCAACCGACTCGCGCGCTGGCTGCGGGCGCAGGGTGCGGGTCCGGAGCGGCTGGTGGCCGTGACGCTGCCGCGTTCGGCCGATCTGGTCGTCGCGTTGCTGGCCGTGTTGAAGTCGGGTGCGGCGTACGTGCCGATCGACCCGGAGTATCCGGCGGACCGTATCGCCTACATGCTGGAGGACGCGGCTCCGGCGGTCGTTCTGGAGGAGCTGCCGGACGTCTCAGGCTGCTCCGCAGAGGCCTTGGACCTGGTCGTTCCGGCGGACGCTCCGGCGTACGTGATCTACACGTCGGGTTCCACGGGCCGCCCGAAGGGCGTGGTCGTGCCGCGCGGCGCGCTGCTGAACTTCCTGACCGCCATGCAGGACCGTTTCGCCCTCACCTCCGAAGACCGTCTGCTCGCGGTGACCACCGTGGCCTTCGACATCGCCGGCCTGGAGCTGTACCTGCCGCTGCTGAACGGCGCCTCCGTCGTCCTCGCCGACCGCGAGCAGGCCCGGGACCCCGAGGCCCTGCGGTCCCTGATCGAGACGCGGTCCGTCACCGTCATGCAGGCCACCCCGAGCCTCTGGCGGTTCGTGGACCCGCAGGCCCTGACCGGAGTGCGCGTCCTCGTGGGCGGCGAGGCGCTGCCGTCCGATCTGGCGGGCACTCTCGCCGACCACGCGGCCTCCGTGACGAACCTGTACGGCCCGACGGAGACCACCATCTGGTCCACGGCGGAGCAGGTGCTCGGCGGTCAGGCCGTGTCGATCGGCGGTCCCATCGCCAACACCCAGGTGTACGTCCTCGACGCGGCCCTCCAGCCGGTCCCCGCCGGAGTCCCCGGCGAGCTGTACATCGCGGGCACCGGCCTCGCCCGCGGCTACCTGAACCGGCCCGGCCTGTCCGCCGAACGCTTCGTCGCGAACCCGTACGGCCCGGCCGGCTCCCGGATGTACCGCACCGGCGACCTCGTCCGCTGGACGGCCGACGGCCGCCTCGACTACCTGTCCCGCGTCGACCAGCAGGTCAAGCTGCGCGGCTACCGCATCGAGCTCGGCGAGATCGAAGCAGCCCTCACCGCCCACGAGGCCATCGCCCGCGCCGCCGTCCTCGTCCGCGAGGACACCCCCGGCGACAAGCGCCTCGTCGCCTACCTCGTCGTCCCCGGCGGCAAGGCCACCCCCGAGCGGACCGCCGCCCTGCGCGCCCGGCTCGCCGAGGTCCTGCCCGAGTACATGGTCCCCTCGGCCTTCGTCACCCTCGACGCGCTCCCCCTCACCCCCAACGGCAAGCTCGACCGGCGCGCACTGCCCGCCCCCGACTACGAGCCCGACGCGCCCGGCCGCGCCCCGCGCACCCCGCAGGAGGAGATCCTCTGCGGCATCTTCGCCGAGGTCCTCGGCGCCCCGGCCCCGCTCTCCATCGACGACGACTTCTTCGAGAACGGCGGGCACTCCCTCCTCGCGATCCGCCTGATGAGCCGCATCCGGGCCGCCCTCGACGTCGACCTGCCGATGAGCGCCCTCTTCGACGCCCCGACCGTGGCCGGCCTGACCGCCGCCCTCACCGGATCCGGGACCGCCCGCCCCGAACTCACCGCCGCCACCGTGCGCCCCGACCGCGTCCCGCTGTCCTTCGCCCAACAGCGCCTGTGGTTCCTCAACCGGTTCGACGGCCCCAGCCCCGCCTACAACGTGCCCGTCGCCCTGCGCCTCACCGGCCCCCTCGACCGCCCGGCCCTCACCGCCGCCCTGCACGACCTCCTCGTCCGGCACGAGTCCCTGCGTACGGTCTTCGCGGAGGACGCGGACGGCGCCCACCAGGTGGTCCTCGACCCGGAGGCGGCCCGCGCCGCGCCGCGCGTGATCGCGGTCGACGAGGACGGACTCGCCGAGGCCCTTGCCCACGGCGCCGCGTACACCTTCGACCTCTCCGCCGAACCCCCCGTCCACACCCGGCTGTTCACCCTCGCCCCCGAGGAGCACGTGCTCCTCGTCGTCGTCCACCACATCGCGGGCGACGGCGGCTGGTCCACGCCCGTCCTGATCCGCGACCTGGCCACCGCGTACGCGGCCCGCACGGCCGGGGAGGAGCCCGGCTGGGCCCCGCTGCCCGTCCAGTACGCGGACTACACGCTCTGGCAGGCGGAGCTCCTCGGCTCCGAGGACGACCCGGACAGCCTGGCCGCCCGCCAGGTCTCCTACTGGCGGGAGGCCCTCGCCGGACTCCCGGACGAACTCGACCTGCCCACCGACCGGCCCCGCCCGGCGGTGGCCGGCCACCGCGGCGGCGAGGTGCCGATCGCGGTGCCGGCCGAACTCCACGCCCTGACCGCCGAGTTCGCGGGCCGGCACCAGGCGAGCGTCTTCATGGTCGTCCAGGCGGCCCTCTCCGTGCTGCTGCACCGACTCGGCGCGGGCGACGACATCCCGATCGGCACGCCCGTCGCGGGCCGTACGGACGACGCCCTGGCCGACCTGGTCGGCTTCTTCGTCAACACCCTCGTCCTGCGCACCGACGTCTCGGGCGACCCCACGTTCGCCGAGCTCGTCGCCCGGGTCCGGCAGGCGGACCTGGCGGCGTACGCCCACCAGGACGTGCCCTTCGAGCGGCTGGTGGAGGCCCTCAACCCGGCCCGCTCGATGTCCAGGCACCCGCTCTTCCAGACCATGCTGGCCTTCAACAGCGTCGACCAGCAGGACACGATGAACGGCGCCGGCGGGCTGCTGCCCGGCCTCACGGTCGCGGGCGAACCCGTCGGCACCGGCGCGGCCACCTTCGACCTCCGCTTCGCCATCGACGCCGAGCTGAACGGCGTACTCGAATACGCGACGGACCTGTTCGACCACGCGACGGCCGAGTCGCTCGTGGCACGGTTCGTACGCCTCCTGGAGGCGCTGGTCACCGGCCCGGACGTGCCGGTGGGGCGGGTGGACGTGCTGGGGGCGGGGGAGCGGGAGCGGGTGCTCCACGGCTGGAACGCGACCGCCCGTGAGCTGCCGGCCGCCGATGTGGTGTCCCTGTTCACGTCCCGGGCGGCCGGTGTGCCGGATGCGGTGGCCGTGGTGTCGGGCGGGGTCTCGTACTCGTACGCGGAGTTGGACGCGGCGTCGAACCGGCTCGCGCGCTGGCTGCGTGAGCAGGGTGCGGGACCGGAGCAGCTGGTGGCTGTGACGCTGCCGCGTTCGGCCGATCTGGTCGTCGCGTTGCTGGCCGTGTTGAAGTCGGGTGCGGCGTACGTGCCGATCGACCCGGAGTATCCGGCGGACCGGATCGCGTACATGCTGGAGGACGCGGCACCGACGGTCGTCCTGGACTCGCTTCCGGACGTCTCCGCCTGCTCCGCCGAGCCCCTGTCGGTGACGGTTCCGGCGGACGCTCCGGCGTACGTCATCTACACCTCGGGTTCGACGGGTCGCCCGAAGGGCGTGGTCGTCCCGCGCGGTGCCCTGCTGAACTTCCTGACCAGCATGCAGGACCGCTTTGAGCTGGGTGCCGAGGACCGTCTGCTCGCCGTCACCACCGTCGCCTTCGACATCGCGGGGCTGGAGATCTACCTGCCGCTGCTGAACGGCGCTTCCGTCGTCCTGGCCGGCCGGGACGAGGTGCGTGACCCCGAGGCCCTGCGCGCCCTCATCGAGAGCCGTGCGGTCACGGTCATGCAGGCGACCCCGAGCCTGTGGCGCTACGTGGACACCTCCGTGCTGGGCGAGGTCCGGGTCCTGGCGGGTGGCGAGGCGCTGCCGTCGGATCTCGCGGCGCAATTGGCCGAGCACGCGGCCTCCGTCACGAACCTGTACGGGCCGACGGAGACGACCATCTGGTCCACGGCCACCGAGGTGACCTCCGCCGACGTCACCATCGGCCGGCCCATCGCCAACACCCAGGTCTACGTCCTGGACTCGGGTCTGCAGCCCGTCCCGGCCGGGGTCGCGGGAGAGCTCTACATCGCCGGCACCGGCCTCGCCCGCGGGTACCTGAACCGCCCCGGCCTGTCCGCCGAACGCTTCGTCGCGAACCCGTACGGCCCGGCCGGCTCCCGCATGTACCGCACCGGCGACCTCGTCCGCTGGTCGAAGGACGGCGAGCTCGTCTACGTCTCCCGCGTCGACCAGCAGGTCAAGCTCCGCGGGTTCCGCATCGAGCTCGGTGAGGTCGAGGCGGCCCTGGCCTCCCACGAGGCCGTCGCCCGCGCCGCCGCGCTCGTCCGCGAGGACACCCCCGGCGACCAGCGCCTCGTCGCCTACGTCGTCCCCGACCGGCCCGGCGAGGCGCTCGACGGCGTACTGCTGCGCAAGCACCTGGCGGCCGTCCTGCCCGACTACATGGTCCCGGCCGCGTTCGTCACCCTCGACGCCCTCCCGCTCACCCCCAACGGCAAGCTCGACCGCCGCGCTCTTCCCGCCCCCGACGAGGAGCCGGGAGGCCCCGGGCGCGCCCCGCGCTCCCCGCAGGAGGAGATCCTCTGCGGCCTCTTCGCGGAGGTCCTCGCCGCCTCGGCGCCCGTCTCCATCGACGACGACTTCTTCGCTCGCGGCGGCCACTCGCTGCTCGCCACGAAGCTCGCCGCCCGCATCCGGTCCGTCTTCGGGGCCGAGGTGTCGGTCCGCCGGCTGTTCGAGACGCCGACCGTCGCCGGCCTCGCCCCGTACCTCGCCACCGCCGCCGGCTCCGCCCGCGCGGCCGTCACCGCCGGCCCCCGCCCCGAGCGGCTCCCGCTCTCCCACGCCCAACAGCGGCTCTGGTTCCTCAACCAGTTCGACGGATCGAGCCCCGTCTACAACCTCACCACCGCCCTGCGCCTGACCGGCCCGCTGGAGCAGGAGGCGCTCGCCGCCGCCCTGCACGACCTCGTCGTCCGGCACGAGTCCCTGCGTACCGTCTTCGCCGAGGACGACCAGGGCGTGCACCAGATCGTGCTGCCCGCCGACCAGGCCCACCCCGGTCTGGCCGTGTCCACCGTCATCGACGAGCGCGAACTGGAGGAGGGGATCGCGGAAGCGGCCGGGTACGCCTTCGACCTGTCCCGCGAACTCCCCGTCCACCTGCGCCTGTTCGAGCTGGCGCCGGAGGAGCACGTGGTCGTCCTCGTCCTGCACCACATCGCGGGCGACGGCTGGTCCCTGCCGCTCGTCGCCCGCGACCTGGCCACCGCGTACGCCGCTCAGGTCTCCGGCGCCGAACCGGGTTGGGCTCCGCTGCCGGTGCAGTACGCGGATTACACGCTGTGGCAGCGGGAGCTGCTGGGGTCGGAGGACGACGAGGGGAGTGTGGTCGCGGCGCAGTTGGCGTTCTGGAAGGAGCGGCTTTCCGGGCTTCCGGAGGAGTTGGTGCTGCCGGTGGACCGGCCGCGTCCGGCGGTGGCTTCGTACCGGGGTGGTTCGGTGTCCTTCGAGGTGCCGGCCGCGGTGCACGCCCGTCTGGAGGAGGTGGCCCGTGCGCACGGCGCGAGCCCCTTCATGGTGGCGCAGGCTGCCCTGGCGACCCTGCTGCACCAGTTGGGTGCGGGTGAGGACATCGCGATCGGCACGCCTGTCGCGGGTCGTACGGACGATGCGCTGGAAGACCTGGTCGGGTTCTTCGTGAACACCCTCGTGCTGCGGACCGATCTGTCCGGGGATCCGACGTTCGCCGAGCTGCTGGCTCGCGTACGGGAGGCGGACCTGGCGGCGTACGGGAACCAGGACGTGCCCTTCGAACGGCTCGTGGAAGTCCTCAACCCGGCCCGTTCCATGGCCCGCCACCCCCTCTTCCAGACCATGCTGATGTGGGACAACACCGACCGGCACCGGGCCGTCGAAGCCGTCGGCCGACTCGGCGGGCTCACCCTGTCCGAGCGGGCCGTGGCCGGCGGATCCGCCAAGTTCGACCTGCTGCTCTCCCTCTCCGAGGGCGCTCCGGGCACCGGCCTCCACGGCACCCTCGAATACGCCGTCGACCTCTTCGACCCCGACACCGCCCAGACCCTGACCGAACGCTTCGTGCGGGTGCTGGAGGCGGTGACGGCGGAGCCGTCGGCTCCCGTGCACCGGGTGGAGATCCTGTCCGGCGCCGAGCGCGAGCAGCTCCTGACGGCCTGGAACGCCACGGAGACGGCCCACGCGCCGCTGACCCTCCCGGCCATGTTCGAGGCCCGGGTGGCCGCTGCCCCGCACACGCCTGCGGTGCTGGCCGGCGACACCGCTCTCACGTACGGGGAGCTGAACGCGTCGGCGAACCGGCTCGCCCGCTGGCTCGCCGATCGTGGTGTGGGAGCGGAGTCGGTGGTGGGTGTTCGCCTGCCCCGCTCTGCGGACCTCGTCTTGGCGATGCTCGCGACGCTGAAGGCGGGCGCGGCGTATCTGCCGCTGGATCCGGAGTATCCGGCGGACCGCATCGCCTACATGGTCGAGGACGCCGCTCCGGCGGTGGTCCTGGACACCCTCCCCGACACATCCGGATACGAGGACGGGGACCTGGACCTGGCCATCCCGGCCGAGGTTCCCGCGTACGTCATCTACACGTCGGGGTCCACGGGTCGTCCGAAGGGCATCGTGATGCCGGCCGGTGCGGTGCGTAACCTCCTGGCCTGGCATGAGGAGGCCGTTCCGGGCGGTCCCGGCACGGTCACCGCCCAGTTCACGGCGGTCAGTTTCGACGTGTCGGTGCAGGAGATCCTCTCTGCGGTCGTCTCGGGCCGGACGTTGGTGGTCTGCCCGGAGGAGGTCCGCCGGGACCCGGCCGCCCTGGCCGCCTGGCTGTCCGAGCACCGTGTCGCCGAGCTGTACGCCCCGAACCTGGTCGTGGACGCGGTCTTCGAGGCCGCCCGCGACCTGGATCTCCCTCTCCCTGACCTGGCGCATGTGGCGCAGGCGGGCGAGGCGCTGACCCTGCGGGAGCCGGTCCGCGCGCACTACGCGGCCGCGGGCGCTTCCTCGGTGCTGCACAACCACTACGGCCCGGCCGAGACCCATGTCGTCACCGCTTACACCCTGCCCGCAGACCAGGAGCAGTGGCCGCGGGTTGCCCCGATCGGCCGTCCGATCGACAACTGCCGTGCCTACGTACTGGACCGGCACCTGCGGCCCGTCCCGGCCGGCGCCTCCGGCGAGCTGTACCTCTCCGGAGTCCAGCTGGCCCGCGGCTACCTCAACCGCCCCGTCCTGACGGCGGAGCGGTTCACGGCCGACCCGTATGGTCCGCCCGGTACCCGCATGTACCGCACCGGCGACCTGGCCCGCTGGACCCGGGACGGCGAGCTCGAATACCTGGGCCGCGTCGACCACCAGGTCAAACTCCGTGGCTTCCGCATCGAGCTCGGCGAAATCGAAGCCGCACTCACCGGCCACGAAACGGTCGCCCGCGCCGCCGTCCTGCTCCGCGAGGACACTCCCGGCGCCCGCCGTCTCGTCGCCTACGTCGTCCCGCCCACCGGCGCCGCCATCGACCACGGGCCGCTGCGGGCGCAGCTGGCGGCCGCCCTGCCCGACTACATGGTCCCGGCCGCGTTCGTCACCCTCGACGCCCTCCCGCTCACCCCCAACGGCAAGCTCGACCGGGCCGCCCTGCCCGCCCCCGAGACCGGCCCCGCCACCGGGGCCAGGCCGCCCCGGGGCCCGCGCGAGGAGATCCTGCTGGGGCTGTTCGCGGAGGTCCTGCAGGCGGACGACCTCACCATCGAGGACAACTTCTTCGAGCGCGGCGGCCACTCCCTGCTCGCCACCCGGCTCACCACCCGCATCCGCGGCGCCCTCGGCATCGAGCTGCCCGTCCGCCGCCTCTTCGAGGCCCCCACCGTCGCCGCGCTCGCCGAAGCCCTTGCCGACTCCACGCCGTACGACCCGGCCGCCGCACTGCGCCCGCTGCTGCCGCTGCGCGCCACCGGCCCGCTGCCCCCGCTGTTCTGCGTCCACCCGGCCGCCGGCGCGAGCTGGTGCTACGCGGCGCTGCTCCCGCACCTGGACCCGCGCCAGCCGGTCTACGGACTCCAGGCCCCCGGCCTCTCAGCCGAAACCCCGGACACGGCAGGCCCGGACACGGTGGCCGAGCTGGCCGCCGCGTACGTGGAGCGCGTCCGGGAACTGCGCCCCCACGGCCCGTACCGGCTGCTCGGCTGGTCCTTCGGCGGGCAGGTCGCGCACGCGATGGCCACGCAGCTCCAGGAGAGCGGCGAGGAAGTGGAGCTGCTCGCCATCCTGGACACCCTGCCCGGCACCCCCGGCCGGCCCGCGCCGAGCGAGCCGGAACTCGTCGCGGCGCAGCTGCGCGCGGTGGGATTCGCGTACGACCCCGCGACCGACGGGCCGGTCGAGGCCCACATCCCCCGCTACCTGGCGCACATCCGCGCCCAGAACCCCTCCCTGGCCGACTTCGGCGACGCCGAACTGCTGCGGATGACCCGGGCGCACCTGACGAGCCTGCGGCTCATGCACACCTACGCCACCCCCGCCCGCTTCGAAGGCGATCTGCTCTTCTTCAAGGCGACCGGAGGAGTCGATTCCACGGCCGGACAGGCCGCTGAACTGGACGTAGAGAATCCGCATAGCCCCGGTTGGAAGCCTTATCTGAGCGGGGCTGTACACAGCTTCGACGTCTCGTCCGACCACGAAGGGATGCTGAGTGATTCCGTTACCGCGGCTCTCATCGGCCGGACCCTCGCCCGGTCCCTGGCAGACCTCGACACGCGTGCCGGCACCTGACTTTCGTCAGGTGCCGGGGGTGCCGATCGCTCACTGCGGCAGCCCCCTCCCCGTCCGTAATTTGAGGTCATCGGAAGCCGCCGGCCCCCGCCCGACGGAAGCCAGACGAGAGGAACGACTCACATGATCACCCTTCAGGGCCTGACCAAGCGCTACGGGGACAAGACCGCGGTCGACGATCTCTCCCTGGAGATCATGCCCGGGAAGATCACCGGGTTCCTCGGTCCCAACGGCGCCGGCAAGTCGACGACGATGCGGATGATCCTCGGGCTGGACCTGCCCACCTCGGGCCAGGCCCTGGTCAACGGCCGTCCGTACGCACAGATCCCCAACCCGCTCTGCGAGATCGGCGCCCTCCTGGACGCCAAGGCCGTCCACCCCAGCCGCAGCGCCCGCAACCACCTGCGGGCCATGGCCCTCAGCCACGGCCTGCCCCTGAGCCGGGTCGAGGAGGTGCTCGACGCGGTCGGCCTGAGCGATGTCGCCGACCGCAAGGCGGGCGGCTTCTCGCTCGGCATGGGACAGCGCCTCGGCATCGCCGGCGCCCTGCTCGGCGACCCGCAGGTGCTGATGCTGGACGAGCCGGTCAACGGACTGGACCCGGACGGCGTCCGCTGGATCCGCCAGTTCCTGCGCTCGCTGGCGGCCGAGGGCCGCACGGTCTTCATCTCCAGCCACCTCATGAGCGAGATGGAACTGACCGCCGACCGCCTCATCGTCATCGGCAAGGGCCGCCTCATCGCCGACACCGGCATGGAGGAGCTCCTCGCCAGCCACGCCGGCGGTACCGTCCGCGTCCGCGGCCCGGAGAGCGGCGCCCTGCACGGCCTGGTCAGCGCGCTCGCCGGCTACGCGGCGGACGTGCAGTGGGCGGGCTCCAACGAGCTGATCGTGACCGGGGCGACCGTCGAGCAGGTCGGCGACCTGGCCCACGAGATGGGAGTGCGGCTGCACGAACTGCGCGCGGTGGAGGCCTCGCTGGAGCAGGTCTACATGGAACTGACGGCGGACAGCGTCGAGTACGGCAACTCCGCCTTTCAGCAGCACACCGCCGCGACCGCGACCCGCGCCTGAGCCCCCCGCCCCCCGCACACCTCCCGAGAAGGCGATCACCATGACCGCAACCACCCCTCTGGCAACCCTGACCACCACCCGGACGGACTCGGGCCTGCGGGGCGCGATCGCGGCGGAGTGGATGAAGCTCCGCTCCCTCCGCTCGACCCTCTGGTTCGTCGTCGGCTCCGTCGCGAGCATGGTGCTGATCTCCCCGTTCGCCGCGATGACGATGACCTCGAACCTGAAGGGCGTGCCGGGCGCGGAGGACTCGATCGACGCGGCGAGCATCGGCGTCAGCACCATCAGCTACTTCATCATCTTCATCCTGGCGTCCCTGGCGATGCTCTCCGTGACCAGCGAGTACTCGACGGGCAGCATCACCACCACCCTCAGCTGCGTCCCCGACCGCCGCCGCGTGCTGCTGGCGAAGGCCGCGGTCACCGGAGCGGTCTCCTTCGTCGTCGGCGTCGTGGTCGCCGCCCTCGGCGTCGCCTTCGGCGGCACCATGCTCGACGAGTACGCCCACTACAGCGGCGAGATCGTCTTCCAGGTCCTGGCCACCGGCGTCTTCCTCGCCGCGATCAGCGTCCTGACCGTCGGCCTCTCCGCGGTCCTGCGCAGCGCCGCCGGCACCATCGTGGTCCTCTTCGCCCTGTTCCTCGTCATCCCGATGCTCCTCCAGGGCATCGGAGAGGTCGTCAAGAGCCTCGACTTCCTCGCTGACATCGCCGAGTACTTCCCGAGCCAGGCCGGCGCCCACTTCGCCCTCAACGACACCGAGCCCTTCGGCCCCTTCGTCGGCTTCCTGGTCGTCGGTGCCTGGGCCGCCGCCGCCCTGTGGCTGGGCATCACCACCATCCGCAAGCGCGACGCGTAACCCGCCCCCCCGACTCGGCACGCGAGGCCGGGAGTTGCCCCTCCAGGGGCAGCCCCGGCCTCGCCGGCGTTCACGGCCCGGGACCGGCCGGCGTCACGCCTCGGACACCAGGCCCGCCTCGTGCGCGACGATCGCGGCCTGCACCCGGTTCTTGACCTCCAGCCGCGTCAGGATCGCGCTGACGTACGCCTTCACCGTCCCCTCCACGACGAACAGCCGCCGTGCGATCTCCGCGTTGGAGCACCCCGCCCCGAGCAGCGCGAGCACCTCCCGCTCCCGCCCCGACAGCCCGGCGACCCGCTCCTGCGCCGCCATGCCCCGGCCGACGTCCCGCGCCCCCAGCAGCCGCATCACCCGGTGCGCGATCTGCGGCGACAGGAACGACGCCCCGTCCCGCACGGCCCGTACGGCGGCCAGCAGGTCCTGCGGATCGCCGGACTTGAGCAGGAAGCCGCTCACCTCGCCGGCGAGCGCGTCGACGATGTACTTGTCCTCGGAGAAGGTGGTCAGCATCACCACGGCCGTCCCCGGCACCAGCCGCCGCACCTCCGCGGCCGCCGTCAGCCCGTCCATCCGCGGCATGCGGATGTCCATCAGCACGACGTCCGGCCGGTGCCGCGCGGCGAGGTCCACCGCCTCCCGGCCGTCCCCCGCCTCCGCCACGACCTCGACGTCCTCGGCGGACTCCAGGATCGCCCGGACCCCGCCCCGGATCATCGCCTCGTCATCGGCAAGCAGTACTCGGATCGTCACGCAGCCCCTCCGGATGGATCGGTGGATCCGTACATCGCCGGATCTATAGGAACGCCGTAGGCGGCTGCCGCAGATTCATGGTGTGCCGTGAGCCGCCGCCACGCGGGCACCCGCCCATCCTCTCCCACCGGCGGCCCGCACGGGACGCCAAAGAATCCGACCGAAGCTGACTGAGGTGTGAACCATGTCGAACCCGTTCGAGAACGAAGAGGGCCTGTACCTGGTGCTGGTGAACGACGAGGGCCAGCACTCCCTGTGGCCGTCCTTCGCCGAGATCCCGGCCGGCTGGACCACCGCCCACGGCGAGGCGGACCGCCAGAGCTGCCTCGACTACGTCGAGACCAACTGGACGGACATGCGCCCGGCCAGCCTGATCCGGGAGACGGAAGCCGCCGCGGCGGCCGCCTGACACCTGCGGCAGCGAGGAATGGACACCGTGCCCGCGACGCCGGCGGCCCCCGCCGCCCAGCAGCCCCCCACCGGGGCGGCGCCCCCACCGCTCTCCCGGAACAGGGACTTCCTGCTCCTGTGGAGCGGCCAGTGGACCGCCTTCTTCGGTACCAGGATGAGCGCCGTCTGCTACCCCCTGCTGGCCCTGTGGGCGACCGGCGGATCCGCCTCCGCGGCGGGGCTCGTCGGCTTCGCGGCCCTCGTCCCCAACCTCCTCCTCCAACTCCCGGCAGGCGTCCTCGCCGACCGCTGGGACCGCCGCAAGACCATGATCGGCTGCGGCGCGGGCCGCCTCCTGGCCCTCGGCAGCCTGGCCGGGGCCCTGCTGGCCGGCACCCCCCGCCTCGCCCACCTGATCGCGGTCGTCTTCGTCGAGAGCGCCTTCGCCGTCGTCCACCAGCTCGCCGAACGCGGCGCCGTCCACGCCCTGGTCCCCGCGGAGCAGCTCGGCGCGGCCATGGCCCAGAACGAGGCCCGCGGCAGGGCGGCCGGCCTGCTCGGCGCGCCCGCCGGCACCGCCCTGTTCACCGTCGTCCGCTGGGGCCCCTTCCTGACGGCGGCGATCGGAGCCGTCGTGGCCGTCGTGACGCTCCTGTTCATCCGCACCCCCCTCCAGGGCGCCCGCGCCGCGGCCCCCGCGCGGCCGCTCGCCCAGATCGCGGAGGGCTTCGCCTGGCTGCGCGGCCGCCGGTTCCTGCGTACGGCCGTCGGCCTGGTCGCGCTGGGCGGCGGACTCTTCCAGATCCTGTCCCTCGCCGTCGTGGTGCTGCTCGTACGCGAAACCGGGCACTCCGAATCCGTCGTCGGCGTCGTCTTCGCGATCAGCGGCGCCGGCGGGCTCCTCGGAGCCGTGGCGGCCCGCTGGTGGATGGAGCGGATCTCGCTGCCCGCCCTGCTCATCGGCGGATTCGCCGCCTGGTCCCTGCTGATCCCGGTGATGGCCCTGACCACCGACCCGGTCCTCATCGGCGCCGCGTTCGCCCTCATGAACCTGGTCGGCGCGGTCTTCGGCGTGGCCGCCTCCGTCTACCAGATGTCGACCACCCCGGACGAGATGCAGGGCAGGGCGGGCGCCACCTCCAACCTGCTCGTCTCCGGCGGCGCCTCCCTCGGCGCACTCGGCGGCGGGTTCCTCCTGGACGCCTGGAACGCCTCCGACAGCGTGCTCGCCGTCGCCGCGGGCATGGCCCTGCTGACCCTCACGGCCGCCGCCCTGCCCGCCGTGCGCCGGGGCGGCGACACACCCGCAGACGCCCCCGCCGACCACCTCACGTAGCCCCACGGGAGAAGAACCGATGGACCTGAGCCTCTTCTACTTCGCCAACGACAGCACCGCCGCAGGCGAGAGCGGGCGCTACGAACTCCTCCTGGAGGGCGCCAAGTTCGCCGACCGCAACGGCTTCGCAGCCGTATGGACCCCCGAACGGCACTTCCACCCCTTCGGCGGCGCCTACCCCAACCCGGCCGTCCTCGGCGCGGCGGTCGCCGCCGTCACCGAGCGCGTCGCCATCCGCGCCGGCTCCGTCGTGGCCCCCCTCCACCACCCCCTGCGCATCGCCGAGGAGTGGTCGGTCGTCGACAACCTCTCCGGCGGCCGCGCGGGCCTCGCCTTCGCCTCCGGCTGGCACGCCGTCGACTTCGCGCTGCGCCCCGAGACCTACCCCGAGCGCCGCCAGAACGTCCTCGACGCCATCGGCCAGGTCCGCCGGCTGTGGCGCGGTGACGGTCTGGAGGCCGTCGACGGCCTCGGCCGGCCCGTGACCGTCCAGTCCTACCCGCCGCCCGTCCAGCGGGAGGTGCCGGTCTGGGTCACCAGCGCCCGCGGCATCGAGACCTTCCGCGCGGCCGGCCGCCTCAAGGCCGGCCTGCTCACCCACGTGCTCGGCCAGAACCTCGACGAACTCGCCGAGAAGATCTCCGAGTACCGGCGCGTCGCCGCCGCCGAACACGACGGCTGGCCCGGCCACGTCGTCCTGATGCTGCACACCCTCATCGGCGAGGACTCCGACGCGGTACGCGAACAGGTGCGCGCCCCGTTCTCCGAGTACCTCAAGAGCTCCATGCACCTGATCGCCCGCTCCTTCGTCGGCGACGCCGTCGACCTGGACGACCTCAACGAGGCCGACATGGACTTCCTCGTCGCCCGCGCCTTCGACCGCTACTACCGGGAGGGCGCCCTCTTCGGCACCGTCGACGAGGTACTCCCCATGGTCGAACAGGCCCGCACCATCGGCGTCGACGAGATCGGCTGCCTCATCGACTTCGGAATCCCGGCCAAGGAAGTCCTCGCCGGACTCGAACACCTGGGCCGGCTCAACGAGCGCATCACCGCCGGCTGACGCCCCGCCGGCCCCACCCGGCAAGCGCTGCGCGTCCCTGCACCGGCAGGGACGCGCAGCTTTTCGCGTCACCGCCGGAAATACGGACGCACCCGCCTATATAGAGCGCCCATGGCGTTCCCGGGGGACGCCCCGGGAGCATGGAAAGACTAACCGAATCAAGAGAGGTGAAGAATGCCGAACACCGACATCTGGACACCGCTGGAAATCGAACCGGAAGGAATCGGCGGCCCGGAGGAGCTCATCGAAAGGCTCGGGGAACTCGGCCCGGAGCGGCTTTCCGAACTCCTCGTCCAGGAAAAGGGCCTGGTATTCCGCGGCTTCGACGTCTCCCCCGAACGCCTCGACGACGTCCTCGGCCTCCTCCTGCCGAACCGCCTCGCCTACGTCCACGGCAACTCCCCGCGCACCAAGGTCGGCGGCAACGTCTACACCTCCACCGAGTACCCGGCCGAGTTCACCATCTCCATGCACAACGAGATGAGCTACGCCCACGCCTGGCCCACCCGCCTCGCCTTCTACTGCCAGGTCCGCCCGGGCGGCGGCGGCGCCACCCCCGTCGTCGACGCGGCCCGCTGGCTGCGGTCCCTCGACGACGAGGTCCGCGAGGCCTTCGCCGACGGCGTCCGCTACGTCCAGTACCTGCACGACGGCTTCGGCCTCGGCAAGAGCTGGCAGGACACCTTCGAGACCACCAACCGCGAGGACGTCGAGGTCTTCCTCGACGGCACCGGCGCCGAGTGGGAGTGGAAGGCCGACGGCGGCATCCACGTCACCATGACCCGCCCCGCCACCCTCAAGCACCCCGACACCGGCACCGAGGTCTGGTTCAACCAGGCCGACCAGTGGCACCCCGCCGGCCTCGGCGACGACACCGCGGCGGCCCTCGCCCAGATCCTCCCCGCCGACGAGCTCCCGCAGAACGTCACCTTCGCCGACGGCAGCCCCATCCCCGAGGAGTACGTCACCCAGATCCGCGACCGCGGCCTCCAGGAGGCCGTCGACGTCGACTGGGACCGGGGCGACCTGCTGCTCATCGACAACGTCCTGCTGGCCCACGGCCGCCGCCCCTTCACGGGCGACCGCCGCATCCTCGTGGCCATGTCGGACTGATGCCCCACCCCACCACCGACCCGTCAGGAAGTGGCCCATGAACGGTGCCTCCTACCGCACGCTCCGCGAGACGGACGCCGTGCACGTCTGGCAGGGCGAAGCCTCCGACCTGCCAGAACCCGGCGCCATGGAACTGCTCTCCGAGGACGAACGCGCCCTCGCCGCCCGCCGCTCCCAGCGCGCGGGCACCCGCTACGCCAACATCCACGCCGAGGTGCGCCGCATCCTCGCCCGGTACCTGGAGACAGAACCCCGCGAGATCCGGCTCGGACGCCAGCACTGCCCGCGCTGCCCCGACCCCAGCCACGGCCGCCCCCAGGTGGTCTGGCCGCCGACCGGCCTCGACTTCAACCTGTCCCGCTCCGGCCGGCACTGGCTCCTCGCCGTCGCCGCCGACCGGCAGATCGGCGTCGACATCGAGGACCCCAGGCTCCTCGACGACTTCACCGGCACCTCCCTCTTCGTCATGTCGGAGGAGGAACTGCGCTACCTGAGCGGCCTGCCCGGCGAGGAAGCCCGTACGGAGGCCTTCTTCCGCGGCTGGACCCGCAAGGAAGCCGTCGTCAAGGCCAGCGGCGTCGGCATCGTCGCCGACCTCAGCACCGTCGACGTACAGCCCCAGCGGACCTCGCCCGTCGTCGTCCGCCACGCCGAACCCCGCGGCCCCGACACCTGGGTCGTCCAGGACCTGCCCCTGGGCCCCGACCGGTACGCGGCCCTCGCCCGCGAGGCGGACAGCACCGGCCCGGTCATCCTCATCGGCACCGCCGCCCACCCCGGCAACTACCTCCGCCTCCCCTCCCCGCCCGCCCTCGAAGCCGCCCTGTAAGGAGGAGACCCATGGCACACGACGACAGCGCCGGAGCCCGCTGGCTCCGGCTCACACCCGTGGGGTACCGGCCCCGGCTACGCCTCGTCTGCTTCCCGCACGCGGGCGGCGCGGCGGGCTTCTACCGCGACTGGCCCGCCCTGCTGCCCGCCGGCGTCGAACTCGTGGCGGTCCAGTACCCCGGCCGCCAGGACCGGCTCGCCGAACCCCGCATCGAGTCCATGGAGGAGATGACAGCCGGGATCACCGGCGCCCTGCTCCCCCTCCTCGACACTCCGGTGGCCTTCTTCGGCCACAGCATGGGCTCGGCGATCGCCTACGAGACCGCCCTGCGCCTCGAACGCCGCCACGGCGTCGTCCCCGTCCGCCTCTTCGTCTCCGGCCGCGGCGCCCCGCACGCCGAACCCGCCGGAGTCACCCACCTCGGCACCGACGACCACCTCGTCGAGTCCGTACGGGCCCTCGGCGACCTGGACGCCGGCATCTACGACGAACCGGAACTGCGCGACCTGCTGCTGCCCGCGCTGCGCAGCGACTACAAGCTCATCGAGACGCACAGCCCGGACCGCCCCGTACCCGTGTCGGCGCCCGTCAGCGCCCTCGGCGGGGACGACGACCCGGGCTGCGCTCCCGATGAACTGCTCTCCTGGAAGGAGGTCACGACGGCCCGCTACGACCGCCGCGTCTTCCCGGGCGACCACTTCTACCTGGCCGCCCACCGGGCCGACGTGGTCGCCCACGTGACGTCCGTCCTGCGGCTCCATCCGCAACCGGTCTGATCTCACGGCCCCTCCTCCCGCACCATCCGAACAACCGGACATCTCTTCCGCTCCACCGACTCCGCCCTCCGCCGTACCGCCGGCGCGAGGGCGGTTCGGTGCGTCCTCACCCCATGACCAGCTCCGCGGCCGCCCGCGCCCGCGCCCGGGCGAACAGCCCGACCAGCTCGTGCAGTTCGTAGGTGGGCGGCACACCCGGCTCCCCGTCGTCCGACACGACGAGCAGCCCGTGGTCGACCAGGCCCTCCAGCCCGCGCTCCGCGACGGCCTCCGCGAGCCCCAGCTCGTCCGCGACCCGCGCGGCCGAGAACGACCGCGTACCGCCCGCGATCTCCGGCAGCCGGTGCAGCAGTTCCCGCCGCTCCGGCCGCAGCTGCCGCAGCGACAGCGCCAGGCTCTGCGGTACGGACAGCCCGCGCGCCTGGAGCTCCGCGAGCCGGCCCGCGGGATCGGCCAGCCGGTTCGCGAGCTGCGCCAGGGACCACTGGGGCCGGGCCGCGAGCCGGTTGCCGGCGATCCGTACGGCCAGCGGCAGCCCGGCGCAGAACCGGGCGATCTCCCGTGCGGCGGCCGGCTCGGCCGCGATCCGCGCCGGATCCACGGCGGCGCACAGCATCCGCAGCCCCTCCTCCGGGCCGAGCGGCGACAGCACGAGGGTGTGCACCCCGCCCACCGGGCCCAGCGCGGTCCGGCTGGTGATCAGCACGGCCGGCTCCGGCGCCCCCGGCAGCAGCGGCCCGAGCTGCAGCTCGCTGACCACGTTGTCCAGCAGGATCAGCAGCCGCTTGCGGGAGGTCCGGGTCCGGTAGAGCCGGATCAGCTCGTCCAGATCGGTTTCCCCCACGTCCGCCGACAGCGAGTCGCCGAGCGCCCGCAGCAGCCGTACGAGCACCTCGCGGGGGTCCCTCGGCGAGCCGTCGGAGTGGCTGAGGTTGACGTACAGCTGCCCGTCCGGGAACTGCTCCAGGCAGTCGTTGGCGGCCCGCACGGCGAGCGCCGTCTTCCCGCTGCCGGCCATGCCGGTGATGAGGAAGCGCCGCGCGTGCCAGGAACGGGCGCCCTCGGCCGCGGGCAGCAGCCGCCGCAGCTCGGCGAGCTCGGCCTCCCGCCCGGTGAAGTCGGCGATGTCGGGCGGCAGCATGGCCGGCGGCGCGCTGTGCACCGCCACCGCCCGCCCGGAGACGCGCGCCCCCTCCCCGGCGCCCTCCAGCTCGCCGGTCAGCACGCCCTGGTAGGTGGCGGAGAGGGCCTCGCCCGGGTCGACCCCCAGCTCCTCGGCCAGCGCCTTGCGCCCGTCGTGGTAGGTCGTCAGGGCGTCGGCCTGCCGCCCGCACCGGTACAGCGCGGTCATCAGCTGGGCCCGCATCCGCTCCCGTACGGGGAACCGGGACACCAGCCCGGTCAGTTCGGGAACGATCTGCTGGTGCCGGCCGAGGGCCAGGTCCGCCTCGATCCGGTTCTCGGTGGCGGCGGCCCGCGCCTCCTCGAGCTGCGGCAGTTCGGCGTCGGTCAGGAACTCGGTGACGTTCGACAGGGCGGGCCCCCGCCACAGCTCCAGGGCCCCGCGCAGGAAGCCGTCGGCCTCCTCGTGCCGCCCGAGCTCCAGGGCTTCGCGCCCGAGCCGCGCGAGGCGCTCGAACTCCACGAAGTCGATGGTCGCGTCCCCGGTGTACATGGCGTAGCCGGGCTGCTGCCGCACGATGCTGATGCCGTCGCCGAGCTGCATCCGCAGCCGCGAGACGTACGTGTAGATCTGCGCGTTCATGGTGGCGGGCGGATTCCACCCCCACAGCAGATAACTCAGCCGTGCGTCGGAAACCACCCGGCCGCGGGCCAGGAGCAGGGTCGCCAGGACGGTATTGACCTTCGTTCCGGAAAGGGCGACCCGTTTCCCGTCCCGCCGGGCTTCCACCGGACCAAGAATCTGGAGTTCCATGCTTTTCCCCGTTCGGTATTCCTTCCGACAGGGACAAGTCTTGGCCCAGGAGAACCCCCTTGGCAGCATCCGCGACTGTCAGGACATTGCGGTGGCAACACCCTGCCAGCTCTTGATGAGGAATATAGAATTCACATGCGATACGGGTGGGGCTGAACAGCACGGAGCCCGGGGGCGCGCGGTGTTCGCGCACCCCCGGGCTCCGGGCGGACGGTCCGTGGGTCAGGCGGCCGCGCCGCCGGAGCGCACCGCCGTCGAGCCCCGGCAGAACTCCAGCAGCGCCAGGGCCATGGTCCCGCCGGGCCGCCCCAGGCGGTCGGCGTAGCGCTTGATGATCACGTTCTCGCGGCCGAGCTCGGTCCGGCGCCCGCCCGAGGAGATCCGGGCGTGCTGGACGGACTCCGAGAGCCCCTGGCGCCGTTCGAGGAGCTCCAGGATCTGCGCGTCGAGCACGTCGATGGAGCTCCGCAGGCCGGCGATGACGCTCTCGGCGTCCGTCGGCGCGGCGGGGGACAGCCTCCGCTGGGTCATGTGCATCTCCTTGTCGGGGGGAGGGGGATCGTCGTCCGTCGTCATCCGTTGACGGCGTCGGGGACCGGTTCGCCCGCCAGGGCCAGCAGGACCGAGGCGGCCACCGAAGTGCCCGCCTTCTCCTGCGCCTCGGCGGTACCGGCCCCCAGGTGCGGGGTGGCCACCACGTTCTCCAGCGCGAACAGCGGGGAGTCGGTGCAGGGTTCGGTGGCGAAGACGTCCAGACCGGCTCCGGCGACCCGGCCCTCGACGAGCGCCTCGTACAGCGCCTGCTCGTCGACGATGCCGCCGCGCGCGGCGTTGACCAGCCGCACCTGCGGCTTCATCCGCGCGATGGCCCGGGCGTCGATCAGGCCGAGGGTCTCGGGGGTCCTGGGCAGGTGCACGGTGATGAAGTCGCCGAGCGCGAGCAGCTCGTCGAGGGGCAGGAGCCGTACCCCGGCGAGGGCCGCCGACTCACGGTCCGCGTAGGGGTCGTACGCGACCACCTCCATGCCGAAGGCGGCCATCCGGGTGGCCACCAGCGACCCGATCCGGCCCAGGCCGACGATGCCGAGGACCTTGCCCGACAGCTCCACGCCGGTGAACCGGGCCCGCTGCCAACGGCCCGCGCGCAGCGCGGCGTCGGCGGGGGCCACGTTGCGGGCGACCGCGAGGAGCAGGGCGATGGCGTGCTCGGCGGCGCTGACGATGTTGGAGGTGGGCGCGTTGACGACCAGCACGCCCGCGGCGGTGGCCGCGGCCACGTCCACGTTGTCCAGGCCGATGCCGGCCCGGGCGATCACCTTCAGCCGCGGGGCGGCGGCGACGGCCTCGGCGTCCATCGTGGTGGCGGAGCGGACGATCACCGCGTCGGCGTCGGCGAGCGCGGCCAGCAGCGCGCGCCGGTCGGTGCCGTCGCACCGGCGTACGTCGACCTCCGTCCCGAGGGCCGCGACCGTGGCCGGGGAGAGCTCCTCGGCCAGCAGGACGGTCGCTCGGCGCACGGCGGGATCACGGAAGGGGGCAAGCGTGGCGGAGCTCATCGTCGGTCCCTCTCTCGTCTCGAGTGGCGCCGCCACCTTCGCCGCCGGACCTATAGCGGTCCTGTAGCTCCGCCCCGTGCGAATGTTCCGGGTGCATCCGGTGAAGAAAAAATAAGTGTTTCTTTTACGCATGGACGCTTATTGGCCAATGGTTGACAGTGTGCACTTGGCCTGATGTAGGATGTTTTGGCGTGCCGCAAGTCGCACATGCGCAACTTTGTCCGCACATTCATCCACCTCCCCCCACAAATGGCCCTGGCTCATATTCGGCGACTTGCGACGGCCTATTTTGGAGTCTGAATGGACATCGGAATATTAGGTCCTCTTCACATATCGAACCACGAGCCGCCGAGATACATCGAACTCGCCCCCAAGCCTCGCACCGTACTCGCCCTTCTGCTGGCAAATTCAGGTGGGATAATCCCCGTCTCCTCCCTGGTGCGCGAGGTGTGGGGCGACGCCCCGCCGGCGAGCGCGCTGCGCAACATCCAGACGTACGTGCTCCAGTCGCGCAAGGTGTTGTCCAAGGTCACAGCGGTGCCGGTGCGCGTGGTGGCCGGCGAGCTGCTCCTCACGCGGCCGGGCGGCTACACCTTCAGCGACGCCGCCGGGCAATTCGACTACCGGCGTTATACGGAGCTCGCCGAAGCCGGTCGCAGAGTCATACGCGAGGGTGATCTGGCCGAGGGGATCGACTTACTGTCGCGGGCCCTCGCAACCTGGCGCGGGCCCGCATTCGTGGACACCCTGACCGGGCCCGCACTCGAATCCCAGAGGCTCCAGCTGGAGGAATCCAGGCTGGGCGTCATAGAGATCCTCTCGGAGGCCAGAATCCGTGTGGGCCACTATCACGAGGCCCTGTCCGACCTGGCGGTCTCGGTCTCCGAATACCCTCTGCACGAGGGGTTGCATTACCAGTACATGCGTGTTCTGGACATCGTCGGATCCAGAGCGCGAGCCCTGGAGGTCTTCAGCCGGCTGCGGCTGAACCTGGTCTCCGAACTGGGCATCGAGCCCGGCGCCCCGGTGCAGCAGCTCCAGCACCGGATCCTCAACGCCTGGGACCTCGACGACGCCGCCCCGTACGCGGCGTCGGCGGGCCGGGTGATCCCGGCGGTCTAGGCGGCCCCGGAACCCCCGCCAGAAGAAACACCGTCCGCAGCGCACCGGTTGCGCCGGTGCTGGCGCAGCCGTCCGGGCCGGTTTGGACAACGGTGTAGTCAACCGCGCCGCGCCGGGCCCGCCCACGGCCCGGCTCACGCCCGGGGCCGCCCTCCGCGGGTCAGGACCCGCTCGGCGGTCCGGTCCAGCAGCAGGGCGCGGTCCGGCCCGCGGGTCAGACTGCCCCGGTCCGCGAAGGGGTCGATCCTGCCGAGGATCCGCAGCGCCCCGCCCGCCGGGTCGAACACCGCCCGGTCGCGGGTGCTGAGCCAGCCGGGCCCGCCGTGCGGCCCGTCGGCGAGGAAGCGCGCGGGCGGCTCCTCCTCGCCGAGATAGGGGGTACGAGCCAGCCGCACCTGCAACTCGCCGCCCTCCAGCCGTACGCGCGCCCCCGGCACGACCAGCCCCACCGTGCCCGGGCCGTACCAGCCCGTCGGGTCGGCGGCCACGATGCCGGTCTCGGTCGTCCCGTACGCCTGCCCGATGCGGACGCCGTAGCGCTCGGTGAACCGCGCGTGCACCCGGTCGTCGAGCCGGTCGCCGCCGGAGATCGCGCGCCGCAGCCCCGGCACCCGTACGGGCCGCGCGGCCAGCGCCAGTTCCGTGAAGTGCCCGGTCGTGCCCAGGACGGTGTCGGTGCGCGAGCGGATCGCGGCGCGCAGCGCGGCCGGGCGGCCCGCACGGGTCGGGAAGACGGTGGTGGCGCCGACGTCCATGTTGTGCAGCAGACCGCCGACCAGGTTGAAGGAGTGCGCGACCGAGCCCAGGACGAGCACGCGCGAGCCGGCCTCCGGCATGCCGCCGACCCGGCGGAAGACGTCGAGTTCGGCGAGCAGCGACGAGGCGGTGCGCCCGACGGCCTTGGCGAAACCGGTGCTGCCGGAGGTGAAGTGGACCAGGCAGTGGTCGGTGGCGGCCCGGGCGCCCCCGCGCATCCGGCGCACGAGGATCTCGCACTCGTCGTGGAAGGCGAGCAGGGGGTGCCCGGCCGCGTCGAAGGAGACGTGGAACTGGGGCCGGCAGCGGTCGAGGAGCCGGCCGAGCTCGCGGCCGCGGATCTCCTGCCCCATCAGCATGACCTGGGCGCCGATCGACCACAGCGCGAACACCGACCACAGCTGGGAGAAGCTGGGGGTGCCCTGGAGGGCGACGGTCGTGCCGGGCCGGATCCCGTGCGCCCGGAACAGCCCTTCGAGGCGGCCCGCCTGGGCGCGCAGCTCCCCGTAGGTCACCTCCCGGCCGGCCCGCGCCCAGACACCGTCCGCGGGGTGCCGCGCGAGCAGCTCCTCCCCCCACCAGCCGGGCGTGCCCTCGGGTAAGTCGCGCATGCGCAATGCTCACTCCCCACTCGTGTCAGGACCGTGTCACACAGAACCGAACACCGGAGCGGGGCAGCGGGTTGCACAGGCGGGGAATTGGAGGGGCCGGCGGCGCGGGGGAATTGGCCGCCGGCCCCCCGTTCAGGGGTGGCCGTCAGGCCGTCAGGCCGCCGGCGCCGCGGGCCGGCCGGCCTCCAGGCCCAGGAGGTACTCCTTGGCGGCGGCGCCGCCCGCGTACCCGGTGAACCGGCCGGAGACACCGACGATCCGGTGGCAGGGGAGCACCACGCACAGCGGGTTGGCGCCGAGCGCCGTCCCCACCGCCCTGGCCGCCCGGGGCCGCCCGAGGTGCTCGGCGAGGGCGCCGTAGGTGCCGGTCGTGCCGTACGGGACGAAGCCGGGCAGCGCCGAGACCGTCTCGCGGGAGAAGGGCGTGGCCAGGCGCAGGTCCAGCGGCAGCGAGAACCCGCGCAGCCGGCCGCCGAGGTACGCGTCGAGCTGGGCGCGCGCCTCGTCGAGGACGGCCTCGTCGGACCGGCCCGTCCCGCCGCCCGGCCCCGCCGCGGAGGCAGGCCCCGCCGGGAGCGCGGCCAGGCGCCGGCGGACCTCCCCGGGCGCGCCGAAGGCGCAGTACACGAGCGCGCCGCCGGTCGCCGCCAGGGTCAGCGTGCCGAGCGGTGTCGGATGCTCGGCGAAGGCGGCGCCGTCCGTACGGGGCGAGTCGGCGGTGGGCATGGCAGTGGTCCTTCCGGTGGTGCAGGGCACGTGCGGGGTCAGACGGTCAGGGGCCGGCAGCTGCGGCAGGCGCGGTAGCCCGCCCGCCGGGCCTCGGAGGCGTTGCGGAACGGCCGCTGGTGGGGCGGGGTGATGCGGCGGGCGTGGGCGCAGGTCGGATGGCAGTAGATGTTGGTGGTGTCGCTGCCCAGCAGGACCATGCCCCGTCCCGCCAGCGCGGCCAC
The DNA here is from genome assembly GCF_042673805.1 of Streptomyces sp. NPDC057010. Taxonomy (NCBI): domain Bacteria; kingdom Bacillati; phylum Actinomycetota; class Actinomycetes; order Kitasatosporales; family Streptomycetaceae; genus Streptomyces; species Streptomyces sp. NPDC057010. The sequence goes on along the minus strand of NZ_JBHUSC010000032.1, from coordinate 47,728 downwards.
CCGTTCCATGTCGATGCCCTCGGCGGCGCGCAGCGCCCGGCCCGTGCCGGGCAGGTACGCGGCGTCGCAGGGCGAGCCGTCCTCGTAGGTGACCCGGTGGCAGGGCACCAGCAGGGTCACCGGGTTGGCGGCGAGGGCGGCGACCACGGCGGCCTCCGCGGCGGACGGGACCCCGGCCTCCCGGGCGATCCAGCCGACGGGCCGCAGCTGGCCGCGCGGAACGGTCCGTACGGCCTCCAGCACGGCGCGCTGCAGCCCGTCCAGGGCGCCCAGGTCGATCGGCAGGGTTTTCGCCCGGCCGGTGCGCAGCGCGGGGCGCAGGCCCGGGAAGGGGGTGGTGGCGCGGATCGCGGTGCGCCGGGTGCGGGACCAGTGGACCTCCTCGAACATCTCGGCGCTGACGACCATCGCCTCCAGCGTCGCGCCGGTGACGGCGAGGGGGCTGAAGGCCACGTAGAGGCCGCCGGCGTCCGTCGGCAGGTGCACGTACCGGTCGTAGCGGTTCCGGGAGATGCCCACGTGCTGCAGCACCCGCAGCCCGAAGTCCACCGGGGCGGGGGTGGTGAGACCGGCCAGCGCGCTCTCCAGATCGGGCTGCGGGGAGGCGGGGGCGGTGCCCTCGTCGTCCGTACTCACTTCAACACCTCCCTCGTCGGCGGGTCCTTGGCCTCCATCAGCTGACGAAGGCTACCGATACCCCGCGAGACCTGCGCTTTGACCGTTCCGACCGGGCATCCCTGCGCCTCGGCTATCTCCACGTAACTCAGACCGACGACGTGCCGGAGCACGACGGCGACCCGGGGGTTCTCCGGTAACTCCGTCAGCGCCGACACCAGCCGGCGCCGGTCCTCGGCCGTCGCGGCCCGTTCCTCCGGGCCGGGACTCGTGTCGGGCCAGGCCTGGCACACGTCCTCGACGGTGGTGGCGGACACCGGGCGGCGCACGCCGGTACGGACGTGGTTGCGCCAGACGTTCGCCGCGATGGTCATCAGCCAGGCCCGCGGGCGCAGCTCGCGCCTGCGCTGGGGCGAGTAGCCCTGCAACGCCGTATAGGCGCGCAGGAAGGTGTCCTGCCCCAGGTCGTCCGCCTCGGCGGCGGATCCGGTGACCCGGAGCAGGAACCCACGGACCGCCGTGGCGTGGACCCGCACCAGCTCCGTGAAGCCGTCGTCGAGGTCCGCTGCCAGGCGTTCGCTCACCTGCTCGGCCATGTCGTCCATCACCCAACAGAACACCACGGCCTGCCGGGGGGTTGCAGACGCCGGCCGCAGGGGCCGTACGGGAGGCGACGTACCGGAGGGGCCGCGGCCGTCGTGCAACCCGTTCGCGGCAACCGGTGTTCCACCTTCCGCACGCCGGGAAACCGGCTTACGAGGTGAAGGGGAAGCAATGTCCGACCTGGAGGAGATGACCGGCACGCGGGCCGCGCCCGCAGCCGCGCAGCAGCGCATGACAGGTCAGCAGAAACTGGCCCTGGCCGTTCTGCTCGGCGCCCAGTTCATGCTCGCCGCCGATTTCTCCATTTTGACCGTCTCCCTGCCGGTGATCGGCGACTCGCTGGGCTTCTCCCTGGACAGTCTTCAGTGGATCACCACGGGCTTCGCCCTGCCCGCGGCGGGCTTCACCCTGCTGTTCGGCCGCATCGGCGACCTGTTCGGGCGGCGCAGGATGTTCCTGCTGGGTATCGTGCTGCTGGCCGCGGCCTCGCTCGTCGGCGGGCTGGCGCAGTCCTCCACGATGCTCGTGGCCGCGCGCGTCGCGCAGGGCGTGGCGACGGCCATCTCGGTGCCGTCCGCGCTCTCCCTGCTGACCACGACGTTCCCCGAGGGGCCGCTCAGGCAGCGGGCGCTGGGGCTCAACGGCGCCCTGCTCGGCGGCGGGTTCAGCGCCGGCGCCCTGCTGGGCGGCGCGCTGACCGAACTGTTCAGCTGGCGCTGGTCCTTCCTGATCAACGTCCCGGTGGCCCTGCTGGTGCTGGTCGGCACCCTGGCCGTCATCCCCGAGAACCGGTCGGGCGGGCACACCAAGCTCGACGTGCCCGGCGCCGTCACCGTCTCCGCCGGTCTGCTCGCGCTGGTCTTCGGCATCACCACCGCCGGTCACCAGGGCTGGGGCGAGCCGGGCGTGTACCTGTGGCTGGCGGCGGCCGTCGTGCTGCTGGTGGCGTTCTGGTTCATCGAGCTGAAGAGCCCCAACCCGCTCGCCCCCGTGCGGGTGCTGAAGCGGCGCACCGTCCGGTGGGGCAACTTCGGCGGCTTCGCCTCGATCGCCATGGCGACCGCGATCTCCTTCACCACCACGCTGTACATGCAGAAGGTGCTGGGCTTCTCCGCCTTCACCACCGGTGTGGTGATCGGCCTGCCCGGCGTCCTGACCATCATCGGCGGCACGATCGCGCCGAAGCTGCTGGCCCGGATCGGGGCGCCCGCCGTACTGGCCCTGTCGCTCGTGGTCCAGTCCGTCGGGTACGCGGTCCTGCTGTGGCTGAACGACGGGAACTCGGGCGTCGTCCTGGTCCTCGTCGCGCTGGCCGTCGGCTTCTTCGGCCACGCCTACAGCCTGGTCTCGTACATGGTGACCGCCACCTCGGGGCTGCCGGACGAGGAGCAGGGGCTCGCGACCGGTCTGACCACGATGAGCATGCAGATCGCGATCACCCTGGGCATCCCGGTGGTGAGCGCCGTGATCGCGGCGAGGTCCTCCGCACTGGAGAAGACCGAATCGGCGACCGACGCCGTACTGGGCGGCCTGCACGCGGGCGTGCTCGTCAACGCCCTGTTCCTGCTGGCCTCCGCGCTGATCGTGTGGCTGTTCCTGGGCCGCGGCCGCGCCGGCGCCGACAGCAAGGGCGGTGCGTGATGAAGCGGCTGGACGGGAAGGCGGCGCTGGTCACCGGCGCCAGCAGGGGAGTGGGGCGGGCGACCGCCGAGCGGCTGGCGGCGGAGGGGGCCGTGGTCGCGGTCCACTACGCGTCGGCCGCCGCCGCCGCGGAGGAAGTGGTCGGCGGGATCCTCGCCGCGGGCGGGGCGGCCTTCGCCGTCCGGGCCGAATTCTCCGAGCCCGACGCCGCCGACCGGCTGTGGGCCGCATTCGACGAGGGAATCGCCGAATTCCGGGCCGATCCGGGAGTCGACATCCTGGTGAATAACGCCGCGACTTCGGTCCAGGCCACCCTCGCCGATACGACACCGGAAGACTACGACCGGATGTTCACGGTCAACATCAGAACCCCGTTCTTCCTCATCCAGCAGGGCCTGACCCGATTGCGCGACGGGGCCCGCGTCATTAATGTGTCGTCAGCCGTCACGCGCATGGCATTTCCTCAGGTCGTGGCCTACGGCCTGACCAAGGGCGCGATGGACACGCTCACGCTCACCGTCGCACAGGAACTCGGCGGCCGCGGCATCACGGTGAACGCGGTATCGCCGGGAACGCTCGACACGGACGTCAACGCGGGCTGGCTGCGCGACAACCCCGAAGCCGGGCGGCTCGTCTCCGAACAGGCCGCCCTGGGCAGGGTGGGGCAGCCGGACGACGTGGCCGACGTCGTCGTCTTCCTGGCGTCCGACGAGGCGCGCTGGATCACCGGCCAGGTCATCGACGTGAGTGGCGGTGCACGACTCTGAACTGCCGAAGGCGACCCGCTCGTCGCGATGAAGGGGAGGATCCGCATGGCCGTCAGCCAGGGAGAGGTCTACGAGAACCCGCGGTGCCGGGAGCGCGTCGTGATCAGAACGCCAGCCGCGGAGACCGGCGGCGAACGGACCGTGATGGACGTGTATGTGCAACCGGGCGGAGCCGTCTCCGGATCCCACGTCCATCCCCTCAGTGAGGAGCGGTTCACGCTGGTCCGCGGGCGGATCGCCTTCTCCATCGACGGGCGCGAGGTGGTGCTGGACCGGGCCGGGCAGAGCATCCTGATCCCGCCCGGCGTCAAGCACCGCTGGTGGAACGCCGGCGGGGACGAGTCCCGTCACATATGCGAGCTGAAGGGCGGAGCCGACCGCTTCGAACAGCTCGTGCTGCGCCAGCTCTTCGGCCTCGCCCAGGACGGCAAGACCTCCCCGGAGGGCATGCCGCACCTGCTCCAGCAGGCCGTCACCACCCTGGAGTTCGAGGACGTCCTGCGCTTCACCTCGCCGGCCTGGCCGGTGCAGCGGCTGCTGTTCGGGGCGCTCGCCCCGGTGGCCCGGCTGCTCGGCTACCAGGGCTGCAATCCGGAGTACATGGACCGCAAACCGAGCGAGATCGCGGAACTGGAGCCGCTGCCCGACGAGGTGGCCGCCTGGCACTACTGAGGTCCGGCGGGGCCGCGCACAAGGGCAGGTGAAAAGGAGGGGGCGGATTTTGCCGACCCCTCCTTTTCTTGCACCTTACGCGCGGAAGGTATGATTCCAATTCTCTGTAGAATTTCTGTGACGGTTCTGGTGCGGACGCTGCGACGCTCGTCTGCATGAGGCCAAAACTGGTATCCGAGGCGCTGTACGAATACATCGTCGAAAACAGCCTTCCGGTTGACGGGGCACAACGCAGCCTGATGAACAGAACGGCTGCCGTCGGGGAACGCGCCCGGATGCAGATCGGAACTCCGCAGGGCACGTTCTTCACGCTGCTCACCCGGCTGATGTCCGCCCGCAAGGCCGTTGAAATCGGCACGTTCACCGGCTATTCGGCGCTCAGCATCGCCAAGGGCCTGCCCGAGGACGGCCACCTCCTCACCTGTGACGTGAACGAGGAGTGGACGGCCATCGCGCAGGAGGCCTGGAAGGAGGCGGGCGTCGCGGACCGCATCGAGCTGCGCCTCGGCCCGGCCCTGGACACGCTGCGCTCCCTGCCGGCGGACGCCGACTGGGACCTGGCGTTCATCGACGCGGACAAGCAGGGCTACCTCGCGTACTACGAGGAGCTCGTCCCGCGCATGCGTCCCGGCGGCGCGATCCTCGTGGACAACGTGCTGTGGTTCTCGACGGTGGTCGACGACCCCGAGGGCGAGGGCGCCCCGATGCGCGAGTTCAACGCCCACGTCGCCGCGGACCCCCGCGTGGAGGCGGTCATCCTCTCGATCGGCGACGGCGTGACCCTCATCCGCAAGAAGACCGAATCCAGCCCCGCCGGCGTTTGAGGCGCGGGGTCGGGGGCGGAGCCCCGATCCTGTGCCCGCACCAGCGCACTCAGGCGGGCCGAATCCAGCCCCGCCGGCGTTTGAGGCGCGGGGTCCGGGGCGGAGCCCCGGTCTTGAAGCCGCACCCGTGCACTCAGGCGGGCCAATGCAGCCCCGCCGGCGTTTGAGGCGCGGAGCCCCAGCAGCCGGCCCGCACGGCCGACCCACCCGCCCGCCCCGTCGTAGGAATCCGCACAAGGGAGTGCCCCATGACGAGAATGTCCTCCTCCGGAAAATCACTGCGCCTGGCCCGGCTGTCCGGCCACGGAGACGGCCGCTACCTCTTCGTGCCGCTGGACCACTCGGTCTCCGACGGCCCGATCACCACCGCCGGCGCCTTCGACACCCTGATCCGGAACGTGGTCGACGGCGGCGCCGACGGCATCGTCGTCCACAAGGGCCGGGCACGGGTGATCGACCCCGAAGCCCTCGCGGACTGCTCGCTGCTGGTCCACCTGAGCGCCAGCACCCCCCACGGCCCGGACGTCAACGCGAAGGTTCTGGTCGGGGACGTGGAGGACGCCATCCGGCTCGGCGCGGACGCGGTGAGCGTGCACGTCAACATCGGCTCGGACACCGAGGCCGAACAGCTCACGGACCTCGGCGCGGTCGCCGCGGCCTGCGACCGCTGGGGCATGCCGCTGCTCGCCATGATCTACCCGCGCGGCCCCCGGGTCGCCGACCCCTACGACCCCGTCCTCCTCTCCCACGTCGTCAACATCGCCGCCGACCTCGGCGTGGACATCGTCAAGACCGTCCTCGCCTCGCCGGCCGATCGCATGGCCGAGGTCGTCGCCAGCTCCCCGATCCCGATCATCGTGGCGGGCGGCGGCGACGACACCGCGAGCCTCGCCGACTTCGCCGCCTCGGCCCTCTCCGTCGGATGCCGCGGACTGGCCGTGGGACGCCGGGTGTTCGGCTCTCCCGACCCCCGCGCGACCGTCCGCGAACTCGCCGGGATCCTGCACGGCCCGGCCGGCCCCGTCGGCCCCGTCGGCCCCGATTCCCTCGTTTCCACCCCTTCCCCGCGAATGGCAGGTGCCCTGTGAAGCTCAGCTGGATCGACATCCGATCGGTCGGATCGGCGAAGGCCGCGGTCGTCGAGGAGGCGGTCCACGCTCGCGTGGACGGCATCCTCACCGACGACCCCGCCGACCTGGCCGGCCTGCCGCCCACCGTCCGCAAGGTCCTCTTCCCGCAGGGCCAGACCCTCCCCGAGGACTTCGGCGCCGCCGACGTCGTCATCGTCGAGGCGGCCAAGCACGGCGACCCCGCCGAACTGGCCCTGCGCCACCCCGAGGTGGAGTTCGGCCGGTACGTCGAGATCATCGACGCGGACACCCTGGAGGACGCCTGCCAGTCGGCGCGCACCGACCGCTGGAGCCTGCTCTGGTTCCGCGACCCCACCAAGATCCCCCTGGAGATCGTGATCGCCGCCGGAGCCAAGGCCGGGGGCAGCCTGGTCACCCTCGCCCAGGACGTGGAGGAGGCCGAGATCATCTTCGGCGTCCTGGAACTCGGCTCGGACGGCGTGCTGATGGCGCCCGCGGCCGTCGGCGACGCCACCGCCCTGCGGCGGGCCGCCGAGGCGGGCGTTGCGGACGTGGAGCTCGTCGAGCTCGAGGTCACCGCCACCGCCCACGTCGGCATGGGCGACCGGGCGTGCGTGGACACCGCCACGTACTTCCGCGAGGACGAGGGCATCCTGGTCGGCTCGACCTCCAAGGGCATGATCCTCTGCGTCAGCGAGACGCACCCCCTGCCCTACATGCCCACCCGCCCCTTCCGGGTCAACGCCGGCGCCATCCACTCGTACACGCTCGGACAGAACGAGCGGACCAACTACCTGAGCGAGCTGAAGGCCGGCATCAAGATCACCGCCGTGGACATCCACGGCCGGACCCGCCTGGTCACCGTCGGCCGCGTCAAGATCGAGAGCCGCCCGCTCATCTCCATCGACGCCGTGGGCCCCGGCGGCCGCACCGCCAACCTGATCCTCCAGGACGACTGGCACGTACGGGTCCTGGGCCCCGGCGGCAAGGTGCTCAACAGCACCGAGCTCAAGCCCGGCGACAAGGTGCTCGGCTACCTGCCCGTCGAGGACCGGCACGTGGGCTACCCGATCAACGAGTTCTGCCTGGAGAAGTGAGCCGCCCGCGGGAGCGGGCCCCGGCGCCCGCTCCCGCCGCGTCCGCCGGCACGCCGGCACGCCGATGGATGAGAAAGGCACGCCCATGAACATCTTCGGGACCCAGCGGTCCGCCGTACAGCGCCTGCGTCTGACCCTCGACCGACGGCTGGGCGCCGGCAACTTCTTCTGGCACGCCTGGGAGGTCGCCGCCGACCGCGACCGGCCGCTGCTCTTCCACCCCGACGTCACCTCCGACACCTGGGACGAGGGCGAACTGCCCGGGTACTCCCTCAACGACATGCGGGTCATCGTGATCCGCTACGCCCACTGGTACCGCACCCACGGAGTGCTGCCGCACACGCACGTCGGCGTCCACACCCGCAACGGCATGTACGGCCTGCTGCACCACATCGCCATCACCAGCCTCGGCGCGGTCGCCGTGCACTGCAATCCCAACATGGCCACGCAGACGGCCGCCGAGTACTTCCGGCGCACCCGCACGACGGTCCTCGTCGGCGACGCCGACCTGCTGGCCGGCGTCACCGGCATCTGGGACAAGTCCGGCCCCGCCGCGCACAAGAAGATCCTGACCGAGGACATCCGCCGCCTCGACGAGACCGCGCCGCGCCCCTCGGCCGCGATGCCCGGATTCCCGTACGCGCACCGGGGCGACGACCTGGTGATGATCTCGCACTCCTCGGGGACCACCGGCCGGCCCAAGGCCCCCGTCTTCACGCACAGTTCCTTCTTCGACGGCAAGCGCGAACGCCTGTGGACCTTCCCCTCGCTGCGCTCCGACCGGATGCTCACCGCCCTGCCGCACAGCCACTCGGCGGGCATCAGCTACCTCACCATGGCCCTCCTGCTGGGCATCCCCACCCTCGTCCTCGACGGGGCGGACGGGCCCGGGGCGGCCCGCGCGATCAACCGCTTCCGGCCCACCTTCGTCCTGGGCTTCCCGCTGACCCTCGCCGAGATCGACGTCGCGCAGGTGACCCCGTACGCCGCCCAGTCCATCCACACCTGGAACGGCATGGGCGACGCCTCGCACGAGCGGCACATCCGCCCCCTGACCTCGCTCGGCATCCGCCGCGAAGGCCGCCGCCGGCTGTCCGGCTCGCGGTACGTCGACGGGCTGGGCTCCTCCGAGATGGGCATGGTCCTCTTCCGCACCGTCTACACCCCGCAGACCACCGAGTACGGCCGGCTCATCGGACGCCCCGTCAAGGCCGTGCTCGACGCGGCCGTCCTCGACGAACAGGGCAACCCGGTGCCCGACGGCGAGCCCGGCCTCCTCGGCGTCCGCACCCCCAGCGTCACGCCGGGCTACTGGGACGACCCGACCCTGGGGCGGGAATCCCTGGTCGACGGCTACTTCCTGACCGGCGACGTGGTCCGGCGCGACGCCCAGGGCAACTGGTACCACCTGGACCGCACCCCGGACGTGATCGCCACCGCCGCCGGACCCGTCCACAGCCTCCCGCTGGAGGAATCGGTCCTGCTGACGACGCAGGCCCTCGACGCTGCCGTCGTGGCCGTCGAGGACCCCGACCACCCCGGCTCCGCACTGCCCGCCGCCGTCGTCCTGTTCCGCGACGACGTGGCCCGCTCGCCGCGCTGCCTGCTCGACCAGTGCAACGTGGCACTGGCCCGCAAGGGGCTCGCCCCGCTCGCCGCGCTCGTCGTCGCGCCGGACCGCGCCGCGCTGCCCGTCGGGCCGACCGGCAAGGTCCTCAAGCGCACCCTGCGCGAACGGCACGGCGAGGTCCTGCACCACCCGGCCGGGCCGGACACGGCACACGACCACGAGCCGGCGCTGCGACCGCCGCTCGCGGCCGCGCACTCCGAGTAGCCGCACCGGCTCCCACGGCCCGGCCCCACGAACCCCCGGGCACGAACCCCCGGGCACGAACCCCGAGCACGAACGAACCGACACCGAAAGGCTCCGACACATGGCCGACGGGCAGCCCGCGCGTCGCGTGGTGGACCTCCTCACCGGCGCCTGGCAGGCACAGGCGCTCCACGCGGCCGCCGTACTCGACCTCCCCGACCACATCCACGCCGGCCGCACCACCACCGCCGAACTCGCCGACGCGACCGGCTCCGGGACGGACGGGATCGAACGCCTGATGCGCCTGCTGACCGCCATGGGCGTCTTCACGGGCGACGGCGCCGAAGGCTACCGGCTCACCGGCGTCAGCGACCTGCTGCGCACCGACCACGAACGCTCCATGCGGGACATGGCGGTGATCTACGGCGAGGAGTTCCACCGCGCCTGGGGCGCCGTCGTGCCCGCCGTCCGCACCGGGATCTCCGGCTTCGAGCACACCTTCGGCACCACCCTGCGCGGGCACCTGGCGGCGGACGCGGGGGCCGCCGCCAAGTTCCAGCGGGCCATGAACGCCGGGAACGTCTTCTTCCAGGACGTCCTGGACTCCTACGACTTCGGCTCCGCCCGCACCGTCGTCGACGTCGCGGGCGGCGGCGGCATGCTGCTCTCCACCGTCCTCGGCGCCCACCCCGACCTGCACGGCGTCCTGTTCGACCTGCCGCACGTCGTGCCCGTCGCCGAGGCCCACCTGACGCGCACGCTCGGCCCCGGCCGGCACCGCACGGTCGGCGGCGACGTCTTCGAGGCGGTCCCCGGCGACGGCGACGTCTACCTCCTGTCACGGGTCCTGCAGGACTGGGACGACGCCCACGCCGTGCGCCTCCTCGCCTCGATCCGCGCGGCCATGCCCGACCGGGCCCGGCTGCTGATCGTCGAACGCGTCATCCCCACCGACGGCACCGCGCTGCTGCCGCTGCTGTGGGACCTGCACCTGCTGATGGCGGCCGGCGGCCGCGAGCGCACCCTCGACGGCTACCGCGCCCTCCTGGACGCGGCCGGGCTCCGCCTGGAATCCGTACGGGAACTGGCCCTGGAGACCAGCCTGCTGGTCGTGGCATTGGCAAAGGACGAACGATGACCACACCCCCCCGGCCCGCCGAGGCCCCCGACCGCCACGTCCCCGTCCTGATCGTCGGCGGCGGCGGCTCCGGACTGACCTCCTCGCTGGCCCTGTCCGACCTCGGCATCGCCTCGCTCCTCGTGGAACGCCACCCCTCGACCTCCGTCCAGCCGAAGGCGCACATCCTCAACGCCCGCACGATGGAGATCTTCGAGCACCTGGGCGTCGCCGCCGACATCTACCGCGAGGGCTCGCCCCCCGAGAACTGCGGGGCGATGGTGTGGCTGTCCAGCCTCGGCGGGGACGAACCGTACGACCGCAAGGTGCTGCACCGCACCAGCGCCTTCGGCGGCGGCGAACTCGCCGCGCGCTACGCGAAGGCCTCCGCGCAGCCGCACGCCAACCTCGGCCAGCGCTGGCTGGAACCGCTGCTGCGCCGGCACGCCGAGGAACGCGCCCCCGACGGCCTGCTCTTCCACCACGAGCTCCTGGACCTCACGGAGGACGAGGAGGGGGTCACCGCCACCGTCCTCGACCGCGACACCGAGAAGACCTTCCGCGTGCGCTGCTCGTACGTGATCGCCGCGGACGGCGGCAAGACGATCGGACGGCTGCGCGACGACGTCGAGATGGAGGGCACCCCGACCTTCCTCGAGTGGATCAACCTCCACGTCCGGGCGGACTTCTCGCCGTTCATCCCGTACGACGACGCCGTCGTCAACCGCGTCTCCAGCCTCTCCGAGGACGGCACCCTGGAGCACTGCGGGGTCGTGCCCATGGGACCGCGCCGCTGGGGCCGCCACTCGGAGGAGTGGACGCTGATGTTCTCGCGGCCGCCGGGAGACCGGGGCGCCGCCGAACTCGACGACGAGACCATCGTCAAGATGGTCCGCGGCACCCTCAAACTGCCCGACGACCACCCCATGGAGGTCGAGAGCATCAGCCGCTGGCCCGTGGAGGGCACCGTCGCCCGCCGCTTCCGCTCGGGCCGGGTCTTCCTCGTCGGCGACGCCGCACACCGCCACCCGCCGTCGGGCGCGCTGGGCCTGAACACCGCCGTCCAGGACGCCCACAACCTGGCGTGGAAGCTCGCCCTGGTCCTGAACGGCCCGGCCGACGAGGCCCTGCTCGACGGCTACGACGCCGAACGCCGCCCGGTCGCCGCCCGCGTCGTGGAACGCGCCCTGTTCTCCCTCTTCAACCAGATCGCGTTCACCGCCGGCACCGGAGTCGTCCAGGGGGCCCGCCCCGAATGGAACCGCGCCCAGATGACCGCCCTCTTCTCCGACACACCCGACGGGGAGACCCGCCGCGCCGTCCTGCGCGAGTACTTCGACACCAACCGCATCACCACCGCGCACCTCGGCCTGGAGATGGGCTACGACTACGCCGACGCCGGCCGCGTCACCCCCGACGGAACCCCCCGCCCCCAGGCGGACCCGCTGGGCCTGCAGTACCCCCAGACCGCCCGCCCCGGATCCCGGCTGCCGCACGCCTGGCTGTACCGGGACGGCCGCCGCGTCTCCACCCACCAGCTGCACACCGCCCCCGGATCCTTCCTGCTGCTCGCCGGCTCCCACGGCCAGGCCTGGCTGGAGGCCGCAGGCCGCCTGGCCCGCCGGCACGGCGTCCGGATCGACGCGTACGCCGTCACCACCGCCGCCGGCACCGACAGCGGGCTCGCCGACGCCGACGGCGAGTGGAGCCGGCTGCGCGGCCACGACGAGGACGGCGCCGTCCTGGTCCGCCCCGACGGCTTCGTGACGATGCGCCTGCTCTCCGCCTGCGCCAAGCCCGCCCAGGCGCTGGAGGAAGCCCTGCGCACCGCCCTCGGGCACACCCCGCCCGCCTCCGCCGCCAAGACCGCGGAGCCCAAGCCGGCAAGGGGGCGGTGCTAGATGGACACCCCCGCCTCCCACACCCCCGTCGCGATCGTCGGCGGCGGACCGGTCGGCCTGATGCTGGCGCTCTTCCTCGACCGCCACGGCGTACCCTCCACCGTGTTCGACGCCGCCCCCCGCCCGTACGGCGAGCCGCGCGGCAACACCCACAACGCGCGGACCATGGAGCACTACCGCCGCCTGGGCATCTCCGCACCCATCCGCCGCCTCGGCCTGCCCGCCGAACACCCCGCCGACATCGCATGGTTCACCCGCTACGACGGCCGTGAACTGGCCCGGCTTCCCCTGGCCTCCCGCAGCCTGCGCATGCGCCAGAGCGCCGCCGCACCCGCCACCGACCAGACACCCGAGCCCGTACACCGCGCCAACCAGATGTACGTCGAGCGGTTCCTGTACGAGCACGTCCGCACCCGCCCCCGCATCACCCTGCACCTCGGCCGCACGGTCACCGCCCTGCGCCAGGACCGCACCCAGGTCGTCCTGCGCACCGAGGACGCCGACGGCCGCGCCGAACACACCCGGGCCCGCTACGCCGTCGGCTGCGACGGCGGCCGCAGCTTCGTCCGCCGCTCCCTCGGCGTCCACTACGAGGGCCCCGGCTCCCTCGACCAGGAAGTGCTGGGCCGCCGCGCCACCGCCGCCCACCTGCGGCTGCCCACCTTCCACACGGACGTCATGACCGGCCCGCGCGCCTGGAGCTACTGGGCGCTCAACAGCGAGCTCGTCATGAACCTCATCTCCCTCGACGGCGCCGACGAGTTCTTCCTGCTCACCAGCTCCGTCGACCCCGACACCGCCGGCCCCGGACCGATCGGCGACCTGGTGCGCCGCGCCGCCGGCACCCCACTGCCCGTCGAGGTCCTCGGCCACCGGCCCTGGACCCCGGGCGCCGCCCTCGTCGCCCAGCGCTTCACCATCGGCCGGGTCCTGCTCGCCGGGGACGCCGCCCACCTGTTCACCCCCAACGGCGGCTTCGGAATGAACACCGGCGTCGACGACGCCGCCAACCTGGCCTGGAAGCTCGCCGCCGTCCTCCAGGGCTGGGGCGGCCCCGGCCTGCTCGCCACGTACGAGAGCGAACGCCGGCCCGTGGCCCTGCGCAACACCGCCGCCGCCCGCGAACTCAACGCCGGGCTCGGCTCCATCGCCCGCCCGCCCGCCCTGGAGGAGGACGGCCCGGCCGGCGACGAGGCCCGCGCCAGGGCGGGCGACCTCCTGCGCGACTACGGGGAACGCACCCACTCCCTCGGCGTCCAGCTCGGAGCCCGCTACGACGGATCGCCCATCGTCGCCGGAGACGGCGAACCACCGGCCGACTCCTGGGGCACGTACACCCCCTCCGGCGTCCCCGGCGGCCGGGCCCCGCACCTGTGGCTCGACGACTGGCACGGCCAGGGCAGCTCCCTCCACGACCGGTTCGGCACCGGCTGGACCCTGCTGCGCCTCGGCGGCGGCGCCCCCGACAGCAAACCGCTGGAGGCGGCCGCCCAGGGCCTCGGCATGCCGCTGACCGTCCTCGACGTCGACGTCCCCGAAGCCCGCGACCTCTACGAACGGGACCTCGTGCTGGTCCGCCCCGACCAGCACGTCGCCTGGCGCGGCAACGCGCTGCCCACCCACCCCGGCGAACTCGTCGCCCAACTGACCGGCTCGGGGCGGGCCGGGGCCGGGGAGGCGGCATGAGCACCACCACCACGCTGGAGATCTGCATCGTCGGCGCCGGCCCGCGCGGCCTGTCGGTGCTGGAACGCATCTGCGCCAACGAACGCAAGTCCGCCGCGCACGGCTCGGTCGTCATCCACCTCGTCGACCCCTATCCGCCGGGCGCCGGCCGGGTCTGGCGCACCGACCAGTCGCGGCTCCTGCTGATGAACACCGTCGCCTCCCAGGTGACGGTCTTCACCGACGGGACGGTGGAGATGGACGGGCCCGTGGAACCGGGACCGAGCCTCTACGAATGGGCCCGCACCGTCGTGCCCGCCGACGACACCGGCGCGTACGACGACGCCACCCGCGCGGAGGCCCTGCGCCTGGGCCCCGACGCGTACCCGACCCGCGCCTTCTACGGCCGCTACCTGGAGTACGCCCACCGCCTCGTGAAGCAGGAGGCCCCCGCCCACTGCGCCGTGATCGAACACCGCACCCGCGCGATCGCACTGGAGGACGACGGGCCCGTCCCCGGCGGCCCGCAGACCCTCACCCTCGCCGACGGCACCCGCCTGTCCGGCCTGGACGCGGTCGTCCTCGCGCAGGGCCACGTACGGGGACGGCCCTCGGAGAAGGAGGCCGAGTGGTCGCGCACGGCCGCCGCGCACGGCCTGGCCCACTTCCTGCCCGCCAACCCGGCCGACCTGGACCTCTCCGTGGTCAAGCCGGGCCGGCCCGTCCTCATCCGCGGCCTGGGCCTGAACTTCTTCGACCAGATGGCGCTGCTCACCCACGGCCGCGGCGGAACCTTCACCCGCCGCGCCGGCCGGCTCGTCTACCTGCCGTCCGGGCAGGAGCCGCTCATCTACGCCGGCTCGCGGCGCGGCATCCCGTACCACGCGCGCGGCGAGAACGAGAAGGGCGCGCACGGCCGCCACGAGCCCAGGCTGCTGGACCAGGACGCGATCCGCGCGCTGCGCCGCCGCACCCTCGAAGGCGAGCGGGTCCACTTCTCCACCCACCTGTGGCCGCTCATCGCCAAGGAAGTGGAGAGCGTCTACTACGAAACCCTGCTGGTCTCCCGCGGCGAGGCCGCCCGCGCCCCGGCCCTCGCCGAGGCCTACCTCGCGGCGCCCGCCGGGGCCGCCGAACGCGCACTCCTCGACGCCCACGGCATCGAGGAGACCGCCCGCTGGGACTGGGAGGCGCTCGCCCGCCCCGCGGGCTCCACCCGCTTCACCGACCGCGCGCACTTCCGCCGCTGGCTCCTCGACTACCTGGCACGGGACATGCGCGAGGCCGCGGCCGGCAACGTCAGCGGACCGCTCAAGGCGGCCCTGGACGTCCTGCGCGACCTGCGCAACGAGATACGGCTGGCCGTCGACCACGGCGGCCTGGAGGGCAACTCGTACCGCGACGACCTCCAGGGCTGGTACACGCCCCTGAACGCCTTCCTGTCGATCGGCCCTCCCGTGTCCCGCATCGAGGAACTGCACGCGCTGATCGAGGCCGGAGTCGTCGAGGTCCTCGGCCCCGGCCTGGAGATCACCATCGACGCCGGCGGCCCCGCCCCCGCCTTCACGGCCCGCTCCCGGAGCGTGGACGCCGAACCCGTACGGGCGAGCGTGCTCATCGAGGCCCGGCTGCCGGAGCCCGACCTGCGCCGCACCGGAGACGCCCTGCTCCAGTACCTGCTGCACACCGGCCAGGCCACCCCGTACCGGCTGGAGGGCAGCTGCGGCACCGCGTACGAGTCCGGCGGCCTGGCCGTCACCCAGCGCCCGTACCGCACGGTGGACGCCCGCGCGCGCACCCACCCCCGCCGCTTCGCCTACGGCGTCCCCACCGAGGCCGTCCACTGGGTGACCGCCGCCGGCATCAGACCGGGCGTCAACTCGGTGACCCTCGGCGACTCCGACTCCATAGCCAGAGCCCTCCTGGACCTCTCCCCTTCCCACCGCCCGGCCCCCATGGCGGAGGCCCGCAGGTGAGCCCACGACGACGCCGCACCCCTGCCGCAGGCCCCCGCACGAGCACCTCCGCCCCTTTGCGAGGGTGGCTCCTGCGGTCTGCCGCAGGCCCGCGCAGGGCCGGCTCCGCCGCTTCGTCACGGCGGCTCCCCGACCGGCTGGAGGCCCGCACATGACCGCCTTCGACGGCTTCGACGGGGGCCCCGACACGGGCCTGCTCTCCCCCGTACGGGCGGCCACCCCCGTCGAGGAGGCCGTGGGGGACCGGGCCTGGCTCCAGGCCATGCTCGACGCCGAGGCGGCCCTGGCCCGGGCCCAGGCCCGGCTGGGCACCGTCCCGGCCTCCGCCGCGGAAGCCATCACCGCCGCCGCCCGGGCCGACCGGTTCGACATCCGCGCCCTGGCCGTCTCCGCCCGCGAAACCGCCAACCCGGTGGTGGGCCTCGTCCAGGCCCTGACCGCCCGGGTGGCGGCCGAGGACCCGACGGCCGCCGAATACGTCCACCGCGGCTCGACCAGCCAGGACGTCCTGGACACCGGCGCGATGCTCGTCTGCGCCGGCGCCCTCGACCTGATCGCCGCCGACCTGCTGCGCACCGCCGAGGCCCTGGCCGCACTCGCGGAGCAACACGCGACCACCGTCATGGCGGCCCGCACCCTGGCCCTCCACGCGGTCCCCACCACCTTCGGCCTCAAGGCGGCCGGCTGGCGCCAGCTGGTCCTGGAGGCCGAGACCCGCATCACCACGGTCCGCGCCTCCCTCCCCGTCTCCCTGGGCGGCGCAGCCGGCACCCTGGCGGGCTACCTCGAACACGCCACCCCACCCCCCACCGAAGCCCCCGCCAGGCGATCGGCGGAGCCACATCCAGCCCCGCCGGCGTTTGAGGCGCGGGGTCCGGGGCGGAGCCCCGGGGCGGCCGACAGGCCGCTACCGCACCCGCGAGCCCGACAGGGGACCGTGGCGGCCCCGCCACCCCCCGACGCCCCGGGGGCGTACCCGAACCCGCCCCAGCCGTCCGCCAAGGACTACGCCGACCGCCTGGCCGACGCCTTCGCCGCCGAGACCGGCCTGGCCCGCCCCACCCTCCCCTGGCACGCCCTGCGCGCACCGATCGCCGACCTCGCCGCCGCCCTCGCCTTCACCACCGGCGCGCTCGGCAAACTCGCCGTCGACGTACAGGTACTGGTCCGTACGGAGATCGCCGAGGCCACCGAACCCGCCGTGGCCGGCCGGGGCGGCTCGTCCGCGATGCCCCACAAACGCAACCCGGTGCTCTCCACCCTGATCCGCAGCGCCGCCCTCCAAGTCCCCGCACTGGCAGCCGGGCTGACCCAGTGCCTGGTCACGGAGGACGAGCGCTCCGCAGGAGTCTGGCACGCCGAGTGGCTGCTGCTCCGCGAGTGCATGCGCCTGGCGGGCGGCGCCGCCTGGACGGCCGCCGAGCTCGCCGAGGGCCTGACCCCCCACCCGGAGCGGATGCTCCGCAACCTCGCCCTCACCGGCAGCCAGGTGGCCACCGAGCGCCTGGCCGCCGCCCTCGCCCCACGACTGGGCAAGGCCCACGCCAAGGACCTGCTGTCCGAGGCATCCGCCACCGCCGACCGGGAAAACCGCCCGCTGCCCCACGTCCTGCGCGAACTCCCGGACATATCGCGGCACTTCACAGACAGGGAACTGACCGACCTCCTGGACCCCACCACCTACACCGGCGCCGCCGAAGCCCTGGTCTCCCGCGCACTCGCCCCCCGCACCCCGCCGCAGGCCACCCCACGTCCCGCCAAGCCGAAGGATTCCTGATGTCCCGCCGCCTCTTCACCTCGGAGTCCGTCACCGAGGGCCACCCCGACAAGATCGCCGACCAGATCAGCGACACGATCCTCGACGCCCTGCTGCGCGAGGACCCCACCTCCCGCGTAGCCGTCGAGACCCTGATCACCACCGGCCTCGTACACATCGCCGGCGAGGTCACCACCCAGACCTACGCCCCGATCGCGCAGCTCGTCCGCGAGAAGATCCTGGAGATCGGCTACGACTCCTCCGCCAAGGGCTTCGACGGCGCCTCCTGCGGCGTCTCCGTCTCCATCGGCGCCCAGTCCCCGGACATCGCCCAGGGCGTCGACACCGCCTACGAGAACCGCGTCGAAGGCGATGAGGACGAGCTCGACAAGCAGGGCGCCGGCGACCAGGGCCTGATGTTCGGCTACGCCACCGACGAGACGCCGAACCTGATGCCCCTGCCCATCGAGGTGGCCCACCGCCTCTCCCGCCGCCTGTCCGCCGCGCGCCGCGACGGCTCGATCCCCTACCTGCGCCCCGACGGCAAGACCCAGGTCACCATCGAGTACCAGGGCAGCCGCCCCGTCCGCCTCGACACCGTCGTCGTCTCCTCCCAGCACGCCGCCGGCATCGACCTGGAGAAGCTGCTCACCCCCGACATCCGCGAGTTCGTCGTCGAACACGTCCTGCGGGACCTCGCCGAAGACGGCATCAAGCTCGACACCGAGGGCTACCGCCTCCTGGTCAACCCGACCGGCCGCTTCGAGATCGGCGGCCCGATGGGCGACGCCGGCCTCACCGGCCGCAAGATCATCATCGACACGTACGGCGGCATGGCCCGCCACGGCGGCGGCGCCTTCTCCGGCAAGGACCCCTCCAAGGTCGACCGTTCCGCCGCCTACGCCATGCGCTGGGTCGCCAAGAACGTCGTCGCCGCCGGCCTGGCCTCCCGCTGCGAGGTCCAGGTCGCGTACGCCATCGGCAAGGCCGAGCCCGTCGGTCTCTTCGTCGAAACCTTCGGCACCGCCCTGGTGGCGACCGACCGCATCGAACGCGCCATCACCGACGTCTTCGACCTCCGCCCCGCCGCGATCATCCGCGACCTGGACCTGCTGCGGCCCATCTACGCCCAGACCGCCGCCTACGGCCACTTCGGCCGCGAACTCCCGTCCTTCACCTGGGAACGCACCGACCGCACGGACGCCCTGCGCAAAGCCGCAGGCCTCTGACGAACCACCCACCCCGTCCCACGCGCCCCACCCACACCACAGGAGCCCCCGACGTGCGCATCGCAGTCACCGGTTCGATCGCCACCGACCACCTGACGGTCTTCCCCGGCCGGTTCCGCGACCAGCTGATCCCCGATCAGCTCGACCACGTCTCGCTGTCCTTCCTCGCCGACACCCTCGAAGTCCGCCGCGGCGGCGTGGCGGCCAACATCGCCGTGGGCCTGGCCCGCCTCGGCCTCGCCCCCGTCCTCGTCGCCGCGGCCGGCCAGGACTTCGCCGACTACGCCGCCTGGCTCGAGAACAACGGCGTGGACACCGCCTCCGTGCGCGTCAGCGCCACCCTCCACACCGCCCGCTTCATGTGCACGACCGACGCCGACCACAACCAGATCGCCACCTTCTACGCCGGCGCCATGGCCGAGGCCCGCCACATCTCCCTGGCCACCGTCGCCGAACGCACCGGAACCCCGGACCTGGTCGTCATCGCGCCCAACGACCCCGGGGCGATGCTGCGCCACACCGACGAGTGCCGCCGCCTCGGCATCCCCTTCGCCGCCGACCCCTCCCAGCAGCTCGCCCGCCTCGACCGCGACGAGACCCGCCGGCTGATCACGGGCGCCCGCTACCTCTTCACCAACGACTACGAGGCCGCCCTGCTGCTCCAGCGCACCGGCTGGACCCGCGAGGAGGTCCTCGCCCGCACCGGCACCTGGATCACCACCCTCGGCGCCGACGGCGCCCGCCTCGAAACCCGCGACGGACAACCGGCCCAGGCCCAGGCCCACGTCCCGGCACTCCCCTCACCCACCCCCACCGACCCCACCGGTGTCGGCGACGCCTTCCGCTCCGGCTTCCTCGCCGCCGTCGCCCGCGGCCTGCCGGCCCCGACGGCCGCCCGGCTGGGCTGCGCCCTGGCCACCCTGGTCCTCGAATCGGTCGGCACCCAGGAGTACAAGATCGTGCCGGCGGACCTGCTCCGCCGCATCGCCGACGCCTACGGCCCCGACGAAACCGCCGCCCTGGCACCGCTCCTGACGGACCTCCCGTGACACCGCCGGCCCCCGCCCCCGTCGCCGCCAAGACCCTGCGCGAGCACCTGCAAGCGGGCCTGCGCTCCTTCTCCTTCGAGTTCTTCCCGCCGAAAACCGCGGCGGGCCACCGCACGCTCTGGGAGGCCGTCCGCCGGGTCGAGGCCCTGACCCCCACCTTCGTCTCGGTCACCTACGGCGCCGGCGGCTCCTCCCGCGACCGCACCGTGGAGGTCACCCGGCGCATCGCCGCGGAGACCACCCTGCGTCCGGTCGCGCACCTGACGGCCGTAGGGCATTCCGTCGCCGAACTGCGCCGCATCATCGGCCAGTACGCCGACGCCGGCATCCGCGACGTCCTCGCCCTGCGCGGGGACCCGCCCGGCGACCCGAAGGGCCGGTGGACCCCCCACCCCGACGGCCTGAACCACGCCCACGAGCTGGTCACCCTGGTCCGTGAACTGGGCGCCTTCACCGTAGGGGTGGCGGCCTTCCCCGAGCGGCACCCCCGCTCGCCCTCATGGACCGAGGACATCCGCCACTTCGTGGCCAAATGCCGGGCCGGCGCCGACTACGCCATCACCCAGATGTTCTTCGACGCCGAGGACTACCTCCGTCTGCGCGACCGCGTCGCCGCGGCCGGCTGCGACACCCCGATCATCCCCGAGATCATGCCGGCGACCGACTTCCGCCAGATCCGCCGCTTCGCCGAGCTCAGCGACGCCCGCTTCCCGACCGCCCTCACCCGGCAGCTCGAAGCCGCGCAGGACAACCCGGCGGACGGGCACCGCATAGGCGTCGAGCACGCCACCGTCATGTCCGAACGCCTCCTCGACGAAGGCGCGCCGGGCCTGCACTACATCACCCTCAACAAATCCACGGCGACCCTGGAGATCCACCAGAACCTGGGCACCGCCCACCGGTGACCCCCACCCGTCCCCTTCGTTAGGGGACGCGTGACCACCACCCACCCCACCACCTCGGAAACCCTCACCCGCTTCTACGCCGCCGAAACGGCCTACGTCGCCGCGGGCGGCCCGGGCCGCGCCGCCTTCGACGACATCGCCGCCTGCCTCGACCCGCAGGTGGTGCTGCACCAGGCCCCCGGGCTGCCCTACGCGGGGGACTGGCGCGGCCCCGAAGGCATCGAACGCTTCATGGCGGTCATGGGCGAGGCCTGGCGATCCATCGAATTCCTCGACCAGCACCGGATGATCGACGGCCCCGACGTCGTGGTCACCAGCCGCGTCCGCTTCGTGGCCCGCGCGACAGGCCGCTCCCTGGAGACCAGGATCGTCCAGCTGATGACCGTACGGGACGGAAAGATCACCGAGATCCGCCCCTTCTACTGGGACCCCCCGGCGGTCGCCGCCGCCCTGCAGGGCCCCTGACACCCGGCCCCCGCCCCCACCCCGGCCCCCGAACTCGACGTCGGAAAACTGCCAGCACCCCGGCCCCCCGACGCCGACGATGGAAGCCACCATGAACCTTTCCGCACCACACACCACACTCGACCGGGACGAACTGTTCCGGCAGCTGAACACGGACGGCGTGGCCCTCACCCCGCCCCTCCTGACCCGGGAGCAGTGCCGGGAGACCGCCGCCCTCTTCGACGAGCCGCAGCTGTTCCGCTCCACCGTGGTGATGCAGAGATACGGGTTCGGCCGGGGCACCTACAAGTACTTCGCCGACCCCACCGCCACCCCCCTCGTGGGCCGGCTGCGCGAGGAGCTGTATCCCCTCGTCGCCTGGATGGCCAACCAGTGGGCCCCGCAGCTCAAGGAGCGGAGCTTCCCCGCGACCCTCGACGAACTCCTCGCCGAGTGCGCGGCCGGCGGCCAGTCCCGGCCCACCCCGCTCCTCCTGCGCTACGACAAGGGCGACTACGCCTGCCTCCACCAGGACGTCTACGGAGACCTGGTCTTCCCCCTGCAGATCGCCATCATGCTCAACGAGCCCGACGAGGACTTCACGGGAGGCGAGAACGTCTTCGTCGAACAGCGCCCCCGCTCCCAGTCCCGCGCGCTGGTCGTCAAACCGTCCCTGGGCCAGGGAATGATCTTCCCGGTCCGGCACCGCCCCGTCCGCGGCGTGCACGGCTTCCGCCGCCACCCCATGAAGCACGGCACCAACGCCGTCGACTCGGGCCGGCGCACGGTACTGGGCCTGATCTTCCACAACGCCCGCTGAATCCGAGGCAGAGCCATGATCTACACGACAACGGAAAGCCCCCTGGGCACCCTCCGCCTGGTCGCGGAGGAAGCACCCGACACGCCCCCCGCCCTCGTGTCCCTCTCGATGCCCGGCAGCCGCGGCGCCACCCCGCCCCGCGAAGACTGGCGGGCCGACCCCGAGGCCTTCACCGAAGCGGTGGCCCAACTGCGGCAGTACTTTGAAGGCCGCCGCACCCGCTTCGATCTGAATTGGCGCGCACACGGCACCGAGTTCCAGCAGCGCGTGTGGGACGCGATCGACGAGATCCCGTACGGCACGACCACCACCTACGGCGCCCTCGCCGACCGCCTGGACGTCCCCCGCGCCCAGGTCCGCGCCCTGGGCGCGGCGATCGGAGCCAACCCCCTGCTGCTGCTCCGCCCCTGCCACCGCGTCATCGGCGCGGACGGCACCCTGCGCGGCTACGCCGGCGGCATCGAGGCCAAGGTCGCCCTCCTCACCCACGAGGGCGCCCTCCAGCCGATGCTCACGACCTGACCGAAAGAGCCTCCCATGAACGCACCGGACCGCACCGAAACGGCCGACTGGAAGGCCATCGCCGAGGAACTGGACACATACGGCTGCGCCCTCACCCCCCAACTCCTCACCCCGGCCGAGTGCCGCGCCGTGACCTCCCTCTACGAGGACACCGAACGCTTCCGCACCACCATCGACATGGCCCGCTACCGCTTCGGATCGGGCGAGTACCGCTACTTCACCCACGACCTCCCCGACCCCGTGGCCGCCCTCCGCGCCGCGCTCTACCCCCGCCTCCTCCCCATCGCCCGCGACTGGGCCGCCCGCCTGGGCCGCCCCGCCCCCTGGCCGGACTCCCTCGACGAATGGATCGGGATGTGCCACGCCGCGGGCCAGGACCGCTCGGCACAGATCCTGCTGCGCTACGAGGAGGGCGACTGGAACGCCCTGCACCGCGACCTGTTCGGCGACCTGGTCTTCCCGATGCAGGTGGTCATCGGCCTGGACTCCTACGGCACCGACTACACCGGCGGCGAGTTCCTCCTCGTGGAACAACGCCCCCGCGCCCAGTCCCGGGGCACGACGACCCCCCTCCCGCAGGGCCACGGCCTGATCTTCACCACCAGCGAACGCCCGGTACAGACCAAGCGGGGCTGGTCGGCCGGGGCCGTACGCCACGGCGTCAGCACGGTCCGCTCCGGCCGCCGCCACGCCCTGGGCCTGGTCTTCCACGACGCGTCCTGACGGGGTGTACGTCCTGACCGGCCCGGACGGCCGCCCGTACAGGTCGTGCACCCCGGGGAAGTTCGGCGGCCACCGGGGCGCACGCCTCTACGGCCGCCTGGACTGCCCGTCGGCGCTCCGCGCCATCGCCCGCGGCGGGTACGTCCCCCACCGCGTCTTCTTCGCCGACGAACCCACCGCCCGGGCGGCGGGCTACCGCCCGTGCGCCCGCTGCCTACCGCAGGAGTACACGGAATGGAAAGCCGGCCGACCAGCGGCAGGTCCCCCCTCCTCACCCCCGCCGAGCGGGCCGCCTGCGCCGCACTCCCACCCCCCGCCCCCCACACGGAGTCCGAACTGACCGCGCTGATCGCCCGCGTGGCCCGATCCGGAGCCCGTACGGTGGTCGTGGGCCACAGCCGCGACGCCGCGTCGGCAGCGGCGGCGGCGGCCTTCGCATCGGCGTGGCGCTCCCGGGGCGGCGAGGTCCTGGACACGGTCGACTGGCCCGAACACGCCGCCTCCTGGCTGCGCCCGGCCCGCCGCCTGACGGCCCCCACCCCCGACGCCTGGGTGATCGCGGCGGCCCCCCTCGGCTGGGCCCAAATGACCCGCCGCCTCCTCCACAGCACCCCCTGGACCCCGACACGCACCTTCACGTTCTAGCGTTCACTTCCATGTCATTGCAACGCAACGATGATCTCCGTTGCGTTAATCGCGAGAACCATTGCAATGATTTTACGGCTCTGGCCTGCATAAATACCATCTGCATGCAACGAAGTCGTTGATGGATCCTTGAAGGCAACGTAGCGTTTCTCTTGTCGGAAACGCCCCGGCAGTAAGCCGAATCAAGGAGAGCCGTCATGCAGAAGTTCGAGACCCCCGCCCCGATCGCCGCCGTCCTCGACATCCCGGCCGGCCGTATCCGCTTCATCGCCGCCGACCGCGCCGACACCACCGTCGAGGTCCTGCCCGCGGACGCCTCCAAGAGCCGCGACGTCAAGGCCGCCGAGCAGATCCAGATCGCCTACACCGACGGGGTCCTGCGGATCGAGGCCGCGCCCGCGAAGAACCGGATCCTCGGCAACTCCGGATCGGTCGAGGTCACCGTCCAGCTGCCGGCCGGCTCCCGCGTCCAGGCCAAGGCCGCCAGCAGCGAGCTCCGCGGCGTCGGCCGACTCGGCGACGTCACCTTCGAAGGTGCGCACGCCACCGTGAAGCTCGACGAGACCGCCGCCGCCACCCTCACCCTCCAGGCCGGCGACGTCAGCCTCGGCCGCCTTGGTGGGTCCGCCCTGATCACCACCCAGAAGGGCGACCTCCACATCACCGAGGCCACGGCCGGGACCGTCGAACTGCGTACCGAACACGGTGAGATCACCATCGGCGCCGCCCGCGGCAGCTCCGCCTCCCTCGACGCCGGCACCGGATACGGCCGCATCCACAACGCACTCCAGAACACCAACGGCACCCCCGACCTCGCCATCCAGGCCACCACCGCCTACGGCAACATCACCGCCCGCACCCTCTGAGCCGGCCTTCCACCCCGAAGCTGAAAGAAGCCACACCATGACCGCCACAAGGCCGGCCTGGACCGGCATGGTCCCGATCGACGACACCGCCCTGGCCGTAACCGACACCGGCGGCCCCGGCCGCCCCGTCGTCTACCTCAACGGCTCCTACGCCGACCAGTCGCACTGGCGGCGCGTCATCACCGACCTCGGCGGCGACTACCGCCACATCACCTACGACGAGCGCGCCCGCGGCAAGTCGAAGCGCGCCACGGACTATTCGTTCGAGGCGTGCCTGCGCGACCTGGACGCCGTCCTCACCGCCAGGGACGTGGACCGGCCGATCCTGGTCGGCTGGTCCTACGGCGCCCTGCTCGCCACGCACTGGGCCGCCCGCAACCCGGACCGCACCCTGGCGGCGGTATCCGTGGACGGCGCCCTGCCGCACGAGTGGCTCGACGACGCCGCCCGCGAACAGATCCACAAGCTGTTCCGCAAGATGAGCCCGCTGTTCCCGATCGCCCGCCCGCTCGGCCTGGCCGCACGCATGAGCGCCGCCCAACACGCCGAGATCAACATCGAGGCCAACGAACTGTGTGCGCCCGCCGCCCTCAACCCGGTCCTCGACCGTCTGACGGTACCGACCCGGTACGTGCTCGCCACCGGCGGCAACCTGGGCGGCGACCCGAAACTGATGGAACAGATCCGCGCCAACCTCGACCCGGTATGCGCCCGCAACCCCAACATCCGAGTCGCCGCGAAGGTGGCGAGCAACCACTCCAAAATCCTCCGCAAGGACTCCCGGGCCGTAGCCGACGCGATCCGCGAACTGGCCGGCTGAGCGCCTTCGTCGCGGACGGAGCGCGTCCGGCCGTAATCTCGGAACGATCAACATGTGGATCAAACAATAGGCATGTATGAACGCGCCGAGTCGGGGGATCAGAGCATGGACTTCTTGCTGCCGTTGGACGCCACCACCGCGACGCTGGAGACGGCGGGCGGCAAGGGAGCGGCTCTGTCAGAGCTCGCGCGCGCCGGGCTGCCGGTACCGGGCGGATTCCACGTGACGACCGCCGCGTACCAGGAGTTCGTCACCTCGACCGGCATGGCCGACCGCATCCGTGCGGAGCTCGCGGCCGCATCCGGACCGGACGGGGACCCGGACGGGGCGGGCGCCCGCATCCGGGCACTGTTCGAGGAGAACCCCCTGCCCCCCGCCGTGGAACAGGCCGTCTCGAAGGCGTACGCCCAACTCGGCGACGGCGCACGCACCGTCGCCGTGCGGTCGTCGGCCACTGCGGAGGACCTGCCCGATCTGTCCTTCGCCGGCCAGCAGGACACGTACCTGAACATCTCCGGCGAGCCCGCCCTCCTGGCCGCCGTCCGGCGCTGCTGGGCGTCCCTGTGGACCGACCGCGCCCTCGCCTACCGGGCCAGGGCCGGCATCGCACACGAGGACGTCTCGCTGGCCGTGGTGGTGCAGGAGCTGGTGGCCGCCGATGCCGCCGGGGTGATGTTCACCGTCGACCCGCTCGGCGGACGCGCCGACCGGCTCGTGATCAACGCGGCCTGGGGCCTGGGCGAAGCCGTCGTCAGCGGGCTGGTCACCCCGGACACCCTGCTCGTCGACCGGGCGAGCCTGGCCGTCGTGGAGGAACGCATCGCCGTGAAGGAGGCGATGACCGTACCGACCGCCGACGGCACCGCGGAGCGGCCGGTCCCCGCCGACCTGCGCGAAACCCCGGTCCTCGGCGCTGCCGAAGCCCGTGAACTGGCCCGGCTCGGACTCGCGATCGAGGAGCTGTACGGAGAGCCGCGCGACGTCGAGTGGGCCCGCGAGGCGGGTTCCTTCCGCATTCTCCAGGCACGGCCGATCACCACGGTCGCGGCGCCCCGGCCGGAGGTGTGGAACGACAGCACCGGCACCGACTCCCTGTGGACGAGCGCCAACCTGGGGGAGGCCGTCCCGGACGTGATGACGCCCGCGACCTGGTCGTTCGTCAAGGCCTTCATGGGCGACGTCATGGTCGGCGCCAGCCTGGAGGGACGCCCGATGTACGGGAACATCGGCGGCCGCTTCTACATGAACCTCAGCGTCACGGCCACCCTCGCGGCCGCGTTCGGGCAGGGCCGGAAGTTCGCCCGGGCCAACGAGCTGGTGTTCGGGCGCCTTCCGGAGGGCATGGCCATTCCGCTGCTGCCCGCATCCAGGCTGCGTGTCTGGCGGGACACCATCGGCGAGGCGTTCGCGGTGATGAGCCGCATCCGCGCGAACGGCAAGCAGCTGCCGGCGTTCCTGGAGGAGGCGCCCGCGCACTGCGAGGAACTGCGGGCCCGTGTCGCCGCCGCGGAGAGCGCGGGGGACCTGTCGGCCCTGTGGGAGTCGCAGGTGGCGCCGTACTTCCGCCGCTGCTGCCACATGCTCCAGGCCGCCACCCGCCAAGGCGGCGACGCCCTCGTCAAGGTACGCGGCACCCTGGAGTCCCTCGTGGGCGAAGCGGACGCCGACCTGATGACCACCGGCCTGGGCAACGACGGCCGGCTGGCCAGCATGGGACCGCTTCTCGGCCTGGAACGGCTCGCCCGCGGCGAGACCGACCGCGACACCTACACCCGCGCCTACGGCCACCGCAGCCCGCACGAGTTCGAGGTGTCCCTCCCGCGGCCCGCCGAGGACGCGCAGTGGATCGACCGGCAGATGGCCGCACTCGGCACGGTCGAGGAGGACGCGGCGCTGCGGCTCGCACGGCAGACCACCGCCCGCGAGGCGGCATGGGGCCGCCTGGCCGCCGAACACCCCCGGCGGGTGGCGGGGATACGTGCGGCGGTGGACAGCTGGGCGGCCTCCGCACGCCTGAGGGAGGCCGCCCGCACCGAGATCGCCCGAGTGTTCTGGCTGCTGCGGACGTTCGTACTGCGCGCCGGCGAGATCAGCGGCGCGGGGGACGACCTCTTCTTCCTGTCCCGCGAGGAGATCCTCGCCGTACTCGGCGGCGACCGGACCGCGCTCGCCACCGTGCCGGCCCGCCGCGCCGCGTACGAGGGCTACCGCGCGCTCCCCACGTACCCCACGCTGATCCGGGGCGAGTTCGACCCGGCGACGTGGGCCGCCGACCCGAACCGGCGGGCGGACCTGTTCGACCCGCAGGACACGACGCCCCCCACGGACACGGTCGCGGGCTCGCCCGCGTCCGCCGGCGTGGTGGAGGGCATCGCCCGGGTCATCGCCACCGTCGAGGAGGGCGAGACCGTCCGGCCCGGCGAAATCCTGGTCACCACGGTCACGAACATCGGCTGGACCCCCCTCTTCACGCGGATCTCGGCGATCGTGACGGACGTCGGCGCGAACCTCTCCCACGCCTCGATCGTGGCGCGCGAGCTCGGCATCCCGGCGGTGGTCGGATGCGGCAACGCCACGACGCGGATCCGGACGGGGGACAGGATCCGGGTGGACGGCGGCCGCGGAACGGTGGACGTCCTGCGCGCGGCAACCACCGCCCTGGAACCCACCTCCCAGCACACGAACGGATGATCCACCCGGTGCACAAACACGACCAGGCCATGCGCCACCACTTCCACCAGGCCGCCGCCCGGCGCGGATTCTCGGTCGCCCCGGAGCAGGAAGCCGCCGTCGAGCGGCTGGCCCACCTGGCGGCCGAACTCGCCCGGCCGGCCTGGACGTTCCCCAGGCCACCCCGCGACCTCTACGTCTGGGGCCCGGTGGGCCGGGGCAAGAGCTGGCTGGTGGACACCTTCTACGAAGGGCTGCCCACCGGGCGCAAACGCCGCCTGCACTTCCACGACTTCTTCCG
Organism: Streptomyces sp. NPDC057010; assembly: GCF_042673805.1. Classification (NCBI taxonomy): domain Bacteria; kingdom Bacillati; phylum Actinomycetota; class Actinomycetes; order Kitasatosporales; family Streptomycetaceae; genus Streptomyces; species Streptomyces sp. NPDC057010. Next base: position 19,196 of record NZ_JBHUSC010000032.1, on the reverse strand, counting down.
GCAGCTGCACGACGGCGTGACGGCACCGGGCTCCCGCCGCGACGGGCAGAGCGCCGTCGACCGGGCTCTCGACGAGCTGATCGGGGACAGCCGGGTCCTGGTCTTCGACGAGTTCCACGCACACGACGCGGGCGACGCCATGCTGATCGCACGCCTCTTCCGCACGCTGCTGGACCGCCGGATCACCCTGGTCACCACCTCCAACTACCCGCCCACCGGACTGATGCCGGACCCGCTCTACCACCACCTGTTCGAGCCGACGATCAAGCTCATAGAAGAGCGGATGGACGTCCTGGACGTCACGGGCCCGGTGGACTTCCGCCGTCTCCCGGTGCCGGCGGACGGCGACCGCCGGTTCTCGACGGGCCTGTGCCTGCCCCCGGAGGACGCCGCCCTGGCGGCACACGGCCTCACCGCCCCACCCCCCGCGGAAGCCGCCACCGTCCGGGCCCACCTGCGGGAACTGCCGGCCCGCGCGGTACGGGCCGACCTCGTCTGGTTCGACTACGACGCCCTGTGCGAGACCGCCACGGCAGTACCCGACTACCTGGCCCTCGCCGAACGGTTCACCACCCTGGTCCTGGAGGGCGTGCCCCCGCTGCCCGAGACCTCCGCGAACGGCCTGCAACGCTTCGCGAACCTCGTGGACGTCGCCAGCGACCGCGACCTCCGGCTGATCCTCATAGGCTCCGACCCCCTGACCACCGACCAGCCCCTCCCCCGCGACCTGAACCGCACGGCAAGCCGCCTCGCGATGCTCCACCGCCCCCGGTGAGGACACGCCGCAGCAGGCCCTCTTTCGGGTGACGTGGCCCCGGCGCGCCCGGCGCCGGGCGGGACGGGACGGGGATCGAGGGGCCGGGTCCGCAAAGCTGAGCTGCCCGGCCGAGGGCCTTCCCACCGGTCGGTCACCCCGGTCTCCTCGCACCCCCCCCGCGGACCCCTTGGGAGAGCCCCCATGCGTATCCGAACGCGTATCCGATGCGCCGCGCCGGCCGCCGTGGCCGCGCTGGCCCTGGTGGGCGGGACCCCCGCGACCACCACCCACGCCTCGCCCGGCGCGCCGGAAGCCGCCGCCCGCCCCGGCGACCTGGTCGCCAGCGCCCCCTCGTCGTTTCACCCGCGGCCTGGCCGGCCCACCAACACCAAGGCCTGGAAGATCCACTACCGTTCCACCACCGCCGACGGCGCCCCGAACACCGTCTCCGGCACCGTCATCGTCCCGCAGGACGGCCGCACCGGCCCCCGCCCCCTGGTCAGCTACGCCGTCGGCACGGTCGGCCTCGACGACTCCTGCGCGCCCAGCGACCACTTCCCCGACGGCACCTCCTCGGAGGGCAACCTCGTCCATCAGCTCACCCAGCGCGGCTGGGCCGTGGTCGTCACCGACTACGAGGGCCTCGGCACCCCGGGCCCGCACACCTACTCTGTCGGCCCGTCGGAGGGGCACGCCGTCCTCGACGCGGCGCGCGCCGCCCAGCAGCTGCCCGAGGCCGGGCTGCCGGCCTCCGGCCCGGTCGGCATCATGGGGTACTCGCAGGGCGGCCAGGCAGCCGGCTGGGCGGCCGAGCTGCAGGGCTCGTACGCCCCCGAACTCCAGGTCAAGGGGGCGGCGGCCGGCGGGGTCCCGGCGGACCTGCTCAAGGTCATGGACTTCAACAACGGCTCCATCGGCTCCGGCCTCGTCTTCATGGCGGCCGCGGGCCATGACGCGGCCTTCCCGGAACTGAATCTGGACTCCTACCTCAACCCGGCGGGCAGACTGCTGGTCTCCGGCCTCAGGACCCACTGCGCCGCGATCGACACGCTCGGCGGTTCCTTCAAGCGGATCTCCGACATGACCACGAAGGACCCGCTGGCCCAGCCCGACTGGCAGGCCCGGATGAACCAGTCCAAGCTCGGCCGGACCGCACCGGCCACGCCGGTGTACCAGTACCACGCGGTCAGCGACGAGTTCATCCCGTACGCCGTCGCCCAGCAGCTGCGCGCCGACTGGTGCGCGAAGGGCGCGGACGTCCACTGGCATGCGATCGCGGGCCGCGGCCACATCACCGGAGGAATCAGCGAGGCAGCCGCGGCGGCCACCTGGCTCGCCGATCGCTTCGCGGGGCGCCCGGCGGACGGCAACTGCCCCGTCGGGTAGCCGTGGTGGTCAGCCGGTGAAGCCGGCGGTGGCGGAGGTGGCGTATCTCGGAGCGATCGGCCTGGCCGGCCAGTACTTCAACACCGACGGCGACTTCGACCGGGGTGGAGCCTGGAACGGCTGGAGCAACATGGGCGGCGACAACCTCACACGCGTCAGCAGCGCCGCAGCGAACGGCGTCAACCACGTCTTCGCGACCACCGGCGACAACCGCCTCATCGAACGCGACGGCAACTACAACACCGGCACCTGGAACGAGTGGGCCGACGCCGCGGGCTGGACGGTGTTCCCACTCACGGAGGCGGTGACATCGAGCGCCTTGAACCCGCCGGCGGGGCCGGCGACGCTCCAGCTGCCCCACGCACCGGCGGCGTAGTCGGCGTCGAGCTGGAGGATCTGCCCCGTCGTGTCGGTGGCGAAGATGTGGTTGACCTGGTCGGCGGTGGTGGCGCTGGTGACGTGCTTGAGGTGGGTGCCGCCCTGGTCGCTCCAGCCGTTCCACTTTCCGGCCGTGTAGTCGCCGTCGGTGTTGTAGAGGTGTCCGTCCGAGCCGATGGCCACGAGGTGGACGGTGTTGCCGTAGGAGGACGCGGACAGTGCGGTGTAGGTGGTGGAGTTGTTGATGGCGGGTGTGAACCAGCCTGACCATGTTCCGGCTGCGTAGTCGCCGTCGTTCTCGTAGATCCTGTTGTCGCTGCCGATCGCGAAGACCCGGTTCACCGATCCCGTGCCGGCACTGGTGACCTCCTTCAGCTGCGAGGCGCCCTGGGCGCTCCAGCCGCTCCACCTGCCTGCCGCGAAGTCGCCCTCGGCGTTGAACAGGCCCCCGTCGGGCGTGATCCGCTGCACGTGCACCGTGTTCTTGAGCCGGGGCTGATCCGGCCGGGCGGGGCCGCCGGTGAACCAGTGTGCCGCGTACGCCTCGTCCAGAGGGGCGAAGAAGGCCTGGGCCATGGGGGCGTATCCGGCGTCGTTGGGGTGCAGGCCGTCGGCCATCTGCGCGGGATGGGTGGCGTCCGCCCGGTCGGTCGACGTCAGTGCGGGTGCGTCGACGAACCGGAAACGCTTTCCGGCCTGCTGCTTGGCCTGTTCCAGCTGCTTCAGCCGCTGGTTGTACCGCGCCACGGGCTGGGACAGGTCCTGGTGGTTCCATCCGGGGGTGGTCGGGATGAGACCTTCCATGATGACGGTGACTCCGGGCCGGGCCGCGAAGATCTGGTCGACGAGGGCGGAGGCCTGGTCCGCGGCCTGCCCCGGGTCCGCGCCCTGATTGAGATCGTTGATGCCGATGTGGAGCAGTACGACGTCGGGCTGGGCTGCCGCCAGCCAGCGGTTCGCGCCGGCACGTATGCGCTCGATGGTGTAGCCCGCGTGCCCCTCGTGCGCGGAGTCCGGCATCGCACCGTGCTCGAGGGACCCGACGAAGTCGAGCGCGTAACGGGACTGCTTGACGGCGAGTCCGTGCAGCGGCAAGCGGTAGCCCGATCCGCTGGAACTGCCCTGCCCGTAGGTGATCGAATCACCGAGGGGCATGACGCGGACCACGGGTGCCGACGGTGCGGCGGAGGCGGGGACCGCCCCCAGGACCGGGGCCGTGGCCGCCACCAGGAAGGCTGTGGCGCTGGTCAGGATGGCGAGGCGGTGCACGGTTCTCCTTGGGAAAGCCGTCCTGCCCGGCACGTGGTCGTGCCGGGCAGGACGGGACGGGACGCGGGAGCGGTGCCTTGGGGTCAGGCGCCGGGGGTGGCGCTGATCTGCTTGAAGCCTGCCGCGTCGCCGACGAGGGCGAAGGGGCTCCAGGACCCGGCGGCGTAGTCACCGTTCGCGTTGTAGACCCGGTCGTCCGAACCGATCGCGTACAGGTGCACGGTCTTGCCCGCGGGGCTGGCCGCGAGCTGCTTGAACCCGGCCGTGCCGCTGATCACGTTGTAGCCGCTCCACGTACCGGTGGAGTAGTTGCCGTTGTTGTTGTAGATCCGGTCATCGGCGCCGATCGCGTACAGCCGGACCGTGTTGTCTTCCGGCGCTGCGGCGATCTGCTTGAAGCCGGCTGCGTTGCCGACCAGGTTGTAGCCGCTCCACGTGCCGGTGGAGTAGTTGCCGTTGTTGTTGTAGATCCGGTCGTCGGAGCCGATGGCGTACAGCCGGACGGTGTTGCCGGTCGCGGCGGCGGTGATCTTCTTGAATCCCGCGGTGCCGTCCACCAGCTGGAAGCCGCTCCAGTTGCTCTGCCCGTAGTCCCCGTCGTTGCTGTATACGCGGCCGTCCGCGCCGAGGGCGAAGAGGCGGACCGTGTTGCCGGTCGCCGCGACCGAGATCTGCTGGAAGCCCTGCGTGTTGTCGACGAGCTGGAAGCCGGTCCAGGTGCCCGTCTTGAAGTTGCCGCGGTCCTCGTAGATACGGTCGTCCGCGCCGATCGCGTAGACGTGCACCTCGTCGCCCACCCGGATCGAGGTGGTCTGCCTGAAGCCCTGCGTGCCGTCGACGGTCTTGTACCCGTCCCACGTACCCGCCGAGTAGTTCGCGTTGTTGCCGTACACCCGGCCGTCCGAGCCGATCCCGTACAGGTGGACCGTCGGGGACACCGCGGCGGTCGCCGGGGTCTGCGGAGTGCCTTCCTCGCCGCTGCCCAGCGGGGAGATGTAGGCGGTGATGACCTGGCCGAACGGGGACTGCCCCACACGCCAGTTGGTGGTCGTGTTCGTGTGGACCGCGTTGCTCTCGTTGCCGCCGGTGATGGTGACGCTGTCGCCGGAAATGGCGGTCACGATGGCGACGTGGTCGTTGATGTAGGTGCCGTCGTTCATGTTGTAGACGACCGCGTCGCCGACGTGCGGCGTGTTCGACCGGGTGCCGTACTTGTTCCCGTAGTCGAGGAAGCTGTTGGCCATGTCGGTCAGCGTGCCCCGGCCGGCGACCCCGGCCTGGGCCCACGCCCAGCCGGCGAAGTCCGCGCACCAGGCGTGGGTGCGCTGGCCGTTGCTGCAGCTGCTGTTCTGGTTCGGGCCGCCGACGTATCCACCGTGCGCGCAGGGCCCGTTCCCGGTCTCGCCCCTGGCCGCGGAGGCGATGGTCTCGCCGATCGTGGCGGCGCTGGCCGGGGCCGCTCCGAGGACGCCCAGCGCCGCGACCGAGAGCGCGGAGGTGACCGCGAAGGAGACGGAGCGGCGCAGCGAAGACGCGGAGACACGGACGGACTGGGACATGGTGGTTCCCCCCACAGAATCGATCGGTAGCGCTCGAACTTCCGTCCGGCGCTTCGAGATCAACTCTGTCCCGGGTCCCTGACCTGCGGAAGTGCAATCCGCTGGACGTAAAGGGCCTTGGCCCAAAGGGGCCCGGGCGGGCCGCTGTCAGACGGGGTCCGAGGGCAGCCAGCCCTGCTGGACCGCACGGACACCCGCCTCGAAGCGGCTGCGCGCATCGAGCCGGCCCATCAGGTCCGTCGCGATCCGCCGTGCCGTGCGCTGGGAAATGCCGAGCCGTTTGGCGATCGCCTCGTCCGTGTGTCCCTGGGCGAGGAGGCCGATGGTGGCCGCCTCCTGAGGGCTCAGACCGTGCCCGTCCCGCACCACTGCCTCACCCAGTACCTGCGCCCCCGCCCAGACCGTCTCGAAGAGCGCGCACAGCGCGGTGAGAGTGCCCTGGCCGGTCAGGACGACCGCAGCGGCCCCCGAATCCTCACTGTTGACCGGGATGACAGCGGTCGCACGGTCAGTGATGATCATCCGGGTGGGCAGGGACGCAACCGTCCGCACCTGCCCGCCGAGCCGGGACAGCCAGTTCGCGTAGTCGACCGTGTTCTGGTCATTGCGGACGCTGCTCAAAAAGACACTGCGCATCCGCACCCCCCGGCCCAGCAGCTCCTCGTCCAGCGGACGCGATGCGTCGAGCTGTGCCGGCGGCTGTGCGCCGCCCGGAAGGAACGCCATGACGTCCGTGGCGACATCACGCGTCAGCCGGGCGAGCGTGTCGCGGATCGCGTCTATACCGATGAGGTGTTCGACCCCGGGGCTGGCGGCCGCGGGCCGCAGGTCGGCGTACTCGGCGATCAGCTGAGCGGCCGCACTCCGCGAGGACTCCAGACGCAGCTGCTGCGCCGCCAGCTCGGCCTGCTGGCGGGCCATCAGGGCCTCCATCCCGACATCCGGGGAGACGGCCCGCAGGCCCCCCTCCCGTTCTGCCGACGGCCGCACGAGAGCAAGTTCGCTCAACGTGTCGAGAGCGTCCCGCACCTCCTCCTCGCTCCTGCCCACCCGCGCGACGAGTTCGGCGACGCCGCCCGCCGGATCGGCCAGCATCGCGCGGTAGACCGCCTCCGCCACCGTGTCGAGTCCCAATGCCGTCAGCACCCTGATCCCCCTGAAAAGCCGGCCGGTAGTTCACGTGCCGTCAAGCACCTGCTCTCTGCGACCGCTTGATTGAATCCCGCCCAGCCGCAGCAACGCTGTGCGAGGCGCCCAGAAGTCCTGGATGATCCGCACACGGCCCGAAGGCGAGATCCGTGAACGGACCACGATGTGGCCGCAATAGGCCATGGCCCGAACGGGCCACATCGCAACGCCTGACAAGGAAGTCGACCGTTGGAAGAGTCGACTCCATGTATCTCGTCCACGCCGGCCTGCGCGCACCGCGCGACGCCCCCGCTGTCTTGGACCTGCGCTCGCTGATCCGTTCCCGTCTCGGCCCGGACGACGGGGCCGAGCACATCAGTGTCCATCCGCACGCCCGGCCGGATCCCGTGATCGGCCTGTACCTGCGTGCGGGCAGCCTCGCGGCGGCGGAGGAGCGCGCGGCCATCCTGATCCGCCTGCTGCTCTCGCGCTGCCCCGAGCTCGCGGACTGGACGCCACTGGGGGCGGAAGTGCCGCTCATGGCAGCCGCGTTCGAAGACCGACCGCCCGCCTCGGAGGCTTCCGAGCCTTCGCTGGACTGATTGGTCCAATGCCGCTTCGGGCCACCCCGATCCCCTTCCACCCCTTCTGACCAGCGACGAAAGTGGTTCTCGCCGGCAGGGAGCAGCTCCCGGCGGGCCAGGACCGGACAGCGCCACCGCGGGACGCAGGCCGGTTGAGGACACCAATCCGTCGCTCGAACCGTCAGAAGAGGACACCACCATGCTCCGCACCCGTATCGCCCAGGCCGCCGCGGTCGCCGCCGAGCAGGCCGCAGCCTCCACGGACTCCATGGGCTGGTCATAGGACCGCAGCGCCCGTCAGCCGGCCCTCCGCACACACGCCGAACCACCGAACCGAGGTATCCCCATGTCTGCAACCGTCCGTCCCCGCACGAAGATCGCCGCACTGGCCGGCCTGACCCTGGCCGGTCTCGCCCTCTCCCTGGTGCCCGCCGGTACGGCGAGCGCCGCCTCCGTCGCCACCTGGGACAAGGTCGCCCACTGCGAGTCGACGGACAACTGGAGCATCAACACGGGCAACGGCTACTACGGCGGACTCCAGATATACAAGCCGACGTGGGACTCCTACGGAGGCCAGCAGTACGCCGCGTACCCGCACCAGGCCACCAAGCAGCAGCAGATCCTGATAGCCGAGAAGATCCTCGCGGGCCAGGGCGCCGGAGCCTGGGGCACCTGCGGAGCGGCCGCGGGTCTCGCCGACGACCACGCCGACCCCTACCCGGAAGTCCCGCCCACCGCCGCGGTGTCTGCGACGGTCCACCTGTACGGGATCGGTGCGGACGGCCGGGTGTACGGCAACAACGGGAACTACTCGGCGGGTACGTGGGACGGGTACAAGACCGTCGACGGCACGCAGGGCTTCAGGCAGACCACCTCGATCCGGGTGGGCGACGAGGTGCACGTCTACGCGATCGGCGCGGACGACCGTATCTACGAGGACCGCGGCAACTTCAAGACGGGCACCTGGACCGGCTTCCAGCTCGTCGACAACACGCAGGGCTTCCAGCAGATCTCGGTCGCGGCGACCGGCAACACGGTCCGCCTCTTCGCCCTCGGCGCGGACGGCCGCGTGTACGGAAAGAGCGCCGACTACGCCCAGGGCAGCTGGACCACCCTGCAGCTGGTGGACGGCACCGCGGGATTCAAGAAGATCACCGCCACCGCGACCGGCAACACCGTCCGCCTCTACACCATCGGCTCCGACGACCGGATCTACAACGCGAACGGCAACTACTCCACCGGCACGTGGAGCCCCTTCGCCCTGGTCGGCAACAACGCCGGCTTCAAGCAGGTCGCCGCCACGACGACGAGCGAGGGCACGGTCCGGCTGTACGCGATCGGCTCCGACGACCGGATCTACAACACCAACGGCAACTACTCCACCGGTACGTGGAGCGGCTACGACGTGGTCGGCAACGCAGCCGGCTTCAAGCAGCTCGCGGCCACCCCCGCGGACAAGACCGTACAGCTCTACGCCATCGGCTCGGACGACCGGATCTACAACACCAACGGCAACTACTCGACCGGTTCCTGGAGCCCCTTCGCCCTCGTCGGCGACGCCGCAGGCTTCAAGCAGATCAGCGCCACCCCCGGCGCCTGACCCGCCGGCAGGACGTGCGCTGGGCTGAACCAGGGACCCGGAGCCTGCTCCTGTATACCGCCGGGCGCGCCAGGGAACCCATGGAGGGCTCTCCCGCCCGAGGCGGCCGCATGCCCGCGGCCCTGGCAAGGCGGCGCGTATCGGATAGAGGGAACGGCAGTGGCGAAGGCATATCTGGTGGGCAGTGGGATCGCGTCGCTCGCGGCGGCGGCGTTCCTGATCCGCGAGGGCGGCTTCTCGGGGCACGACATCGTGATCCTGGAGGAACAGGACCGCGAGGGCGGGAGCCTGGATGCGGAGGGATCCCCCGAGACCGGGTACACCATGCGCGGCGGCCGTATGTTCGAGATCCACTTCGGCTGCACGTACGACCTGCTGGCTTCCATCCCGTCGCTGGACGACCCGGCCAAGTCGGTCACGGAGGACACGTTCGCGTTCCACGAGGACTTCGCCTGGGACGACCACGCCCGCCTCGTCGACGCCGACGGGAGCATCATCGACGCGCACGCGATGACGTTCTCGGAACGGGACCGCCTCGAACTCGTGAAGTGCGTGGCCACGCCCGAGAGGCTCCTGGACGGCAAGCGGATCTCGGACCTGTTCCACGAGGAGTTCTTCACCACCAACTTCTGGGCGATGTGGTGCACCACGTTCGCGTTCGAGCCCTGGCACAGCGCGATCGAGTTCCGTCGCTACCTCAACCGCTTCGTCCACCTGTTCAAGTCTTTCGACACCATGTCGGGCATCTACCGCACCCGGTTCAATCAATTCGACTCGATCGTGCGGCCCCTCCTGGCGTGGCTGACCGCTCAGGGTGTCACCGTCCGGCTCGGCACCCGCGTCACCGACCTGAGCCTGGCCGACGGCGACGCGCTGACCGTCGAGGCGATCGTCTGGGAGCGCGGCGGGAAGGCCGGCCGGACGGCCATCGGCCCGGACGACCTGGTGATGGTGACGAACGGCTCCATGACCGCGAATTCCACCCTGGGCTCCACCGATACCGTCCCCGCCCTGGACACCACGTCCTCCAGCGGGGCTTGGCAGCTGTGGGAGACCCTGGCCGCCAAGCGCCCCGGACTGGGCGACCCGAAGGTGTTCGACTCCCACATCAAGGACTCCACCTGGGAGTCGTTCACGGTCACCACCAAGGACCCGCTCTTCTTCAAGCTGATGGAGGAGTTCAGCGGAAGCGAGGCGGGCAAGGGCGGCCTGATCACGTTCAAGGAGTCCAGCTGGCTGCTGACCATCGTGCTCAACCACCAGCCGCATTTCCGGGACCAGCCCGAGGACACGTTCGTGTGGTGGGGATACGCGCTGTTCCCCGACAGGCGGGGCGACTTCGTGGGCAAGCCCATGTCCGAGTGCACTGGCAGGGAGATCCTTGACGAGGTACTGCGGCATCTGCCGTTCTCCGAGCGTCAGCGGATCCTGGACGGCTCCCTCGTGATCCCGGCGAAGATGCCCTACATCACCAGCCAGTTCCTGGTCCGCAAGGCCGGCGACCGCCCCCAGGTCGTGCCCGCCGGCTCCACCAACCTGGCCTTCATCGGCCAGTACGCCGAGGTCCCCGACGACGTGGTCTTCACCGTCGAGTACTCCGTACGCACCGCCTGGACCGCCGTCGCCCAATTGCTGGGGCTCGACAGGCAGCCCCCACCGGTCTACAAGGGCCAGTACGAGCCGAAGATCCTCATCGACGCACTGCAGACCCTGCACCGACGCTGACCGGGCAGCCCGAGAGCGAATGGGCCGCTGGTCGAGAAGACGGCAGCGCGCCACTCGCACCGGGCACCCGGGGGAGATGCCCCTGCTCTTTCGACGCACGAGACCCCGAGGCCGTCACCGCCTCGGGGTCTCGCCTTCTCAAGGCCGAATCGGGCCAAGCCCAGTCGACGCCGAGCTTCACGAGACCGGCTCCGCCCCACCCTCGACTGCAACCTCCTCCCCGTGGGCCCCCGGGACTGGAACTGCCCCCGGCCACTCGACTGGCAACGGCACTACCGCGTCCTGGCCGACCTGGTCGACGCTGACGGGCAGCTGCCCGACATCGCCCCGGGCGTGCTGATGGACGGCGACGGCATCGGGCGGGGGCTCCAGCTCGCCCCACATGGCGTCCTGGACGACGTCCCTGAAGAACACGTGCGGGAGCACTCCGTTCTCGTTGGAGACGTGGCACTCGTAGGCGTCCTCGAACCCGGGCCCCGAGCAACCAGGTCCTCCACGAGCCGTACGCCGGCAGCAGCCTTGTCGGCAGCGCCATGTGCCGGACGCTATCCCATTGCGTCAGCACTCCCCGCTGTCATGGAGCGACCGGGCAGCGCTGGCGGCTATGAGCGTGGAGGCCGTTCCGCAGGGTGCTTCGAGGCGGCCGGCCGATCCAACTCGTCGTCCGGTAGGGCCGATCCACTATTGGTTACACCGTACACAACGTGTACGGTGTAACCAGAGACCAGCGACCGGAGGTTCTGATGTCCCACCCGACTGTTGCGCACGCGTTCGCCGCTTTGATGAACGGCCACGACCCCGACGCCGTGGACGGCTTCGTGGCCGAGGACTACGTCAACCACAACCCCTACGTCGAGGACGGCCGCGAGGCCAACCGGGCGTTCTGGGGCCGCTGGTTCGCCGCCTTCCCCGACACCCGGGTCACCCTCGAGGACGTCATGGCCGACGGGGACCGGGTGGCCGGCAGGTTCACCTACCACGCGACTCACCTGGGGTCGCTCCTCGGAGAGGAGCCCACCGGCCGCCCGGTGGAGATGCGGTCGCTCGACATCTGGCGGGTACGGGACGACGGCATGGCGGTCGAGCACTGGGACGAGCTCAACACCGTCGAGTTCTTCACCCAGCTGGGCCTGCTGGCCCCGATGAGCATGCCCGGTGAGCCCGCCGGACTGCGGAGCCGGGAAGAGGGCGACGCGGCATGACACCTTCCGCGCAGGGATCCAAGCCCTCCCCTTCCCGGGAGCGCCGGGAGCGGGAACGGGCCGAAGCACGGGCCGAGATCCTGCAGGCCGCCCGCGAGATGGCCCGCGCCGACGGCTGGGATTCGGTGAGCATGCGCCGCCTGGCCGACCGGATCGGCTATTCCGCCAACTACGCCTACCGCTACTTCAAGGGCCGCGACGACATCCTGCTGGCCTTCGTCAGGGACGGTTTCGTCCGGCTCGCCGGCATCATGCGCTCGCGCGGTACGTCCGTCCAGACGGCGGCGGCCGCCTACCTGGACTTCGCACTCGACGAGCCGGACCTCTACCAGGTGATGTACGGCCTCGGCGGCGTCCACGTGCCCGCCGCCGAAACCGTCACCGAAGGTGCCGAGGTCGGCGCCGTGATCGCGGACGCCCTGGGGATCACGGACCCCTACGAGGACCGCATCGCCCGCATCTGGGCCACCGCGCACGGCCTCGCCGCCCTGCACGCCATCCGCAAACTCCCCGTCGACCGCGCCCACCTGCACCGGCTGCTGGCGGCCAGCGTCGACGACCTGCTCCGCACTCCGCAGCAACCAGATGGAGACGCCCGATGACCACAGCCCTCACCGTCCCCGGGTGGACGGCCGACCACATCCCCGACCAGAGCGGCCGCACGGTCGTGGTGACCGGTGCCAACAGCGGCCTGGGCTACATCACCGCCCGTGAACTCGCCCGCCACGGCGCCCACGTCATCCTCACCGCGCGAAACAAGGACAAGGGCCGAGCCGCGCTGGACGGACTCCGCGCAGAGCTCCCCGAAGCCACCGCGGAACTGCGCGCCCTGGACCTGGCCGACCTGGACTCGGTCCACGCGTTCGCCGACGCCCTCGACACACCCCTGGACCTGCTCGTCAACAACGCGGGCATCATGATGCCGCCGCGCGCCCTCACCAAGCAGGGGTTCGAGTCCCAGTTCGGCACCAATCACCTCGGGCACTTCGCGCTGACCGGCCTGCTCCTGGAGCGGCTGCGGGCCGGAACCGACCCGCGCGTGGTGACGGTCTCCTCGACCCTGCACAAGAACGGAGCCATCCACTTCGACGACCTCGACGGCTCACGCTCCTACACACCGCGCGGGTTCTACGCCCAGTCCAAGTACGCCAACGTGCTGTTCGGCCTGGAACTGGACCGGCGACTGCGCGCGAACGCCGTCCCGGTCCGCAGCGTGCTGGCCCACCCCGGCTACTCGGCGACGAACCTCCAGTCGTCCGGACCGACGGGGCTGCTCAAGGCGATCCTCAAGGTCACCAACCGGCTCGTCGCCCAGGACATGGAGACGGGCGCACTCAACCAGCTCTACGCGGCCGCTGCCCCGAACGCCCAGGGCGGCCAGTTCATCGGACCGGACGGACGCAACGAGGCCAAGGGCCACCCCACCCTCGTACAGCCGGTCGAATCAGCCACCGACCCCGCGACCGCCCGCCGCCTGTGGGACCTGTCGGAACAGCTCACAGGAGTCCACTACGACTTCAGCCCCCGCCGCACCGCCCCGCACGCCACCGCCGGCGCCACACCGACAACGTCACGATGAACTCACCCGCATGCCCACCGGCGCCCACGAACACTCCGTCCGTGGACGTCGCCGCCAGGGTCCGGTCCGCGGGGGAAATGGTCATCGGAGGAGCGCCCATTAGGGAAGACACCGAGTGGGGCTCTGCCGCTGCCTGCGGAAGCCGAGGTGGCCGACGTGGCGGAGGGTCCGAGGGACGGTCGCAACGGTGCCGGCGGCGCGGACGGCAGCGATTTGGTCTCGGTGGCGGTCGGCATCTTCGGGACGTACGACGACGTGCTGAGGACGGCCGGGCCGGTCGGGATCTGGCTGCGTCCGGTCGCGGGTGCGGGGCTGATCCTGGTGGCTCTGTGGTTGCGCAGTTCGCGGCTCGCGGCTGGCCAACCCGAAGGTCGGCTGGAGGTTCGGCTGGCTCTCCTTCTGCTTTCTGGCGGTCGCCGTGGTGGCCAAGGACGCGCACCGCACCGTTCCGCGCGCGATCGTGGCGGCCGCGGTCCTTGGCATGTTGTTCCTGATCGCGCTCACCGTCGTGATCAAGGACAACCCGCGGATCTCCGCCAGCGGCTCACCGGTCGCGGCGATCATGCGGGATCAGCTCGGTCCGGTCATGGAGCGGGTGCTGCTGGTCGCCGTCACGTTCGCGTTCTTCGGCGCCGGGGTCGTGACTCTGACGGCGTGCGCTCGCCTTGTCTTCGCGATGGCCCGCGATGGGCGTTTCCCGGCCCATCGGCTGATGCGGCTCGTCAGTCCGCGGACGCAGACCCCCATCCCGGCGACCGTCCTGATCTTCGCCCTCGGGGTCGTCCTCATGGTCGCGCTGCCGGGCGCCGCGCTGCTGGAGCTGATCACGGCATCGACGATCCTCCCGGCACTCATCTTCTTCCTCGTCATGCTGACGGTCGACCGCGAGGTGCTGGAGACCGAGCCCGGAGACATGAGCGGGGCCCTTCCGCCCCTGAGAGGGAGAGCCCGTCCCCCGTCGCGTGGCTGCTCGCCCACGAGAAGGCCGGTTCCGGCTGGTTGCCCCGTGGCTTGGGCCTTGCCGACGACGTAGAGGGCACCGACCACCTGTCGGGCTGGGTCGCCGACGCCACGGACACCGACGCCCTGGCCGCCTTGGCCGCGGGTGCGGTCGGAGCCACGCTGACCCGCCTCACCGCACCGGGTGCGGGCCCGCTGGCGGTGCTCGGCGAGGTCCGGCTGACCGACCGGTTCCGGTCCGGATCCGGGGCCTTGCGCATCACGCTGGAGTGGCACGCAGGCGGCGGGATCGGCTGCGAGGCCCTGGCTCGTGGCAGGGCGGTGCCGCATTGGCGGTAGGACATTACGACTGCCCGAACTGTGACGCGCCCGCCGGTAGCCCCTGCCGGACCCGGAGCGGGAAGACCGCCGCGAAGTACCACACCCCGCGCTTCGTCCTCGTCCCCGCCGACCGGCACCCGGGCCGCGCGTGGAAGGAGGGCCCGGCGTTCGCCATCGTGCCCGCGCCCCGTACCGAGCGGCCGGTCCGGATCGGGTACGCAAGGACATCGACCGCCCGGCAGGAGCTGGCGAGCCAGCTCGAAGCTCTCCACCGGGCGGAGTGCCACAAAGTACTGCTTCCCGCCGGTGATGCCTGACCTCACCGAGACGGAGGTCGCCTGGCGGCTTCCCGTGCCACCGCGCATCCGTACTTCGCGGCGCACCTCGCCACGGGGTGTTCACCGCGGCCTCGACTACCCAGCTCGATACCGTCCACGTCCGCTGGAGGCTCAAGGCTGGCACCAACGGTGCGCTCTTCACCGATCCGATGGGCAGTACCGGCCTACCGTCCCTGACCGCCTTCGCCGAGAGCTGCAAGCCGCACCCACCGCAGCCGCCGCGCCCCAAATGCCGTCGGCCGCGGAAAAGGAACGGCACCGGCTCCGAAACCGGCTGAGAAGACCATCTGGCCTGTGTGTACGGTCCACTACCGGCGTCCTTGGGCTGCGCCGGGACCTGAGCGGACGTATGGGTGCCTATACCAGCCTCCCCACACCCAGAAGACCATGGACAGAAGGAAGAAGAGGTGGCTGCCACCTGACTACGGTCTGCGCGAACTTCAGCCTCCACGCTGGCTATTGGAGGCGTCTCGATAGCAGGTGACCGGAACAGGAACAAGGTTGGGACTTGAGGCCTGCTCAGGTTCACCCGGCACCGAGCAACTTCAATAATCGGCGACAGCTGTCGCTGGTCAGCTTGTCGTTTAACGTTCCGGCCCGAAGTTGAACCTCGGGCATGCTCGCGAGTTCTGGCCCCTGCAACGGTAATCGTTACGCGCACTGTGTGATGAACCGGCGACGGTGCCATGCCGGGCATACGAACGTGAGCCTGGAGTGCTGTACTGACCCGGTGGACGCAGCCCTAGCCACTCTGTTCGTCGGTATCGCCGGTGTCGGTGGAACCGTGGCATCGGGTTATCTGGCTCAACGCGCATCCCTTCGGACGCTGAGCCGGGAGAGTGAGCGTCAGCGCCTTGACAACCTTCGTAACTGTTACGTCGGTGTCAACAGCCATGCACGCAACTGTCGTTACGCGCTGGCCGACTATGTCCAGGCCATCGTGACCAATACCTTGACAGACGAGATTCGCCAGACTGCCGCCACAGCAATGACTGCCCACCGGGTCCAGTACGACGAAGCACAGATGCTTGTCTCGGACGAAGTGCTGGACGAGGTCCGCAGTGTGAACGACCTGATCAGCATCCTCTACGGGGTGGTGCGACGTATCGATTGCGGCGTTCCCCAGCCGGACGACACGATTGAGCGGGCCAAGCGCCTGCTGAGGGACTTGTGGCCGCCCCTGAAGACCATGCGGGAGGCCATGCGCCTAGACCTCGGCGTGGGAGGGACGCACAAACCGAGCAGCCGTTGACGATGGAGTACAGGCACTCACCTTGATGCTTTTGGCCCGCCGTCGAACGGGGATCGAACTTGTTCGGGGTGTTTCCTGTTCACGGCGCGTCCGTGGGGCCGGAGCCTGATCCTGCGGGAAGAGGTCGGCGCGGCGGGTGGAGGGCGGATCGTGGAACGGGTCGAGCACGGGGTTCAACGAGACGCGTTCGCGGCGGTGACGGCGTTCCGGACCGAGGTGTACGCCTGCCTGCTCTCGCGAAGTGATGCCCTGTTCGAGCTGTGCGACGCGTTGTTGTGCACGGACTGTCCGGTGCGCACGCTCGTGGACCTGGCCCTCGCCCCCGAGCACCGCCGAGGGCACGGCGCCCTCTACGCCGGGTTGAACCAGGGCCGCATCGACGTCGCCCGGCTGCGCCGGGCGCTGGCCGGAGTGCCGTTGCCCCGGGCGGCCGACGGGCGTCTCGTGCTCGCGGTGGACGTCTCGCCGTGGCTGCGACCGGACGCGGACACGTGCTCGGACCGGTCGTTCTGCCACACCTTCGGCCGGGGCCTGGGCAAGCCACCAGATGGTGCCCGGCTGGCTGTACTCGATCGTCGCCGCCCTGGAGACCGGCCGAACGTCGTGGACCGCACTGCTGGACGCGATCCGGCTGGAACCCGGCGCGGACCTGGCCGGCGTCACCGCCGCCCAGGTCCGCGAGGTCGTTGAACGCCTCGTCGCGGCCAGACAGTGGCGGCGGGGTGATCCCGAAGTCCTGGTCGTCCTCGACGCCGGCTACGACGCGCCTCGTATCGCGCATCTCCTGGCCGACATACCGATCGAGATCCTGGGGCGACTCCGCTCGGACCGGGTCATGCGAAAGCCGGTCCCCGTTCCGTGGATCTGCCCGCCGCACGGCGGGCGCCCCCCGAAGCACGGTGGCGAGTTCGTCTTCGGCGATCCGGAGACCTGGGGCGAGGTGGCGGCGGTCACCTCGACCGACACAAAGCGGTACGGGACCGCGATCGAGCAGGCGTGGGACCGGCTCCACCCCCGGCTGACCCGCAGAGCCGCGTGGGGGGATCATGAAGGGCCGCTGCCGATCATCGAGGGCACCTTGATCCGGTTGACCGTGGCGAAACTGCCCAACGGCGGGGTCAACAAGCCCGTCTGGTTGTGGTGGTCGGGCACCAGCGCCCGTCCCGAAGACGTCGACAGGTGTTGGCAGGCGTTCCTCCGCAGGTTCGACGTCGAGCACACCTTCCGCCTGCTCAAGCAGACCCTCGGCTGGACCCGCCCCAAGCTCCGCGACTCAGCCGCGGCCGACCGCTGGACCTGGCTCCTCGCCGCACACGCGCAGCTCCGCCTCGCCCGCCCTCTCACGGCCGATCTCCGCCGACCGTGGGAACGGCCGGCGGAACCGGACAGGCTCACCCCCGCCCGGGTACGCCGAGGGTTCAGGAACCTACGCGCGAAGACGGGCACACCAGCTCGTGCACCGAAACCCACCCGACCCGGCCCCGGCCGCCCGCTCGGCTCGAAGAACCGGCGACCCGCCACCCGCCACGACGTCGGACGCGTCCTCGCCACCGGCGAGTCCTACACCCGACCCGCACGCCACAAGGTCGCCACCAAGCCCCGGCGAACTGGATAAACGTCAAGCTCAGTGTCTCTGAGCAGTCGTCATGCTTCTGGCCTGGGGTTGTGCAGGTTGGTTGAGCGTTGCGCAGTTTCACTGATCCCCGACAGCAGCGGCCCCGGCCCTGCAGTCGGATCGCCACAGTGACCACGTTCCCGTTTCTATCCGGGCTCTATAGTGAAGCACGCGGGGGAGGTGAACGAAGCCCTGGCCTTGGACGGCCTCTCGAGAAGGGGAAGGACCTCGAACGCACTCCTGCGCGGGTGTATCCGCCAGTAGGTTCTCGTTCGGCTACTGGTAACGCAATACGAGGCTTCATCGGCCGTCTGTGGGCCCGACGGGCGGCGGCCCGCAGCTTCCGGTCCGGCTGTGAGGTGAGGGCCGAGAGTAGCCGTGGTTGCCTTGGCTGCAACCCTTGTCCGCCTGCGGGCCCTTTGGCCCGCAGGCGGACTCCGCCTTGGCCGTCGGAGATCGTTTGGCGGACTTTGGACTATTCCTTGTCTGCCATGGATTCGCTGCCGGAGAGGGGGGCTACTTTGCCTGGACTTCGATGTCGTGGAGACTGAACGTGCAGTCGACGGCGTAGAAGCGCTGGTAGGTGTTGGTGTTCAGGTCCGTCCACGCGCTGTACTTATCCGTGTCCGGACCGCCGCATATGGACTTGAGTCGCATTTTGGCGTGGCCCTTGCAGTCGATGTGGCCGCCGGTGTTGCCGATGCTCTTGTTCCGGCAGTCGATGTCGTAGAGGGCTCCGGACTCGTCAGCGACCTTGACGATGGATACCGGAGATCCGTTTGCTACTGGGGCTGCGTGGGCGTAGGTGCCGACTCCGGCCCAGGCGATCCATACGGCGCTCAGGGCTGCTCCGGTTCGTGCGAGTCCCCGCCTCGCGGGAAACGAGCGGGCCCACTGAAGTGTCTTCATCGTGGCTTCCTTTAAGTTCTGTTCCCCATGGTCGGGATCCACGGGGATGAGAGTGCTGCTGAGTGGACCTGGGTGCTTTGGCTCAGATCTTGTTGAAGATCAGCGGCGTGGAGTCAGGATGCCTGACCTTGATCATTTTCTATGGGGGAGCTGAATGAAACTTCAGGAATAGGAGAGGAAGGCGACGCAGCCAGCTCCGCTGTTGCCAGCCGGGCCCGCGAAGCGGCGGCCCATCCTGGAGGCGGAGCCGGAAGGATCCGGGTGGGGAGCGGAGTGGAACCCGCCAACGGGGATAGGGACCGGACCCCGTGAAACGGGATCACTCAGGCCTGCGGACCAGGCCGTTCGGGTGGAGCGAAGCGGAATCCCGAACCACTCCGGAGCGAAGCGCAGGACGCCGGCCCTTCGGGCCGGCTTTGGCGCGGCGAAGCCGCGCCTCGCGTCGAGCCTCCGGCCGAAGGCCGGCGCGGGTCCGCGAAGCGGGCCCCCGCCGAGCGCAGCGAGGCGGTTCCAATAACGCCCAAGCGAAGCGGGGCGGGCGGCCTTCGCCCGAAGGGCGACCCTGGCCCGCGAAGCGGGCCCCCCGAGCGCAGCGAGGGGGGCTCTCCCCAGGCCCAAGCGAAGCGCGGGCCCC